>CAYYAP010000086.1:4029-7003 GCA_964469575.1 uncultured Thiohalobacter sp.
GCTTGCCTCGATGCACCAGGCCGGCGCGCTTACCCTGTTAACGGTTTTACTGTTCGTCACCCACCGTTTTCACTACCGTGTGACACAACGATAACACCACAAAAAAACCCGGCCAGGGCCGGGCTTTTGTATGCACGATCAGAACCCTGTCAGAGTCCTGAATAATACGCCGCCAGATTGGCAATATCTGCGTCTTTCAGCGGCTTGGCCATACCCGACATGGTCGGATCCTTACGGCTTCCACCTCGGAAATCTTTCAGCTGTTTCTCAAGGTAGGCCGCCTTTTGCCCCGCCAGGTTTGGCCACAGAGGATTAGCGCTTACGCCCTTTGCTCCGTGACAACCCGCGCAGACAGCCGCTTTGGCCTTTCCGGCGGCGGCGTCACCAGCCGCCATACTGACACTGGCGCTGACCATCAAAATACTTCCTGCAACTGCGATAAACATCTTCTTCATAAGTTTCTCTCCATATGCTGACATGCTAAAAACTGGCGCCTATTCTCGCAGACCGGCGTGCTGCTGTAAATCAACCTTGATGTAAGCTGTATTTCATGTAGGATCATAAGGTTAAATAATTATCAGATGATCACCCAGGGTTTTTGTTACCCTGTCTGGGCGCCCTATCCCCCGGTTAACCGGGCGGGTCGATTTTCGCCACACTGCGATAAGTCCACAACAGGCGCCTGCACCACGCCACAGTGCAGGTAAACCAGCCTCGAACAGGAATACGACATCCATGCCCACCGATGCAAAAGACCTGATCACCGACACCATTGAGCTTGCCTCCCTGCCCTCTGTCGTGATGACGGCCATGGAAATGCTCAATAACCCGAAGACTTCGGCCTCCGATATCGGCGAAATCATCAGCCAGGATCCGGGCCTGACGATCAAGCTGCTGAAAATTGTTAACAGCGCTTTCTATGGTTTTCCCTCAAGAATTGACACGATCTCACGTGCCATCACCATTGTTGGCACGCTTGAACTGACCGACCTGATTCTGGGTTCCAGCGCGATCCAGGTGTTTTCACGGATACCCAACCGCCTGGTCAACATGCGCCAGTTCTGGGAGCACAGCCTGTACACTGCCGTGGTGGCAAGAATTCTCGCCCGCTATCTGCGCGCCCCCAATACCGAACGCTGTTTTGTCATGGGACTGCTGCACGATGTGGGATCACTGATCATGTATCGCCAGAAACCCGATGATACGCGACGGGCGCTGGAAATGGCGGGTAACGACAATATACCCCTGCATATCGCCGAACATGAAATCTTCGGCTTCGACCACGGGGAAGTTGGCGCGGAACTGATGCGCAGCTGGAACCTCCCGGACAGCTTCGTCACCGCCACCCACTACCATCACCAACCTTCGGCTGCCGACAGTCACCGGCTGGAAACGGCAACCATACACCTGGCCGATGTGATTGCCGGTATGGTTCACGCGACAGCAGCCGGCACGCCCCAGGTGCCACCGCTGGAGGCCGGTGCCTGGGAACTGACCGGTTTATCCATTGATATTGTGGAAACGGTGTCCACCGAGGCGGACACCCAGTTCGGGGAAGCCTGCGCAGCACTGTTACCGCGTAATGAAGCGGCCTAGCCTAACTGGTCACGCACCTTTTCCAGTTTGGCGCGTACCTGTCCGGCGAGATCCTTGACACCCTCTCGCTCGACCAGTCCCAGTACTGCCGCAGGGTCCATGAATGCCACAGTGATGGCCCCATCATCTTCCTCGCGCACCAGCACATTACAGGGCAACAGCAAGCCAATATCAGGGTCTGCATTGATGGCCTGATTGGCCAGTTTCGGGTTACACGCACCGAGGATGGTATAGGGCTTGCGATCTACATCAATTTTTTTCTTGAGCGTCGCTTTGACATCGATTTCGGTCAACACGCCAAAGCCTTCTGAGGCAAGCGCCTCGGTGACCTTGCCTATAGTCTCGTCAAAACTACCGCTCACCTGAACACTGAATCCGTACATAACGACACTCCTCATATCAGTCTGTTGATTGTACCGGATCCAGGCTGGCAAGGTAGACTGTGCGGATGAATCAGCCACACAAGCCTTTCTGGCGTGATCCGGTATTCCTTGTCGCCATGGGGGCGGCCCTGTTGTACTGGGGGCTACTGTGGGTATTTTCAAGTCCCACGACCCATCTTGCCTGGCCGCTGAACGCTCCGCTGCGCTTTCTTTACCCGGCGCTGCTGTACCCGGTTGTTGAAGAAATGCTGTTTCGAGGCTTGCTGCAGGAAGCCGTGCAGGCGCACCTCAAACCCTGGAAACTGGGGCCGCTGACGCACGCGAATCTGCTCACCAGCCTGGTCTTTTCCGCGCTGCATTTCATCAACCACCCGCCCTTGTGGGCGGCCGCGGTATTTCTCCCCTCACTGCTGTTTGGCCTGGTGAAGGAACGTAGCGGGGGGTTGACTGCGCCAATCGTGTTACACGTGTTTTATAACAGCGGATATTTCTGGTTATTCACGCAATAGAAAACGGGGTCCGAAGACCCCGTTGGTTCTGCCCGGTCTACCGTGAGTATTACAGATCGCCAAGCGGACGAGCAAAGGTGTACTTTACCGGCTCCGCCACCAACCTGTTGGCCGCTTCACCCACATTGCCGCCGATCACACTGAAGGGCAGGGTAACCACAAAGGTTGCCGTGGTCAGCACGGAACCTACCAACATAACGGGGCGAACCAGGAAGGCATCCGCCAGCATCTCTCCACCTGTTGGCGCTGAATTGGTGTTTTCAAAGGCATAGTCGCTGGCACTGGCAGTCATCGGCAGGCTGACCATCGCTGCCGACAGCATACCTGCCAACACATAACTTGTGAGTTTTTTCCGGATCATCCGCATGACCTTTACCTCTTGATTGAGCGCCACCGGGGCGCTGAAAAAATCATTTTTACCGGGCACACGCCCGTATTATGTATGCATCTTCTCGCAATAGCGGCATTCTGGCAAAAAATTTAAGG
>CAYYAP010000086.1:7103-9981 GCA_964469575.1 uncultured Thiohalobacter sp.
CCGTATTATGTATGCATCTTCTCGCAATAGCGGCATTCTGGCAAAAAATTTAAGGGGCCCCTGAATTAATTCACATTTCCGGTTAGACGCCGCAGCGCCTCGTTATACTTGTCCGCCGTGCGTCGAATAATGTCATCCGGCAATTTCGGCCCTGGCGCTGTCTTGTCCCAATCGAGGGTTTCCAGGTAGTCGCGAACGAATTGCTTGTCGAAACTGGGCGGGCTGATGCCCACACGGTATTCATCCTGGGGCCAGAAGCGCGAGGAATCCGGCGTCAACGCCTCGTCGATCAACACCAGGCCACCGGCCTTATCCACGCCGAATTCGAACTTGGTGTCCGCGATAATAATGCCCCTGTCGAGCGCATAATCCGCTGCCTGCCGGTAGATGGCGAGACTGACGTCACGCACCCGGGCGGCCAGATCGGTGCCCAGCAGGCGCTCGGTGGCGGCGTAATCGATATTTTCGTCGTGCTCGCCGACTTCCGCCTTGCTGGAGGGGGTGTAAATCGCCTCTGGCAGCCGATCGGCCATCCGCAGGCCCTCCGGTAACCGGATAGCGCAAACCGCGCCACTGGCCTGGTAGTCCTTCCAGCCGGAACCGATCAGGTAGCCGCGCACAATCGCCTCGACCGGCAGCGCCTTCAGCTTGCGCACCACAATCGCCCGGCCCTCGACCTGTTGGCGCTCGGCGGCATCCGGCAACACGCTCGCCAGTGACAGGTCAGACAGGTGGTTAGGCACCAGTGAACGGGTGCGCTCGAACCAGAAATTCGATACTGCGGTCAGTACCGCGCCCTTGCCGGGAATCGGGTCGGGCAGCACCACGTCAAACGCCGACAGGCGGTCCGTGGTCACAATCAGCAGGTGATCATCGCCCACTGCGTAGATATCACGCACCTTGCCGCGTGCCAGCAGCGGCAGGCTGGAAATCGAGGATTCGTATAACACATCGAGCATGGCGAGTTCCGTCAAAATAGCACATTGTACCGGTGGCGGCCGGTGGTGGCGATGGTACAATGCGCGTTTCCTCATTTTCGGGGCATGCTATGGCAGCCACAAAAATCGGCCTGGTTATGGGCAGCAACAGCGACTGGGAGGTCATGCAATCGGCCGCTGAGCAGCTGGAGAAATTCGGCGTTGAATTCGAGTCACGTGTGGTGTCCGCCCACCGCACCCCGGACCTGCTGTTCGACTATGCCTCCACTGCGCGCGAGCGCGGGCTGGCCTGCATCATCGCCGGGGCCGGCGGCGCCGCCCATCTGCCGGGTATGCTGGCCGCCAAGACCACCCTGCCGGTCCTCGGCGTGCCAGTGCCTTCACGCCACCTGAAGGGGATGGACTCCCTGCTGTCGATCGTACAAATGCCCAAAGGCGTTCCGGTAGCAACTTTCGCGATCGGTGCTGCCGGCGCCGCCAATGCGGCCTTGTACGCGATCAGTCTGCTGGCCTTGAACGACAACGCACTGGCAACAAAGCTCGATGCATTCCGCGCCGCCCAGACCGAGATGGCGTTGAACATGACCCTGCCACCCGAATCATGATTCTGCCTGGTGCCACACTCGGCGTGCTCGGTGGCGGGCAGCTCGGCCGTATGTTTACCCTTGCCGCACACAGCATGGGCTATCGCGTGTGGGTGCTCGACCCGAGCCCTGACAGCCCGACAGGCGGTATGGCCGACCGCCATCTGCAAGCCGCCTATGACGATGCAAATGCACTGGAAGAAATGGCCTCTGGATGCGCGGCTATTACCACCGAATTCGAGAATGTCCCGGCCGAAACGCTGGAATTCCTCGAAGCCCGGTTACCGGTACGTCCCGGTTCCAAAGCCGTTGCCATCGCCCGTGACCGCATCCGGGAAAAAACCTTTATCCGCGACCTGGGGCTTGCCACCGCACCCTTCTTTGCCATCAATTCGGCTGCCGACCTCGAGCCTGCCTGCGCCGCACTCAGCATGCCCGCGCTGCTGAAGACGGCGCAACTTGGCTATGACGGGAAAGGCCAGATCGGCATCGATAATCTCGAACAGGCGCAGATGGCTTTCGCCGACCTGAACCAGGCGCCGTGCATCCTGGAAGAATGCATGCAACTGGAACAGGAACTTTCCGTGGTACTGGCGCGCAGCGTCGGTGGTCAGACCGCCGTATACCCGGTCGGCGAGAACATGCACGTAAACGGCATCCTCGATACCACTCGCGTGCCGGGACGTGTACCGGAAGATGTCGCCAGCAAGGCCTGTGATATGGCCCTGCAACTGGCGAACGCTATGGATTACTGCGGTGTACTTGCCGTCGAATTCTTTATTTCGTCTGACGGCCAACTGCTGATCAATGAAATGGCGCCACGCCCGCATAACAGTGGCCACTACAGCATTGACGCCTGCCTGACCTCGCAGTTCGAACAACAGGTGCGCACACTTTGCGGTCTGCCGCCGGGATCGACCCGACTGCTGTCACCCGCTGTTATGGTCAATGTACTTGGCAAGCTGTGGAATGCCGGCACACCACGCTGGCAATACCTGTTTGCCGAGCGTCATACTGCACTGCACCTGTACGGCAAGGAAGAGGCCCGCCCCGGCCGCAAGATGGGCCATTACACCTGCATGGCAGAGGACGCCGGGCAGGCCATGCGCATCGCCGAACGGGTACGGGCGGCGATTGACCCGGCTGCGCCGGATGATGACTGAGGAACCATCTGAATAATTCATTGCGAGCAGGTTACCCCGCTGGCGCGGTGACGAATCCGGCAAGAACGGTCAGCCGAGATAGCCGGTAGGTTGGGCTTCGCTGCGCTCAGCGCCAACCTACGGGTTCGGAATGATGGCCAAGTTCTTCAAGAGCGCAGCGTGGCAATCTCATCATTCGGCAGTAGTCGGTTGG
>CAYYAP010000087.1:0-4428 GCA_964469575.1 uncultured Thiohalobacter sp.
GGGAAGCCGGTGTTGTGCTGGGGCTGGATAACGACACACCCGATCGTACCATCAGGACGCTCGTCGAGTACGAGTTCTGATTACCAGCGACGGATGCGGCCGGTATCGACGTGGATAAAGTTTGACCTGGCGTAATAGCCTACGCCACCGGCCCTGAGCGCCAACGCGGCGTTGCGCAAGCGATCGAGCTTGCAGCCGTGCAGGCGTATATCGACAGCCTTGCCCTGCATGTGCAGGCTGTGCGTAGCCACGCCACTGCTCCTCGCGTGCAGCTTTGCATTGGTGGCCCGCGAGCGGTAACCGGAAATGATATGGAACGGCCCGGCAATCCCCACAGACTGTTGCAGCAGGTAAAGCACGTCCATCAGGTGAGGGTCCATACGGTGTATTTCACCGGAGCGGTGATCGCGCAATACCTTGTTGATGGCCCTGAGTTCACCCGGTAAATAGTGCCCGTCTGCCCAGAAGGTGGTTTTCAGTGTTTCGCCGGTATGGAGGTTTCGCAACGCCAGGCTGCGTTCCGGCCTGTCCTGTATTGAGGCCCATAACGGCGCTGTCACCAGCGTGGCACTGGCGCCCAGAAAAGTCTGTATAAACCGACGTCGTGAGGGGTGTTCAATACCAGCTCGTCGGCCGGCTGAGGTTTTGTACTTCATAGTCACTGCGATATGCATAGCCTGTGCCAATCACGCACAGGCGGCATTATACGCAAGCGATAAAAAATCGCCAGTCAGCTTATGGGGTTATCTCCCCAGCCTCCGCGCTGGCAAACGACGCTTTTATGACGCCAGCAACGGGCGCCGACACCGGAGCATCTGGCCGAATCCGCGCCGCAAGGCGGCGGTCACGCTGGTAGATATCCCGCTGGAAATGCACCTTACCGCCATGGTCTACCCAGGCTGTCATGTAAACCACATAGACGGGGACAGGCCGGGGCAACAGGATCGTGCGGGTTTTTCCCTGTTGAATAATGGACTCAAGCGCAGACGGCGTTCGCTCGTCCGCCCCACCACCTAACACATAGTTCGCCAGCTCCAGGGGTTTTTCAACACGCACACAACCATGACTGAATGCGCGCACTGAACGTTTGAAGAGTTGTTTTGAAGGTGTGTCGTGCAAGTACACGCTGTAACGGTTTGGCAACATGAATTTGATACGACCCAGTGCATTGTGTGGCCCCGGATCCTGGCGCAACTGGAACGGTATGGCTCGTCTACTGAGGTACTCCGACCAATGGACAGACAGCGGATCCAGCTCCATAGCATCCTCTCGCCAGCTCGACAGAACGCGTATGTGATGACTGGAAAAATAACCGGGGTCGCGTAACAGTGCGGGAATAAGATCGACGCGGGCAATCTTGTTCGGGACATGCCAGTAAGGATTCACGATCAGGTAGCGCATCGATTCAGTGAACGTGGGCGTCTGCAGATTTTTTCGCCCAACGATAACACGCATTTCCAGCGGCGCACGGTCGCCCGCGTGGGCCTGCAACAGGAACGCGGCGCTATTAACCATGATATAACGCTCACCGAGATCACGCGGCAAGCCGCGCCAGCGTTCGAGGTTAATGGTCAGCTGCAGAATACGTTGCTCGACAGGAACAGCCAGTGCTGCGCGCGTCTTGCGTCCCACAATACCGTCCTGTTCAAGACCATGCCGGTACTGGAAGTGGCGTACCGCGCGCTCCATATCTGAATCGAACACCTCGCTTTCCGGCGTATCTTCAGACAGGTCACCCACCACTTTCAACTGCCGGCGAATACGCGAAACCTCATCGCCCACGTCACCCATTTTGAGTACGGGCCCCTGCAGCGGCAACTGCAGCCATCCCCCGCGATCGCGTATCCACAGATAACGAAACAAGGTCTGACGTAAAAGTCGGTAGCCACCGAGGTGCGCGGCAGTTTGTGATAGCTGAACAAGTTGTGCTTCAGGATGACGCGGTTCATCGGCTGCGGCCTGCGAGAAAACCGCAGCGATGAACCAGCAGACCACCAACAGCAGGGACAGACCTGACCTGACACGCCGTTCCGAGTGCATGCTCACAGCCCTCCGCTGCTGTCGCTAACACCCCCTTTGGTATGAATACCTGAGCCTCCTCCGTCTTCGACTGTTCGCCGTTATTCGAGTTCCACGCAGCGACATGGACGCTTTGCCTGCTTTATTTGAAGATGCTAATGTGCTAAAGTCCTCCGTTGTGACCAGTACCCTGCACAGATTAAATTCCCCACCCGATACAGCAGCAGCTTGTCCTGCTGTGCCCCTTTAACCCAGCCGCTGCGCGCCTGCCTATGTCCACCTCGTTTCTGTTAACCGCAGTGCTGGTATTGCCGTTGCTGTCTGCCGTGGCCTCGTTTGCCACAGACCGTCAGCCGGCACTGATGCGCTGGCTGGTGTTCCCCCTGCTTGGGCTGGCGGGCTTGACCGCCGTGTGGCTCGGTGGACATACCCTGATGCAGGACGTCACCGAAACCCTGATCTATTCGCCGGGTCTGCCCTGGCTGCACTGGCATTTCCGGCTCGACCCGCTGGCCGGTTTCTTCCTCGCCCTGATCGGTATTGTGACAACGGCAGTAAGCCTGTTCGGGCCGGGCTATGTGCGCGAATTTGAACACGGCAAGCAACCGATGTCGGTGCTGGGCTTTTTTACCGGCCTGTTTGTCACCGGCATGCTGATGGTGGTGGTCGCCGCCGATGCCTTCTCCTTTATGGTGGCCTGGGAACTGATGTCACTGACGAGTTATTTCCTGGTCGTCTACCAACATCAGAACCCCGCCAACCGGCGCGCCGGTTTTCTCTACCTGCTGATGGCGGAAGTGGGCGCACTGTCTATTATGCTGAGTTTCGGCGTACTGGCCGGTTTCGGTGACGGTTTTTCCTTTGAAGCCATGCGCGCCGCACCGCTGAGCCTGACCTGGGCGTCCATCGCCTTTGCGCTGGGCGTGCTGGGTTTTGGTATGAAAGCCGGCCTGGTGCCGCTCCACGTATGGTTGCCGGAAGCCCACCCGGTGGCGCCGTCACACGTATCGGCGCTGATGTCAGGCGTCATGCTCAAGGTCGCGGTATACGGTTTCATCCGCCTGAGTTTTGACCTGATCGGCGACGTACAGTGGGCCTGGGGCGTGGCGCTGCTGATCATTGCCAGCATCACTGCCCTGTTCGGCGTGCTGTACGCGTTGATGCAACATGACCTGAAGCGACTGCTGGCCTATCACTCGGTCGAAAACATCGGCATTATTTTTATCGGCCTGGGCCTGTCGATGATTTTCTACGGCACCGGCTACCCGCTACTGGGTACGCTAGGGCTGGTGGCGGCGTTGTACCACACGCTCAATCATGCCCTGTTCAAGAGCCTGTTGTTCCTGGGCGCCGGGGCGGTGCTGCAGCGCAGTCATGAACACGACCTCGAACGCATGGGCGGACTACTGAAGCGCATGCCCTGGACCGGGCTGTTTTTTCTCATTGGTTGCATCAGTATTTCAGCACTACCGCCGTTCAACGGCTTTGTCTCCGAATGGCTGACCTTTCAGACGGCCCTGCAGGTACCGAACCTGCAAAGCGGTGTGTTACGCGCGGTGATACCCATCGCCGCCGCCACCCTGGCGCTGACCGGTGCGCTGGCGGCGGCCTGTTTCGTCAAGGTGTACGGTATTGCCTTTCTCGGCCAGGCACGCACCCGGCGGGTGCGACGCAGCAGCGAAGCCAGTCTCGGCATGGTGCTGGGACAGGCGTTGCTGGCTGTGTTGTGCCTGCTGTTCGGTATTTTCCCGACCGCTGCGGTTAACGCCATGAACCATGTCGCCCAGTCCCTGACCGGGCAGACGCTCAGCACGGCGACAGCCAACGGCTGGTTGTGGCTGACGCCGGTCTCGGCGGATACCGCCTCCTACAGTGCGCCGCTGGTATTCGTGGGCATCTTGCTGGCCCTGCTCGCCTGGGCCCTGATGTTTTACGTGATGCGGCCCACCGGTCGCGTGCAGACAGAACGCGGCGATACCTGGGACTGCGGATTCGGTCCATTGAGTCCCCGGATGCAATACACGTCCACCTCATTCACCATGCCGATCCGACGGATTTTTGCACCGGTGTGGCGTATTCACGAAGAACAGGAACGTGAAATGCACAAGGGCCTGCCGCTGGAACCGGCCCAGATCCGCTACCAGGTACACGCCGAAGACATCACCTGGAAGTGGTTCTATATCCCTATCATGCAAATACTGCACGCCACAACGCGCCGGGTGAGCCGTATCCAGACGGGTAACCTGCGTCATTACCTGGCCTACAGCTTTGCCACGCTGTTGCTGCTGCTGTGGTTGATTACATGAACGACTGGCTGCTGTCACTGATTGAAATGGCCCTGTTCGTGGCGCTGGCACCGCTGTTCTCGGCCTGGGTCAAGCGGGTGAAATGCTGGCTGCAAAATCGCCG
>CAYYAP010000087.1:4528-9737 GCA_964469575.1 uncultured Thiohalobacter sp.
CACCGCTGTTCTCGGCCTGGGTCAAGCGGGTGAAATGCTGGCTGCAAAATCGCCGCGCGCCATCCCTGTTACAGCCGTATCGTGACCTGCGTCGTCTGTTTGCCAAGCAGGTTGTGCTGTCGCACAACGCCTCTCCGGTTTTCCGGGCCACACCTTATATTATTGCCGGGGCGACACTACTGGCGGCGGCGGTGGTACCGTTTATTTCCGTGAACCTGCCGACAGCGGCTATCGCCGATGTGATTGTGCTGGCAGGTTTCTTCGCCCTGGCGCGATTCTTCCAGGCGTTGGCGGGTATGGATGTTGGCACCGCGTTTGGTGGCATGGGTTCATCGCGTGAAATGACGATTTCCGCCCTGGCCGAACCGGCCATGCTGATGGCGGTCTTCACCCTCGCCATGGTGGCGCACAGCACCAATCTGTCGACCGTTATCGACCAGTTGCTGGCGCAAGGCATGGTGTTACGCCCCTCACTGCTGTTTGCGCTGCTGAGCCTGTTGCTGGTGGGTATTGCCGAGACCGGACGCATCCCGGTCGACAACCCGGCCACCCACCTGGAACTGACCATGATCCACGAAGCGATGATCCTGGAGTACAGCGGCCGCCACCTGGCGCTGATCGAGTGGGCGGCGCAGTTGAAACTGCTGATCTATGGCGTGCTGATCGTGAATATCTTTTTCCCCTGGGGCATCGCCACACATAACAGTATCCACGCGCTGGCTGTTGCCAGCGGTGTGGTATTTTTCAAACTGCTGGTGCTGGGTGTGCTACTGGCTATCGGTGAAACCGTGCTGGCGAAAATGCGCCTGTTCCGGGTACCGGCATTCCTGGTACTGGCCCTGACGCTGGCGCTGATCGGCCTGTTGAGCCACATCATCCTGGAGGTGGGCTGAACATGCTGGAACAGTTACCCCTTTATCAGCAGGCCATCCTGACCCTGGCGGCGATGGTGATGTTTACCTCGTTTGCCCTGCTGGCGCAGAGCCGGGTCGTACCGATGATTCATATCTTTGCCTGGCAGGGCCTGCTGGTGGCGGTCACCACCGGGCTGGTCGCCTTTGACAGCGGCAAGCACGACCTGTACCTGTCCGCCGCCATGACGATTGCACTGAAAGCCCTGTTCATCCCCTGGCTGTTGCACCGACTGGTTAAACGGCTCGGCATCGACCGTGAAGAGCACGGCGCAGAGCACCCGGCGACAGTCCTGATGATCGGCGCGGTGCTGGTAATTTTCTGTTACTACGTCGCCCAGCCGATTGAACAATTATCGGCCTCGGTCACGCGTAACACCATTGCCATCAGCATGGCGGTGGTGCTGCTGGGTATGCTGATGCTGATCAGCCGCAGCAAGGCCGTGGCCCAGGTGGTGGGATTCATGTCGCTGGAAAACGGCCTGTTCTTTGCCGCAGTCGCGGCGACCAACGGCATGCCCATGGTGGTGGAACTGGGTGTGGCGTTTGACGTGCTGGTTGCCGCCGTGATTTTCGGCGTGTTCTTCTTCCACATCCGCGACAGCATCGACTCGCTGGATGTCGACCAGCTCAACCGCCTGTCGGAGCGGGATGAATGACAGCCCTGTACCTGACGCTGCTGATCCCCTTGCTTGCCAGCATCCTGCTCGGGGTGTTCGGTAACCACCGCGGCGCTGCGGCGTTTAACATACTGGCGACACTGGGAGGCTTTGCCACCAGTGTCTGGCTGGCCCTGATCGTGTTGCAGCACGGTCCGCTGGGCGGTGAGGCCGGACAATTCCACATTGATTCATTCAACGTTTACCTGATAGCGCTGACCGCGCTGGTAGGCGCCACTACCTCATTTTTCTCCGCACCCTACATGGCGCAGGAGGAAGCCAATGGTCGTCTCGGGCCGGGACGTCTGCGCCTGTACCACGCCAGCTACCAGGGTTTCCTGTTCACCATGCAGCTGGCGCTGACCACTAATAACCTGGGGGTGCTGTGGGTCGCGATGGAAGGCGCAACGCTGGCCACGGTGTTACTGGTCAGCCTGTACCGCACCCCCGAATCGGTCGAGGCGGCCTGGAAATACTTTATTATCTGCGGTGTCGGTATTGCGCTGGCGTTATTTGGCACGGTGTTGTTGTACTTTGCCGCGTCGCACGTTATCCCCGATGCCGAACACGCGCTGCTGTGGAGTGTACTGGCGGAACACTCCTCAGAACTGCAGCCGGCGGTGATGGCCATTGCCTTCGTATTTTTACTGGTCGGCTACGGCACCAAGGTCGGGCTGGTGCCGATGCATACCTGGCTGCCCGACGCCCACTCGGAAGGCCCCACGCCAATGTCGGCTGTGCTGTCCGGCCTGCTGCTGAATGTTGCCCTGTATGCCGTCGTGAGGGTAAAAATACTCACGGATGGCGCGCTGGCCACCGGCGGGACGCATTCACCGCACCTGGCCGGCAACCTGATGATGGGTTTCGGTATCGTATCCTTTACGGTGGCCGGCCTGTTCCTGCACCGGCAGCGCGATATCAAACGCCTGTTCAGTTATTCCTCCATCGAACACATGGGCCTGATGACCTTTGCTTTTGGCCTGGGCGGCCCGCTGGCCACCTTCGGCGGCCTGCTGCACATGACCGTACATTCACTCACCAAGTCAGCCATCTTTATTGCCGTGGGTCACGCCAGCCACATCGCCCGTACCCAGTCTATCGAGGGCATCCGTGGACTAATCCAGACGCAGCCTGCCGTGGGCTGGGGCCTGTTGATTGGCACCGTGGCCATCGCCGGTTTCCCGCCTTTTGGCGTGTTCACCAGTGAATTCCTGCTGTTGTCGGCCACCATGAAAAGCCACCCGTGGCTGACCCTGCCGTTACTGTCCGGCCTGGGCGTGGCATTTGCCGGGCTGTTCCGACACCTGCACCCCATGGTGTACGGTGACCGTCCTGAAGGACAGGTCGCGGTACAGGCCAATATGTGGCCGGTGGCGTTACACATGGTGCTGGTGTTGTGGCTGGGTCTTTCCATCCCGCCCTTCCTGGCCGACTGGTTCAACCAGGCCGCCATACTCATTACCGGTGAGGGCTTGTTATGAGCCGCTTTGACTGGTTATCGGAACTGCTGGCGCGCTGTGAAGATGAGCATGTACTGGTGCGACATGGCTCGGCGACCCAACTGGCGCTGGTACACCTGCTGGACATTGACCACGAGGACTGGGGCCGCTTTGCCGAAGTCGCACGCCAGCAGGGCTGCCGCTGGGTGGCGTTGTGGGCGGACCAGATCGATGCGGATGACTTCAACATCAACGTCTGCTTTGAATACCACGGCGACTACCTGGTGGTGCGCGCGCCGCTGGCGATCCGTCAGCCGGTACTGCCGTCACACACGCCCTGGTTCCCCGCCGCCAACCGGCCGGAACGCCACCTCCAGGATATGTTTGGTATCGCTTTCAGCGATCACCCCGACTCACGCCGCTGGACACGTCACCAGGCCTGGCCGGAGGACCAGTACCCGCTGCGCAAGGATTTCCCGGCTGCCGGGGAATCCGGTGGCGATGACACACCACCCGACTCCGACTACCCGTTTTTCCAGGCGCAGGGTGCGGGGGTTTATGAAATCCCGGTCGGACCCGTACACGCCGGTATTATCGAGCCCGGGCACTTCCGTTTTCAGGCGGTCGGCGAAACGGTATTGAACCTGGAGGAACGGTTGGGTTACGTACATAAGGGCATTGAAAAAATTGCCGAGGATCGCGATGCCACCGGCGTCGTGCGCCTGGCGGGCCGGGTATCCGGCGACAGCACCGTGGGACACAGCTGGGCGGCGTGCATGGCCATGGAACGCGCTGCCCGGATCGCAGTGCCGGCACGCGCCCTGTCGTTACGCGCCATACTGGCGGAGCGCGAGCGTATCGCTAATCACCTTGGCGACATTGGCGCGATCTGCAACGACGTCGGCTTTGCCTTTGCCCAGTACCAGTTCAGCCGCTTACGCGAAGACTGGCAACGCCTGAATCACACCGTGTTCGGTCATCGCCTGTTGATGGATCGTGTGATTCCGGGCGGCGTGGTCAGCGATATTGATAGCGCGCAGGTGGACAAGCTTCAAACCCTGCAGGCCGCGCTGCGGACAGAACTCGATGAACTGTTGCCGATTCTGGACGACAACCCCTCACTGGAAGATCGCCTGCTGGGCGCCGGCGTATTGTCAGCGGAGACGGCGGCAATGATTGGCGTGGTGGGTTATGTCGGTAAAGCCAGTGGCATGGACTATGACCTGCGCCGTGATCACGCCTACGCGCCCTATCACCGCTTGAAGGTCGAGTCCCCCCTGTACCAGACCGGCGATGTCGCCACCCGCCTCAAGGTGCGGGCCGATGAAATCGGCCACGCGCTGGATTTGCTGGATCAACTGTTGGCTGATTTACCGGATGGCGAGATCCGTATCGACTGGCAGGCGCCTGCAGCCAATGCCGAAGGCCTGGGCCTGGTGGAAGGCTGGCGCGGTGAAATCCTCTGCTATGTCCGTTTCGGCGAGGCGGGCCGCATTGCGCGTTTCTTCCCGCGCGACCCCAGCTGGCTCAACTGGCCGGCGCTGGAACAGTTAATCCACGGCAACATTGTGCCGGATTTCCCGGTGTGCAATAAATCCGTCAACGGCTCCTATTCGGGACATGATCTCTAGACCATGCTGAGACTACTCAACAAAATTCGCAAAACCGGCATCATCACCGAGCCGGTGGCCAAAAACCCGGATCTTGACGCCCTCGGCGTTAAGCTCAGGCGCCTTGTCGATCAACGCATGCGCGGCAGCTTCGCCATCCGTTGCGTTGACAGCGGTTCCTGTAATGCCTGCGAGCTGGAAATCCACGCACTCAATAATGCCTACTACGATATCGAACGGTTTGGTGTCCACTTCGTCGCCTCGCCGCGCCACGCCGACGCGTTGCTGGTCACCGGCCCGGTGTCACGTCACATGGCCGCCGCCCTGAAGCGCACCTATGACGCCACACCGGCGCCCAAATGGGTTATCGCCATGGGCGACTGCACCATCAACGGTGGCGAGTTTGGCTGTAACTACGCAACAGTCGGCGCTGTCGAACGCATTATCCCGGTCGATCTGGTGATACCCGGTTGCCCCCCAACTCCCACGGTACTGATGCAGAGTCTGCTCGCGCTGCTGCAGCAATAACTTCAGTAACCTCTGGTTAATCCGGGAAGAACGGTCAGCCGCGAAAGCCGGTAGGTTGGGCT
>CAYYAP010000088.1:0-9704 GCA_964469575.1 uncultured Thiohalobacter sp.
TGACTGGTCAGAATGGAGTAGGTTGGGCTGAACGAAGTGAAGCCCAACCTGCACCGCAGGTAATCCGCCCGCAAGAAACCCTCTACCCCCCCGTAGGAGCGGGCTTGCCCGCGAACAGGCCAGGCCCGGTAACCTCACTGTTCGCGGGCAAGCCCGCTCCTACGGGTGCGTGAGTTCTGCCAGGCGCTTGTGCATATCACGGTGTATGGTCACCAGCCGCTCACGGTTCTCGACGGGTAAAGCGTCGAGCGCATCCACGCGTTCTCCATAATCCGTTGTCACGGCCAACAGGCGCTCGACGCAGGCACCAAGATCAGTACGTCGCAAGCCGAGGTTTTGCGCAAACTGTACGCACGCCGCCTGCAAGGGGTCGTCCGCCCCGGGATGTTCCCCGTACTCACCAAAGGGCACGGCGCACACCATGTTATGCATGCTGTAGGCGCGCATCGGCGTGGGATCATAGACCGGGGAAAAGTGCGCCTCACCCATTGCGCCGATCAGTGACAGGTTCTCCAGGTGAAGATCGCCGTTACCGGTTAACAGAGCCAGCAACACACGCTCCAGCAGGTGAATGCGCGCCGTCTTCTTGTCTGCAACGAGTAACGGATCGGCCAGATCGATGACCTTGCCGATACGGTCCAGCGAACCGTCCGTATGCCGGACAATATCCTTTGCACCGGAAGCCAGCAGCGAATACAGGCTTTCCATCGGTAGCGGCAAGCCATCAGTACTGCGATCAAAACGCTCCACGGCCAGCGCCGGCAGGCCGCCCACTTCGGCATGCCAGTAACGCGGTGTTTCAAACCCGGCCTCGCGGTGTATATCGAGGGCCAGCGCTTCAAGCGCCGCCAGCCCGGGATAGGCCTGGGTGCGTTCAATTTTAAGCACCACGTCGATACGATCATCGCGCGCGGTACGATTCGGCAGACTGATGCGACCATCCCAGCCTTCCGCCGGTATCGCCACCAGCAACTTGGGAATAGCGCCACCCACCGACGGCGTCGGCCCCAGGCTTTCCAGAATAAAACGCGCGTCGGCATCCAGCCACGAAATCATATCCTTGAGCGAAAATCCGAAACGGTCTCCAATCGGTACCAGCGGGCCGCTGTCGTCACTGGCGTACCAGTGCTGTGCCGCCTCGTCGTCGGCAAATACATCAATGTGACCGATCCCGCCGTGACCGGTCTGCGCCAGCAACGCCAGGTCCGCCTCAAACCCGCTTCCCGGCTCGACACCCTTCTCGCGCAGGAACGCCAGCATCAACTTGCGCTGGAAGTTCTGCTCGTCGGCGGGGGGAATCAGGGCGCGAAAGCGTGGGTGCAGGGAACCGCTTTGATGGTGAACGATGGTGGTTTCGGCAAATAACGGCGGGGGATAGACAAGGCTCAGGCCAGGGATATGGCTATCGATAAACTCCGGCGCATAGGAAAAACGCGCATCGGTATCCGTCACATACAGGCTACCCATCTTCGCGGCTTGCCCGCCGGCGCGTGTCCAGATGCTGAGCTGCACGTCCTGCATCAGAACAAGTCGCCCCGTGACAGTTTTTCGGTGAAATCGCTGTCCGGCAACAGCGTCAGTCTCAGTCCCACGGCACCCGCCAGGTTGGCCAGCGTACCGAGGTCCGCTCGCCCGGTACGCTTGATACGGGAAATACTGGATTCCGGGACCGAGGCTCGCTCGGCCAGTTCACCCTGCGACCAGCCACGCTCCTGCGCCTGGTGCAGGATATCGCGCATCAGGCCAGCAGCGATGGTATCGTGTTTGTCGGCTGATATTGTCATCACTGACAAGTATAGCGCAAATTAAGTCTTGTCAGATACGCTAAATATAGAGATATTTCTATTATTATTGACGTAATTGCTAATTTTTTGGCCTTTACTGTGATAAACGCCGTTCGCGCCGCCGCTGGCGAATCTTGTACAGCGTCAATACCGGGCCAGAGATGGCGTACAAAAGGAAGCCAAAAAACAGCACGCTGGGTGGGTGACTGGAGATCACCACAAACACCACCACCGTAATGATCAGTGCCACGAACGGCACACGGTTCTTGAAATCGATTTCCTTGAAACTGTAGTAACGCACGTTACTGACCATCAGCGCGCCCATGGTCGCGGCCAGCGCGGCGCCGATCATCCACATCTCCTCACCGCTAAAACCGTTGTCCTCGCTGAACCAGACCAGCCCGGCCAGCACAGCCGCCGCCGAGGGGCTTGGCAGGCCCTGGAAATAGCGCTTGTCCGCGCTACCGACCTGGGTATTGAAACGCGCCAGGCGTAACGCCGCGCCGGCGGTATACACAAAAGCGGACAGCCAGCCGAGTTTGCTCCAGAGCCAACCCTGCTCGATCATGCTGCGCAATGCCCACTCGAAAACAATGAGCGAAGGCGCAAGTCCAAAGCACACCATGTCCGACAGGCTGTCGTACTGCACACCGAATTCACTCTGGGTATTGGTCAGCCGTGCGACACGGCCATCGATACCATCCATCACCATGGCGACGAAGATTGCAATGGCGGCGGCCTCGAAGTTACTGCTCATGGCCGCCACAATGGCATAGAAACCCGCAAACAAACCGGCCGTGGTAAACAGGTTGGGAAGGAGATAGATACCCCGGCGACGGGGGCGGGTTTGCTGTTCTTCGTCCATACCGATACCCGGGCGAAACGCCTATTTGTGGACCAGGAGGGCTATTACATCAGATCCGGCCCGGACGCGCGAGCCGACATCCACCTGGACACGACTGTGACACGGCAGGTAGACCTCGACCTGTCCACCCAGCGGAATATAACCGCAACGCTGGCCCTGACCGACACGCTCACCAAATCCCACATAGCAATGCGGCAGATTGTGCAATGGACCACGGTGCATCACAATCACCAGATCGTCATCTTCATCGGTCTTCAGCCATACCCCATGCGGCCGGTCAGCGCCACCATCGTGTGGCGGCTGCAATACCTTCCCTTCGACCGGGCTGCGTGTGCTGTACACGCCGGTATGACTCATGGCAATCAGCACACGTTTTGCGTCACGGTCCAGGTAGCCATCGTGGACATCTTCCACTGCGCTGATCACGCCATCCGCGGGACTCACCACGGCGCGCGGACTGGCGGGAATGTCCCGGCTGGGATCACGGTACAGGTAGGCGATGAGCAAACACAGCAGCCAGAACGGTGATGACCAGATCCAGCCTGCGGCATCGACAACAAACGTCCCGGCAATGGCGACAACCAGGAATGGCAGCCAACCGGCACGGGAAAAATAGGGATAGCGGCCTGTCGCCATGGCGTGGGGCTCGGTCGGTTAATTGACCTTCTTGTCAACGATCTTGTTATCGCTGATCCAGGACATCATGCTACGCAGCTTTTGACCAACCTGTTCAATCGGGTGCTCACGGCCCAGACGACGCTTGGCCTTCAGTGTAGCGGCCCCGGCCTGGTTTTCCAGGATGAATTCGCGCGCGAACTCGCCATTCTGGATTTCAGTCAGGATGCGCTTCATTT
Source organism: uncultured Thiohalobacter sp. (assembly GCA_964469575.1). Taxonomy (GTDB): domain Bacteria; phylum Pseudomonadota; class Gammaproteobacteria; order DSM-19610; family DSM-19610; genus Thiogranum. Next base: position 3,504 of record CAYYAP010000088.1, read on the forward strand.
CCGCCTTGGTTTCTGCGTTGATGACACGCGGGCCGCGTGTCAGGTCACCATACTCGGCCGTATTGGAAATCGAGTAACGCATGTTGGCAATACCACCTTCATACATCAGGTCAACGATCAGCTTGAGCTCGTGCAGGCACTCGAAGTAGGCCATTTCCGGTGCGTAGCCCGCTTCGGTCAGTGTTTCAAAACCGGCCTGCACCAGCGATGTGGCGCCGCCACACAGCACCGCCTGCTCGCCGAACAGATCCGTCTCGGTCTCTTCCTTGAAAGTAGTCTCAATCACACCGGCACGTCCGCCACCATTTGCCGAGGCATAGGACAGGGCAATGTCCTTCGCCTTGCCGCTGGCATCCTGGGACACTGCGATCAGCGACGGCACACCGGCGCCCTGCGTATAGGTGGAACGCACCAGGTGACCCGGGCCCTTGGGGGCAATCATGATCACATCGAGATCGGCACGCGGCTCGATCTGCTCATAGTGAATGTTAAAACCATGCGCAAATGCCAGCGCCGCACCCTTCTTGATGTGGGGTTCAATCTTGTCGCGGTACAGTTTCGCCTGGTGTTCGTCAGGTGCGAGAACCATCACCACATCGGCGCCCTTGACCGCATCCTCGATCGACTTGACAGTCAGCCCGGCATTTTTCGCCTTGGCCTCGGAAATCGAACCTTCACGCAGGCCGACGGTGACGTCCACGCCGGATTCCTTCAGGTTGTTGGCGTGTGCGTGGCCCTGCGACCCGTAACCGATAATGCTGACCTTTGCGCCCTTGATGATGGAAAGGTCTGCGTCCTTGTCGTAATAAATATTTAATGCCATAGCTCTGTACCCTGACTGGATTTTAAATTTGTTTACACATGCAACGCGCGTTCGCCACGCGCGATACCCGTCACACCCGACCGTACCACCTCGATAATATCGGTTTCAGGAATTGCCTCAATGAAGGCATCCAGCTTGTCGCTGGTGCCGGTTACCTCGATGGTATACAAGGCGTCGGTCACGTCGATAATACGACCGCGGAAAATATCCGCCAGACGTTTAATCTCTTCGCGCCCGCCGTTCACGGCACGCACCTTGATTAACATCATTTCACGCTCGATATGCTCACCCTCGCACATGTCCATCAGCTTGACCACATCGATCAGCTTGTTCAGCTGCTTGGTGATCTGCTCGATAATCTGGTCGGTACCGGTAGTCACCAGTGTCATGCGCGACAACGAGGGGTCTTCGGTCGGCGCAACAGTCAGCGACTCGATATTATAACCGCGCGCCGAAAACAGACCGGCCACGCGCGACAGCGCACCGGCTTCGTTTTCCATCAGTATGGAGATGATATGCCGCATGCTTACACCAGTATCATTTCATTCAGGCCGGCACCGGCCGGGATCATCGGGTAGACATTTTCACTCGGGTCGGTCAGGAAATCCATGAACACCAGACGATCTTTCAGTTTCATCGCCTCTTTCAGCGCGCCCTCGACATCCTCAGCCTTGGTAATCTGCATACCGACATGCCCGTAGGCCTCCGCCAGCTTGACGAAGTCCGGCAGCGATTCCATATACGACATGGCGTAGCGCCCCTGGTAGAAGAACTCCTGCCATTGCCGCACCATGCCGAGAAAACCGTTATTCAGATTAATAATCTTGATCGGCAACCTGTACTGCAGGCAGGTCGACAACTCCTGGATGCACATCTGGATACTGCCCTCACCGGTGATCGTGGCTACCGTGCTCTTCGGGTGCGCAACCTGCACGCCCATCGCCGCAGGCAGGCCAAAACCCATGGTGCCCAGTCCACCGGAATTGATCCAGCGATTCGGCTTGTCGAACTTGTAAAACTGCGCAGCAAACATCTGGTGCTGGCCGACATCGGAAGTCACGAAGGCGTTGCCTTTTGTCACCTTGTACAGTGCCTCGACCACCGCCTGCGGCTTGATGTAGTCACTGTCGGTGCTGTACTTCAGGCAGTCCATGGCGCGCCATTCCTCGATCTGCTTCCACCAGACCTTGAGCGCCGCTGCATCCGGCTTTACCTTGCCGGCTTTCAGCTGGACGATCATCTCCTTCAACACCTGGTCGACCGGGCCGACGATGGGCACATCGACGCCCACATTCTTGGAAATACTGGCCGGGTCGATATCGATATGGATAATCTTTGCTGTCGGGCAGAATTTTTCAACATTGCCGGTGACGCGATCATCGAAACGCGCGCCGATGGCAATCAGCACATCGCAGTTGTGCATGGACATGTTGGCTTCGTAGGTACCGTGCATACCCAGCATACCGACAAACTGTCGGTCGGTAGCCGGATAGGCCCCGAGGCCCATCAGCGTGTTGGTAATCGGGAAGTTCAGCAACTTCGTCATCTCGACCAGCTGCTTGCTGGCATTACCGACCACCACGCCACCCCCGGTGTACAACATGGGCCGTTTCGCCGACAGCATCAGCTCAATGGCTTTTTTGATCTGCCGCGGGTGCCCTTTGGTAACCGGGTTGTAGGAGCGCATTTTGATGCGCTTCGGGTAATGGAACTCTGCCTTCAGCGTGCTGACGTCCTTGGGAATATCAACCACCACCGGGCCGGGGCGGCCAGTGGTCGCCACGTAAAACGCCTTGCGGATAGTAAGCGCGAGATCTTTCACGTCCTTGACCAGGAAATTGTGTTTCACACAGGGGCGCGTGATACCGACATTGTCGACTTCCTGAAAGGCATCGTTACCGATCAGCGCCGTCGGTACCTGGCCGCTGAACACCACCATGGGAATGGAATCCATATAGGCCGTGGCGATACCGGTGACCGCATTGGTGGCGCCGGGACCGGAGGTCACCAGCACCACACCGGGGCGACCGGTAGAACGCGCATACCCGTCCGCCGCGTGAGCTGCAGCCTGCTCATGGCGCACCAGGATATGCTCGACCTTGTCCTGCTTGTCGAATGCATCATAAATGGGCAATACCGCGCCGCCAGGGTAGCCAAACACATGCTTGACACCCTGTTTTTCAAGACTGCGTACAAAAATTTCCGCGCCAGTCAGCTCCACCTGTCTTCTCTCCCGGGTCTTGGCCTTAAGTAAATACCAGAAAAAAAGCCCGTATTTCGGGCACATGCACAAAAGTGCTGGTTCAGAACTGGCTAATATTGCCACCGTTTCCCACCAGAATCCAGACCTGTTTCAGACGAAAGACTGAACAGGACTCAACGTTTTTATCCCGCTGCCGTGAACCCTTTACTTGCCACAGGATTATTCATAGGGTAAGTATCTGAAATACGACGACAACCAGGGGATTCACATGTTCACTCGGACACTCATCGGCACCATTCTGCTGCTGGCCATGGCCGGCGCCCACGCGACAATGTACAAGTGGAAGGACGCGCAGGGAAACACCCAGTTCGGTCAATTCCCTCCTGCCGGTGTGGAAGCGCAACGCATGAGGGCGCCACGCCCCCTGGCTTCCTCCCCCGGCAAAAGCGGCCCCAGCCTGCAGGATCGCGTCAAGGCGCTGGAAGAAAAACAGGGCACGGACCAGGAAAAGGCACAGGCCGCGAAGGAAGAACAGGAACGCGCCGAGCAACAAAAGCAGCAGTGCGAGAATGCGCATAAAATTGTGACTATGCTGGAACGTGGCGGCAACCGTCGCTACCGTATGCCGGACGGCAGCGTCAAACGCGTTGATGAAAACGATGCCCGCCGTCGCATTGACCAGTCGAAGAAATACATCAAGGAAAACTGTTCCAGATAGCCGGCCGTGACGGAGGAGACCGAACATGCCCCTGCTGAAAATCCAGACCAACAAGGTCGTTGAGCCTGCAACCGCTAAAACCCTGATCGCCGACGCCTCCACAACCGTCGCCGACCTGCTCGGCAAACCCGAGCGCTACGTCATGGTCAGCCTCGAACACAACCCCGCCATGCTGTTCGGTGGCAGCGATGACCCACTCGCCTACCTGGAACTGAAAAGCATCGGCCTGCCCGAATCGCAAACCGCCGACCTGTCACGTAGTCTCTCCGACCTGCTTAACAGGGCGCTCGACCTCCCTGCCAACCGGATCTATATCGAATTCGCCGATGCACCCCGGAACATGTGGGGCTGGAATGGAGGGACGTTTTAGGCGTTTTATCTGTAGCGTTTCGTGGTACGTGTGCAGCGCGCCGGTACCTCGTGACGGGCTTCGGCGCAGGCATGCGCAAGGCGCCCGTCACGAGGTACCGGCACACCGCACACCCAAACCTCGTAGCATTTTTCAGCAACTTCCCTCTCCAGATTACAAAAGCCCCTTCGAAGCTGTCGAATTGAAGTAGCAACCTCACGGCAAGTGGCCCTGTGCGGTGGCTCTTTCACGGCGCCTTGCGCATGCCTGCGCCGAAGCCGTGAAAGAGCCACCGTGCAGGGCCACGACTCGAAGCCACCACAACAACAAACCCTGTACTCCCCCAACAACCTACCGCTACAATCCCGCCCCTGATCCCAATATATTGATGAAACCCGAATGAAAGTCTCCCGATTTCCCCTCGCCACCGTCAAGGAAACCCCCGCCGATGCCGAAATCATCAGCCACCAGTTGATGATGCGCGCCGGTATGATCCGCAAGATTGCCGCCGGCCTGTACAGCTGGCAGCCGCTTGGCCTGCGCATCCTGCGCAAGGCAGAAGCGATAGTGCGCGAGGAAATGAACCGCGCCGGCGCGCTGGAACTGCTGATGCCCGCCGTCCAGCCCGCCGAACTCTGGCAGGAGTCCGGCCGCTGGGCGGAGTATGGCCCGGAACTGCTACGCTTCACCGACCGCCACAACCGCGAGTTCTGCATCGGCCCGACCCACGAGGAGATCATTACCGACCTGGTGCGCCGCGAAGTGCGCAGCTACAAACAACTGCCGGTCAATTATTACCAGATCCAGACCAAGTTCCGTGACGAAATCCGTCCACGCTTCGGCATCATGCGCGCGCGTGAATTCCTCATGAAGGACGCCTACTCCTTCCACATCGACAAAACCTCGCTGGATGAAACCTACCAGCAGATGTACGACACCTACATGCGTATCTTCTCCCGCCTGGGGCTGGACTTCCGCGCCGTGCGCGCCGACAGCGGTTCTATCGGCGGCGCGCTGTCACACGAATTCCACGTCCTGGCCGATTCCGGTGAAGACGCCATCGTGTTCTCCACCGAGAGCGACTACGCGGCCAACCTGGAACTGGCCGAGGCGCTGCCACCTGCCGGTGAACGCCCGGCGGCAACGGCGGAAAAACGCACGGTCGATACCCCCGGCGCGCACAGCATCGAGGAAGTCAGCCAGGCGCTCGAAGTCAAACCCGAACACACCCTGAAGACCCTGCTGGTGGAAGGCGTCGGTGGCGGCGTGGTGGCCTTGTGCCTGCGCGGCGACCACACGCTCAACGAAATCAAGGCGGAAAAGCTCGAACAGGTGGCGCAACCCCTGGCCATGGCCGGCGATGAACAGATTCAAAGCGCGGCGGGTTGCAAGGCCGGTTCACTCGGCCCGGTGGGACTGGATATCCCCGTCATCGCCGACCATGCTGCCGCCCAGCTTGCCGATTTTGTCTGTGGCGCCAACACGGATGGCAAACACTTTACCGGCGTCAACTGGGGCCGTGACTGCCCGGAGCCGCAGACCGCCGACCTGCGTAATGTGGTTGAGGGCGACATCAGCCCGGATGGCAAGGGCGTGGCTAAGATTGCGCGCGGCATCGAGGTGGGGCACGTCTTCCAGCTCGGCGACAAATACAGCCGTGCCATGAAAGCCACGGTACTGGACGAAAATGGCAAGGACATCGTCATGCAGATGGGGTGTTACGGCATTGGCGTATCGCGCGTCGTAGCCGCCGCCATCGAGCAGAATCACGATGACAGGGGTATTTGCTGGCCCACCGCACTGGCGCCCTTCCAGGTCGCACTGCTGGGGATGAACCGGAAAAAGTCCCACCGGGTGCGCGAAGCCTGCGATGTGCTCTACGAGGAACTGCTGGCTGCCGGCCTCGATGTCATTTTTGACGACAGAGAGGTAAGGCCCGGGGTCATGTTTGCCGATATGGAACTTATCGGCATACCACATCGGGTAGTGATTGGTGAAAAAAATCTGGACAAGGGACTGGTGGAGTACAAGGCGCGCAACGGCGGCGACAATCAGGATATTGCGAGGGGTGAGATTGTCGCTTTCCTCAAGTCATTGCTGGACTAGGA
>CAYYAP010000089.1:0-9464 GCA_964469575.1 uncultured Thiohalobacter sp.
CGGGGTTATGTCATTATGCTGACCAATTTCTGTAAAAGCATATGTAGTATCCTGCAATATAAGGAAATTTGGCGGGTTAAGGCATCACACTGAAGGTCATCAGCCGGACGGCTGCGGTTACCGGGGGAAAGTATGCTGGATGCACCCGAGCGCACAAGCGCCCGTTTTTCGATATTGCTGTTCCTGGGGTTTCTGCTTGTCCCGGTGGTTGGTTTTGGCAGCGCGGTGCTGTTCGGTGTACTGCAACCCTGGCAACTCCAGCAACTGCTTGCCGACGGTGTTGTGCCGGCATTCTCCCTGTTACTGATTTTCTTTTCGCTGTTCCAGTTACAACGGCTGATTACGCCACTGACCCACTGGGTACTGCAACATCCCCGGGGGGGTAACGCGCCCTCACACCTGCACCGCCAGCTGCAACGCTTCAGCCGCGACTTCTGGGGCCTGGTCGCCGCCCACATACTGGTGACACCGTTACTGGTATTCTGGCGTCTCGATGGCGCCATCAATGCCGGTAACCTGGTTGCCTTCTCACACTTCCTGCTGCTGCAAGGCACAACCGCCATTCTTGCCAGTGTGCCGGCCTATCTGTTTGGCCTGCACCAGCTGGGCAAGCTGGTGTCACAGCTTAGCCTCGACCGCATTCACGTCAGCCTCAAGTCACGCACCCTGTTGCTCGCCGGGCTGGTGCCGCTGCTGTCCTATAGCCTGCTGGTCGAATACCACTGGCTGTCAACCGGTAGCCTCAGCACAGGCTACCTGACCATCCTGGCGCTGCTGGCGCTGACAACACTCACCATCAGCCTTTTATCGATCCGCAGCATGCAGCAGGCGCTGCGGCCGTTCCACGAACTGTTCAGTCGCAGCGGCGCCTCCACGCACGAGGCACTGGCACAACTGCGTCCGGCATCCACCGATGAAATCGGTCACCTGACACAGACACTGGGCCGCGTGTTCCAGCGCCTTGGCGATCAGGAAACGCATATGCGCGCCATCGTGGATACGGCGGCCGAGGGCATCATCGTGGTCGATGAACGCGGCCAGATCGATACCTTCAATCCCGCGGCGGAACGCCTGTTTGGTTATCTTGCGCAGGAAATACGCGGCCGTCACCTGGCCACGCTGCTGCCGGACGTGTTCCAGGTACGCCAGTCCATCGACCCGCACAGCGAGGAACGTGATGTGCGCGGTATGCATCGCAATGGCTCGCGTATCACCTTATCGCTGCGTATCTCTGAAATGGAAATCAGCGGGCAACGTATGTTTACCTGCCTGGTGGCGGACATCAGCCAGCGTAAGACCGCCGAGAATGAACTGCTGGCTGCCGAAGCACGTTACCGCGCACTGGTGGAAACGGCCCATGACCTGGTGTGGAGTGTCGATACACAGGGTTGCTGGAGCTACCTGAATGCTTCTTCACGCATCATCTACGGCCTGGAGCCGGAAAACATGATCGGCCGCAACATTGCCGAATTCTGCGCACCGGATAATGATGAGAAAGACCAGAAAGCCTTTAGCGCCCTGCTGGCAGGCGATGACCTGTACCAGTATGAAACCGTCCACCTCGACAAGGACGGCAACCGCCGCCACCTGAGTTTTAATGCCAAGGCGCACCTTGATGAGAAAGGCAACATCCTGCAGATCAGTGGCACGGCGCGCGACATCACCGACCAGAAAGCCTTCCACGAACAGCTGACCTATCAGGCCGAACACGACTCACTGACCCGCCTGTTCAACCGCCATTACTTCCAGCAGGAACTGGAACGCACGGTGGCGCGTATCTCACGCAGCCCGGATACCAGTTGTGCGCTGTTTTATATCGACCTGGATCAGTTCAAATATATTAACGACACACTCGGCCATGCGGCGGGTGACCGGCTGCTGGTGGAAATCACCCAACTGCTGCTCAAGCACGTTCGCGAAGGCGACCTGCTGGCGCGATTTGGTGGTGATGAGTTCACCCTGCTGCTCTACGATATTCGTGCCGCAGACGTTACCTCCGCCGCTGAACATTTCCGGTTGTTATTCGAAACGTATAATTTCCTCGAAGATGGCAAGAGCTTTAACATCAGTTGCAGTATTGGCGCCGCGCTCCTTGACCAGCAGGTGGAAACGGCGGAAGAAGCCCTGTCACACGCGGATATCGCCTGTAACATGGCCAAGGCGCAGGGCCGCAACCGCATCAAACTCTACGACCCCAGCGACAGCAACAAGGACGGTATGGCAGAAGACATGGGCTGGGCGTCACGGGTACGCGAGATGCTCGAAGAGGACAAATTCCAGCTGGTCTATCAACCGATCATGGCGCTCAACGACGACCAGGTACAGGACTATGAAGTCCTGGTACGCATGGTCTGCGACGACGGCGAGATTATTCTTCCCGGTGGCTTCATGCCGGCCGCTGAACGTTTCGGGCTGATTCACAGTGTGGACCGCTGGATCGTTAAACGCGCACTCACCCAACTCACACGCTTGCACCGGCAGGGTGAATCGGTACGCTTCTCAATCAACCTGTCCGGCAAGGCGTTCGAAGACGCCCTGTTACTGCCGATGATCAAGGGCCTGCTGGACGATGTCAGTCTTGATCCTTCACGCGTGTGTTTTGAAATTACCGAGACAGCAGCCATCGCCAAACTGTCGGAAGCGGAAAAGTTTATCAGCGCCCTGAAAGAGATGGGCTGTCAGTTTGCCCTCGACGACTTCGGCGCAGGTTTCTCTTCCTTTGCTTACCTGAAGCACTTGCCGGTTGATAAACTCAAGATCGATGGCGCTTTTGTACAGGGCATGGCGGACAGCCACGTCGACCAGGCCATGGTGCAATCGATGAACCAGGTGGCACATGCGCTGGGTAAACAGACCATTGCGGAATATGTGGAAGACTCGACAACGCTTGAGTTACTGCGCAACTACGGCGTGGACTATGCGCAGGGCAACTACATTGGCAAACCGCGTGAGGCGCTGATGAATATTACCCGCCTGCCGACCGCACGTATCCAGGCTGCCGGCCGGGCCGACTGAATATCTACGTGGGTGGAGCACCGTTGGGCTTCGCTGCGCTCAGCGCCAACCTACATAGTTACCGCCTTTGCTGGCGCCTTACTGCGCCATTGGTTATCCTGTTTGGCTCACAACCTGGAACCGCTTGCCCAAGGCGGGAAGATCATGCGGCAAACCCAACACGCCCTGAATCTGGTGCTTGTCAGCGTACATGGATTGATACGCGGACACGACCTCGAACTCGGCCGCGACGCGGACACCGGGGGGCAGACGCTGTACGTGGTGGAACTGGCGCGTGCGCTGGCGAAACACCCGGAAGTCGCCAGTGTCGATCTGCTCACGCGACGCGTTGAAGACCCGGAATTATCTGACGACTATGCACGCGCCGTCGAACCGCTGGGCGAGGGTGCACGTATTGTCCGTTTCGAAGCCGGCCCGCCGGGCTATATCCCCAAGGAAGCACTGTGGGATTACCTCGATGAGTTTGCCGACAACGTACTCGAATTTCTGCGTGCCCGGGGTTCCGTCCCCGATCTCATTCACAGCCACTACGCCGACGGCGGCTACGTTGGCGCACGGCTGGCGGGCCTGCTCGGGGTGCCACTGGTGCATACCGGCCACTCACTGGGCCGTGTCAAACGCCACCGCTTGCTGGCTCGTGGCCTGTCAGCCAACGACATTGAACTGCGTTATAACCTGGCACGGCGTATCGAGGCGGAGGAAGATACCCTGGCGGTAGCGGAACGTGTGATCACCAGCACCCACCAGGAGATCGAGGAACAATACGAAATTTACGATCACTACCAGCCGGAACGTATGCGCGTCATACCCCCCGGTACCAACCTGACACGCTTTAAACCGCCACAGGGCGACGAATCCGACGCACCGATCACTGCCGAAATACAGCGCTTTCTCAGGGAACCGCACAAGCCGATCATCCTGGCCCTGTCGCGACCGGACCCACGCAAGAACATCGAAACCCTGCTGGCCGCCTATGGGGAATCGCCGCCATTACAAAAGCTGGCCAACCTGGTCGTGGTAGCCGGCAACCGCGATGACATCGAGGAAATGGACGAAGGCGCACAGGAGGTGCTCAAATCACTGCTGTTATTGATCGACCATTATGACCTCTACGGTCACGTCGCCATTCCCAAACACCATAGCTGGCAGGATGTACCGCTGCTCTACCGGCTTGCCGCCGCTTCACACGGCGTATTCATCAACCCGGCGCTGACCGAACCCTTCGGACTGACACTGATCGAGGCCGCCGCCAGCGGGCTGCCGGTCGTCGCCACCGAGGACGGCGGACCTATCGATATTCTCGCCAACTGCCATAACGGCTTGCTGGTGGATCCGCTGGACAACCAGGCGATGAGTGATGCACTGATAAAAATATTATCCGACGACAAGGACTGGCAGCGTATGGCATCCAACGGTATCGCCGGCGTACGCGAACATTATTCCTGGCAGGCGCACGCGCAACGTTATGTCGCGATGGTCAAACCCATGATCCAGAAAACCGAGCAGCTGGCGTTGCGGCCGACCTTGCGACGCGCCAACGTCTACCATGACCGGGCCATCTTCACTGACCTGGATCAGAACCTGCTCGGGGACCCGGCGGCGCTCAAGGTACTCATTAAGGTGCTGCGTGAAAACCGCAAGTGCGCCGCCTTCGGCATCGCCACGGGAAGACGCCTGGACTCGGCGCTCAAGGTGATGAAGAAATACGGCATCCCGCAGCCCGACGTACTGATTACCAGTGGCGGTACGGAAATCTACTACGCACCCAAACTGACGGCTGATATCGCCTGGCCGCACCATATCGATTACCAGTGGACGCCACAGGTCATTCGCCGCGTGCTAGCGGATCAACCCGGCCTGAAACTGCAACCCCGCTCCGAGCAAAGCCGCTTCAAGATCAGCTATTACATTGATCCCGGCGAAGCCCCCGGTGTTGACGAGCTGCACCGCATGCTGCACCAGGAGGGCGTTACGGCTAACGTCATTATGTCGTTCGGACAGTTCCTGGACATTGTGCCGGTGCGGGCGTCCAAGGGTTTCGCCTTGCGTTATGTCACCGACCGCTGGGGCATCGCACTGGAGAGAACGCTGGTTGCCGGAGGTTCCGGCGCAGACGAGGACATGATGCGCGGCAACACCCTGGCCGTTGTGGTCAGCAACCGCCACCATGAAGAACTGTCGCAGCTTACCGAGGTCGAACGGATATATTTTTCTCACCAGGCCCACGCTGCCGGCATACTCGAAGCCCTCGACCACTACGACTTCTTTGACAGCTGTGTGATTCCTCGTGATACCACGGTGATGCATTCATGAACCCGCGCCTGCTGTTATGCACAGACCTTGACCGCACCCTGCTACCCAACGGGGAACAGCCGGAATCCGCTTCCGCCAGAGCGCGCTTTACCGCACTGGCGCGCTTGCCCATGACGACACTGGCCTACGTGACGGGCCGTGATCGCACACTGGTCAAGGACGCCATCTATAATTACAGGCTGCCGCAACCCGACTATGCGATCACCGATGTCGGTACGCGCATCTATCGTATTGGCCAGAGCGGCTGGCAACCCTGGCCGCAGTGGGAAGAAGAAATCAACCACGACTGGGGTAACATGAACTGGCAGCAATTGCGCGATCTGTTCCGGGACCTGCCCGAGCTGCGCCTGCAGGAAACCCGCAAGCAGAACACCCACAAGCTCAGCTTCTATGTTTCACTGGACGCCGACCGTGAAGCGCTGCTGGCGGTCATGCAGAGCCGCCTGGCGGAGCAGGGCGTTCGCGCCAGCCTGACCTGGAGTATTGATGAACCGGCCGCCATCGGTCTTCTCGATGTCCTGCCGGCCTGCGCCACCAAGTTACACGCCATTGAGTTCCTTGCAACGCAAACAGGATTCGGGCTCACAGAAATCCTGTTTGCCGGCGACAGCGGCAACGACCTGCCGGTTTTATCCAGCGCCATCCCCTCGGTACTGGTGGCCAACGCCGGCGCCGAAGTGCGGGAAGCGGCGCAGGCACAGGCTATTACGGCGGGTCACGCCGATGCCCTGTATATCGCCAATGGAGGATTTCTCGGCATGAACGGAAACTACAGCGCCGGTATCGTAGAAGGCCTGGCGCACTTTTACCCGGGGGTCGTCGAGCAGCTCGGCGGCGATCAACGCGCATGAAGTCGCCACTGACAGGACGCCCGGTGCTGTTCGGTGAAGTGCTATTCGACCATTTTCCTGACGGGGAGGTGGTACTCGGTGGCGCGCCGTTCAACGTGGCCTGGCACCTGAATGCCTTTGGCGCCCGACCTGTGTTGATCTCCCGCGTCGGCAACGATGCGCTGGGCCGGCGCATTCGTAACGCCATGCAAACCTGGCAGATGGATACCGCCGGTTTACAGCTCGACTCGGCGCACCCGACCGGAATGGTGGATGTCAGCATTGAGCATGGCGAACCCCACTACGACATTGTCGAGCAACGCGCCTGGGATTTTATCGATGACGACAGCCTGCCACCGGTCACGTATGCCGCGCTGCTCTACCACGGCAGCCTCGCCTTACGCAGCCCGGTCTCACGCCAGGCACTGGACAGCCTGCGCGCGAACCTGGACGCACCGGTATTTCTTGATGTTAACCTGCGCCCCCCCTGGTGGAGCCTGGAAGAGGTCAAGCACAATCTTGGCACTGCCCGTTGGGTCAAGCTCAACGATGAGGAACTGGAAGCCCTGACGCCGGCGGGGAACAGCCTGGAGCAACGCGCCGCCGCATTACAACAATCCCATGGAATTGAACTGTTGATCACCACCCTGGGTGCGGAGGGCGCGCTGGCGCACGACAACACGGGCCTCAGCCTTCAGGTTAAACCCACCGCGACCGACACAGTCACCGACACCGTCGGGGCCGGCGATGCCTTTACCGCTGTGATTATTCTGGGCCTGTTAAATGCCTGGGATCTTGAACAGACGCTGCAACGCGCACAGACTTTCGCCAGCGCGATTGTCGGCATACGTGGCGCCACCCCCGATCACCAGGACTTCTATACTGTATTCAGGCAACACTGGAATTTGATGTGAACCAGGCTAACCCGTTCAAACTGTTCGATGCGCTTGTTGCCTACCTCGATGAGGAACGCAGTAATGCGCACCGCGTGCTGCACCATTTTGCCGCCATCGGTCGGCCCTTTCTGCTGCGCAGCGATCTGCTCGATGGCTTTCAGGCGCTGTGTGCACGTGAAGGTGGTGAGACACTACGCCACACGCCACTGGCCGGTACCCTGCAGATGAGCCAGGAAGCCACCCTGGATGCACAATGGTTCTACCTGGCGCTACGGCCGCGTATCGGCCGTTGGCAGTACCTGCGCATTCATCTTGAGACCATTGAAGCCGAAGAAATCGTGGTCAGCCAGTACCTGCGTTTCAAGGAAAGGCTGGTCGATGGCAATGCGGCGCCGGAATGGATGCTGGAAGTGGACCTGGAACCGTTTTCCCGCGAGTTTTTCAAACCACAGGAATCGCGCTCAATCGGTCGAGGGGTCGAATTTCTCAACCGTCGCCTGTCCAGCCGCCTGTTCGAGGAGCAGGGCAAAGGCCAGCAACGCATGCTGCAATTTCTCAGCATGCACGCCTACCGCGGACAACCGTTGATGCTCAACGGGCTGATCGCCAGCGTCCCCGACCTGCGACGCGCGTTACGCAGTGCTGACCGCCTGCTGGCTGGCATGGATCCCGAGCAACCCTGGAGCGTATTGGCGCGTGAGCTGACGCCACTGGGTTTCGAGGCCGGCTGGGGCCGTAACGCCGTGCTGGTGCGCGACACCATGCAACTGCTGCTCGATATCCTCGAAGCACCTTCGCCGGATGCGCTGGAAACCTTTCTGGGTCGTATCCCGATGATTTTCTCGCTGGCCATCCTGTCGCCACACGGCTGGTTCGGCCAGTCCAACGTACTCGGACGACCCGACACCGGCGGGCAGGTCGTCTACATTCTCGACCAGGTGCGTGCGCTGGAACGGGAAATGACACGGCGCCTGAATGACCAGGGACTGGATATCAAACCCTCGATCGTCGTCGTCACCCGCCTGATTCCCGAGGCTGAAGGCACAACCTGCGACCAGCGCATTGAAAGCATCGCCGGCACCGATTACGCGCGCATCCTGCGCGTGCCGTTCCGCGAAGCCTCGGGGGAGGTGGTGCCGAAATGGATCTCGCGCTTCGAGGTCTGGCCCTACCTGGAACGCTTCGCGCTGGACGTGGAACATGAACTGCTGGCGGAACTGGGCGGGCGCCCGGACCTGGTGATCGGCAACTACTCGGACGGTAACCTGGTCGCCACTCTGCTGGCGCAGCGGCTCGGCGTGACCCAGTGCAACATCGCCCACGCACTGGAAAAAACCAAGTACCTGTACTCCGACCTGTACTGGCGCGAGAACGATGCGCAATATCATTTCGCCACCCAGTTCACCGCCGACCTGATCGCCATGAACACGGCTGACTTCATCATTACCAGCACCTACCAGGAGATTGCCGGTACCGACGAAAGCGTCGGCCAGTACGAAAGCTATTCCGAGTTCAGCCTGCCGGGCCTGTACCGGGTGGTACACGGGATCGATGCCTTCGACCCCAAGTTTAATATTGTCTCGCCCGGCGCCGACCCCGATGTGTACTTCCCTGCTGCTGACCAGGAACAACGCCTGGTCCACCTGCACGATGAAATCAAACAACTGGTGTCTGGTCAGAATACCGCCTTCGATATCCGTGGCGTGCTTGCCGATACGGATAAACCGCTGCTGTTTACCATGGCGCGCATGGACCGGATTAAAAATATTACCGGCCTGGTCGAGTGGTACGCCAACGCCCCCGCACTGCGTGAAGCGACCAACCTGCTGGTGATTTCAGGGCACGTCGATCCACAGCGTTCCGGCGACGCGGAGGAACGCGAACAGATAAGGCGCATGCATGCACTCATGGACGAACATGGCCTGGATAGCCAGGTCCGCTGGCTGGGTATGCACCTCGACAAGGACCTGGCCGGTGAGCTGTACCGCGTGGTTGCCGATGGACGCGGCGCTTTCGTGCAACCTGCGCTGTTCGAGGCCTTTGGCCTGACCGTGGTGGAAGCCATGAGCAGTGGCCTGCCGACCTTCGCCACCTGCTTCGGCGGCCCACTGGAAATTATCGAGGACGGTGTTTCCGGTTTCCACATCGACCCCAACCACGGCGAAACTGCAGCACAGCTTATGGCGGCGTTTTTCGAACGCTGCCAGAAAGAACCCGACTACTGGGATCACCTGTCACGGGGATCGCTGGACAGAGTGGCGGCCCGCTACACCTGGAAACGCTATGCCGAACGCATGATGACATTGTCACGGGTCTACGGTTTCTGGCGCTATGTGACCAACCTGGAACGCGCCGAGACACGCCGCTACCTGGAGATGTTTTACGCACTGCAATTCCGGCCACTGGCAGC
>CAYYAP010000090.1:0-9445 GCA_964469575.1 uncultured Thiohalobacter sp.
CGCATCAAGTCGCAGGTCTTCGATGCCTTGCTGGAAAAGGCCGGTCTGGATGTCCCGGCGTCACTGCTGGACAGTGAGATTGACGCATTAATCAAGAAAGACAGTGAGGGTGCCGATGCAGGGGACGATCGTGGTCGTTACGAAGATGAAGCGCGGCGCCGCGTATCACTCGGCCTGTTGATCTCGGAGATTATTCAGCGCAACCAGCTGGCGATTGATCCTGATCGTGTCCGTGAAACGATTGAGGAGATGGCGCAGTCCTACGAGAATCCCGAGGAAGTGGTGCAGTGGTACTATAGCAACCAGGAAATGCTGACCGGTGTGCAGACCCTGATCATGGAAGAAACCGTGGTGAACTGGGTGGTGGACCAGGCGCAGGTCGAGGAAAAATCGACTACATTTGAGGAACTCATGCAGGCTGCCAGCAGCGCTGCGTAGAAAAGGAAGCAACTGAATGTCAGATAGCATGATCAAAGGCGGTGGAGATATCCAGGCGCTGAATCTCGTTCCCATGGTGATCGAGCAGACAGCGCGGGGTGAGCGCTCCTACGATATTTACTCGCGCCTGCTCAAGGAGCGCGTGGTGTTCGTGGTCGGCCCGGTTGAGGACTACATGGCGAACGTCATTGTGGCGCAGTTGCTGTTCCTTGAATCCGAGAACCCTGACAAGGATATTCACCTCTATATCAACTCCCCCGGCGGTTCCGTGACGGCCGGCCTGGCGGTCTATGACACCATGCAGTTCATCAAGGCGGATGTCAGTACCATGTGCATTGGCCAGGCAGCCAGCATGGGTGCCGTGCTTCTTGCAGGCGGTGCCAAGGGTAAACGTTACTGTCTGCCGCATTCGCGGATGATGATTCATCAGCCCCTGGGCGGTTTCCAGGGTCAGGCGTCGGATATCGATATTCACGCCAAAGAGATTCTGTTGGTGCGCGAACGCCTGAATATGATTTTGTCCAAACATACGGAACAGCCGCTGGACAAGATCCAGAATGATACTGACCGGGATAATTTCCTCGGTGCGGATCAGGCGAAGGAATACGGGCTGATTGATGAAATCCTGGTGTCACGAAGCGTAGCCGCAGCTGAAAAAGAAAGCGACGAGTCCTGACGCACGGCTAATGGTGTAAAAACCGTAGATTACTACCGGGAACACTTGTCAGCGGTACGGTGACGTAGTTGAATAGGAACCCACTGTTTTTGCAGTAGTCAGGGTATTCAGGCGGCTGGAAATCTGCCGCTGATAGGAAGGAAGGGAACCGCGAGTCGGGGCATCGAGTATGAATAACGATCGAAATGGTAAGGGTGACGACGGAAAACTGCTGTATTGCTCTTTTTGCGGAAAGAGTCAGCACGAGGTCCGCAAGCTGATTGCAGGTCCGTCTGTGTTTATCTGTGATGAGTGTGTCGAACTCTGTAATGACATCATCCGCGAGGAGATGCAGGAGAAGTCGGCCGGCGGCAGCAGCAAGCTTCCCACGCCTCACGAAATCAACGACGTGCTCAATGAGTACGTCATCGGCCAGAAAAATGCCAAGAAGGTGCTTTCTGTTGCCGTCTACAATCACTACAAACGCCTTGATGCCGGTGGCCGCAAGGGCGAAGTTGAGCTTTCCAAGAGCAATATCCTGCTGATCGGGCCAACCGGTTCCGGCAAGACCCTGCTCGCCGAGACGCTGGCACGCTTGTTGAACGTGCCGTTCACCATCGCCGATGCCACGACACTGACCGAGGCCGGTTACGTGGGTGAGGATGTCGAGAACATCATCCAGAAACTGCTGCAGAAGTGCGACTACGATGTCGACAAGGCGCAGACCGGTATTGTCTACATCGATGAAATCGACAAGATTTCCCGTAAGTCGGATAACCCCTCTATTACCCGTGATGTCTCCGGTGAAGGTGTGCAGCAGGCCTTGCTGAAGCTGATCGAGGGCACGGTAGCATCTGTGCCGCCGCAGGGTGGACGCAAGCACCCGCAGCAGGAATTCCTGCAGGTCGATACCTCGAATATCCTGTTCATTGTCGGTGGTGCGTTCGCCGGCCTGGAAAAGATTATCAAGGGCCGTTCTGAAAAGGGTGGCATCGGTTTTTCGGCCGAGGTGAAAACCGTCGATGAAGATGTCAATGTGGGCGAAATTCTCTACGAGGTGGAGCCGGAAGATTTGATCAAATTCGGGCTGATACCGGAATTTGTCGGTCGCCTGCCGGTTGTCGCCACGCTGGAAGAGCTGGATGAAGACGCGCTGGTGCAGATTCTGACCGAACCGAAGAACGCCCTGACCAAACAGTACGCCAAGCTATTCGACATGGAAGGCACGGAAATCGAGTTCCGCGACGACGCCCTGCGCGCCGTGGCAAGAAAGGCGATGGCGCGCAAGACCGGCGCACGTGGTTTGCGTACCATTATGGAACACGTTCTGCTCGATACCATGTACGAGCTGCCGTCGCTGGATAATGTTCAGAAGGTTGTTGTAGACGAACGCGCAATTGCCGGTGAATCAGAGCCTTACCTGGTTTACGACTCAGAGCCGGAACAGCGCGCTGCCTCCGACTAGCGTCATTTTTCAGTCTATCCTGCCACGGGCCCGACGGTTGCAAGCCGCCGGGCCCGTCAGCATTTGCCGGCATTAAGCACTATACTGGCAGAACACGCCCTGTATCGTCGGCAGCTGTGGTTTTTTACCATGGCTTGTTTCTTGCAGAAATCTCTGTGGGGCACGAAACCGCCATTGAAATGTCTTACGGTGGTCCCCATATCAAAGTGCCGGGAGCCCGGTTATGAAACCGAAGCTCCCCCGATCAGAACCGGATACTGAGGTACTCTCCTATGGAGCAAAACAAGAACACCCCTGAAGCAACAGATAACGAATCTACGGCCGTCGTTCCGGTTCTTCCGTTGCGGGATGTCGTCGTTTACCCACACATGGTTATTCCCCTGTTTGTCGGGCGCGAAAAATCTATCCGCGCACTGGAAACGGCGATGGATGACGACAAGCGGATTTTACTGGTTGCGCAGAAAAGCGCCGAAGTCGATGACCCGCAGGTTGACGATATTCACGAGATCGGTACCTTGTCCACGATCCTGCAACTGCTGAAACTGCCCGATGGCACCGTCAAGGTGCTGGTCGAGGGTTCCGAGCGCGCCAGCCTGGTGAAGTTTGAAACCACCGATGAATTTTTCTCTGCGCAGATCGACTGTCTGGGACATGGCGAGCAGGCCGGTGAGCGTGAAGTCGATGTGCTGATGCGTTCACTGCTGACACTGTTTGACCAGTACGTGAAACTGAACAAGAAAGTTCCGCCGGAGATCCTGACTTCACTGTCTGGAATTGATGAGCCCGGTCGCCTGGCGGACACCATCGCTGCACACATGGCGCTCAAGCTGGATGAAAAGCAGCGCATCCTCGAGATCGAGAATGTGCGTGAACGCCTGGAATACCTGATGGGCATGATCGAGGGCGAAATTGACGTCCTGCAGATCGAGAAACGTATCCGCGGCCGCGTCAAACAGCAGATGGAAAAGAGCCAGCGCGAGTACTACCTGAACGAACAGATGAAAGCCATCCAGAAGGAACTGGGTGACATGGACGACGTGCCCAACGAGACCGACGAGTACCAGGAAAAGATTGAAAAGGCGGGCATGAGCAAGGAAGCAAAAGAAAAGGCCACGTCCGAGCTGAACAAGCTCAAGATGATGTCGCCGATGTCCGCTGAAGCTACCGTGGTGCGTAACTACATTGACTGGCTGGTCAGTGTGCCGTGGAAGAAACGCACCAAGATTCGCCATGACCTGACACGCGCCCAGGTGGTGCTGGACGAAGACCATTACGGCCTGGACAAGGTCAAGGAACGTATTCTGGAGTATCTCGCCGTTCAGCAGCGCGTGCGCAAGTTGAAAGGCCCGATCCTGTGCCTGGTGGGACCGCCCGGTGTCGGCAAGACCTCGCTGGGCCGTTCCATTGCGCGTGCGACCAATCGCAAGTTTACCCGTATGTCGCTGGGCGGCGTGCGTGACGAGGCCGAGATTCGCGGTCACCGTCGTACCTACATCGGTTCGCTGCCGGGCAAGATTGTCCAGAACCTGTCCAAGGTGGGTGTACGCAACCCGTTGTTCCTGCTGGACGAGATCGACAAGATGTCCATGGATTTTCGCGGCGACCCGTCTTCCGCCTTGCTGGAAGTGCTGGATCCGGAACAGAACTCGACTTTTGGCGACCACTACCTGGAAGTAGAATTTGACCTGTCCGATGTAATGTTCGTTGCCACGTCCAATTCGCTGAACATTCCGGGTCCGTTACTGGATCGTATGGAAGTCATTCGTATCCCCGGTTATACCGAAGATGAGAAGGTCAATATTGCCACCCGCTACCTGTTGCCCAAGCAGATCAAAAATGCGGGTCTCAAGGAAGACGAGCTGAGTGTCAGCGAAAAGGCCATCTACGATATTGTGCGCTTCTATACCCGTGAGGCGGGTGTCCGAAACCTCGAACGTGAACTGGCCAAGATCTGCCGCAAGGTGGTCAAGGAACTGCTGCTCAGGGAAGAAGGCAAGGGCAGGATATCCGTGACGCCGCGTAACCTTGAAAAGTATCTTGGTGTGCGTCGTTTCCGCTACGGACTGGCAGAGGAAAATGATCAGGTCGGTCAGGTGACCGGCCTGGCCTGGACCGAGGTGGGCGGTGAACTGCTCACCATCGAGTCAACCATCGTGCCGGGCAAGGGCCGACTGATTCACACCGGCCAGCTGGGCGATGTGATGCAGGAGTCGATCCAGGCGGCCACGACGGTGGTCAGGAGCCGTGCCGAGGCGCTGGGTATCGAGGAAGACTTCTACCAGAAGTACGATATCCACGTCCATGTGCCAGAAGGCGCTACGCCAAAAGATGGTCCGAGTGCCGGTGTCGGTATGTGTACCGCACTGGTGTCCTCGCTGACACGTATCCCGGTACGGGCTGATGTCGCCATGACCGGTGAAATCACCTTGCGTGGTGAGGTTTTACCCATTGGCGGACTCAAGGAAAAACTGCTTGCTGCGCATCGCGGTGGTATCACTACGGTGCTGATTCCGGAAGAGAATCGCAAGGATCTCGTGGAAATCCCCAGGAACGTCAAGGACAAGCTGGAGATTCTTCCTGTCAAGTGGATTGACGAGGTACTGGAAATTGCCCTGCAGCGCCCGCCTGTCCCGCTCTCCGGCAAGGTTGAAGAAAAGCCGGGTGGCAAGATCAAGGACAAGCCCAGGGCCGCCAAGGGTAAGACGCTTCGCACTCACTGAAATCCGTCCTGTCATCGCCCGTTGTCTGCGTAATAGAGTCTCTTTTACGCAGACAACGGGCTTTTTATTTGACGCGTCGGCAATACACTTGGTATAAAACCGCGTGCGTTCGGGGACTCCGGGATTAGTCTTTACTTATACCGGGTTTGAGCTGTCAGGTTCTGGCCCCGGTACGCGATCCGAATTATAATTTCCATTTTGATGTTGAGGGCCAAACTCGATGAACAAAGCCGAACTGATTGACGCCGTTGCAAGCTCCGCTGACCTGTCCAGGGCGGACGCAACACGGGCTGTCGACGCCGTGATAGATACCATTACCGATACGCTGCGTAAGGGTGATTCTGTCACGCTTGTGGGTTTTGGCACGTTTGAAGTTCGCGCCCGTGCCGCGCGTGCCGGGCGTAATCCGCAGACCGGTGAAACCATCCAGATCAAGGCGTCTAATTCGCCTGCATTCAAGGCTGGTAAAGCGTTTAAGGATGCCGTAAACTAGCCCGCTTTCCTGAGGGTGCTTAGCTCAGCTGGGAGAGCGTCGCCCTTACAAGGCGAATGTCGGGGGTTCGATCCCCTCAGCACCCACCAAGGTTATGGAGCGGTAGTTCAGCTGGTTAGAATACCGGCCTGTCACGCCGGGGGTCGCGGGTTCGAGTCCCGTCCGCTCCGCCACCTTAAGCAGAACGGGCGTCCGGATGGACGCCCGTTTTTCTTTTCAGGGCGCTATAATGCGCCTTCTTGTCAAATTCGAACAAAATAACGGATAGCGGGATTTAGCTATGTTGCAAGCGTTTCGCAATACAGTCATGGGTTGGTTGGGCTGGATCATTATCGGTGTGGTGATCATGACCTTCGCCCTGTTTGGTCTGGGGTCCTACCTGCAGAACAAGAGTCGTGCTTATGTCGCCAGGGTCAATGATGTAGAGATTGCACCCAGGGATCTTCAACAGGCCTACCAGCAACAACGTGCACGCATACAGCAAAAGATGGGTAAGGCCTTTAACCCGGCCCTGATCGACGAGAAACTGGTCCGCAAGCAAGCGCTCGATGGATTGATTAATCGTGAACTGTTGTTGCAGGCCGCCCGGGATAATGGCCTGGTGATCAGCGATGCGCTGCTGGCCGCGCAGATACATGCTATCCAGGCTTTCCAGGAGGACGGGGTATTTTCAGATAAAAAGTACCGCGACCTGATCCGTTCGCGTGGACAAAGTGTTTCCGAATTTGAATATGTGACCCGTCGCAGTCTGCTCGCGGATCAGTTGCTGAACGGACTGACATCGACAGCGTTTGTTACACCGGGCGAAATCGATCGTGTCTACCGACTGCAAAACCAGAAACGTGATTTCTCCTACCTGATCGTTTCGGTGAAGCCCTTCGAGGCGACTGTCGATGTCAGCGATACGCGAATCCAGCAGTACTATGACAAGCATAGCGCTGATTTCATGGTGCCGGAACGCGTGAAGCTGGCCTATCTGCGCCTTAGCGGTGACACGCTCGGCGCCTCGCTGAAAGTCGATGATGCCGCCCTCGAAGCCCTTTATGAAGAACGCAAGGCTTCGTTGAAAACCAGGGAACAGCGCCGTGCCAGCCATATTCTCATCGCTGTGGCCGCCGATGCGGACAAGGATACCGTTGCGAAAGCAAAAGCGAAGGCCGATGCGATTCGCGCACAACTGGAGGCGGGCAAGAAATTTGCCGAGCTCGCCAGGAAAAATTCCGATGACCCGGGCTCGGCGAAACAGGGCGGTGACCTGGGCTTCTTTGGTCACGGCGATATGGTGCCTGAATTCGACAAGGCCGTGTATGCCATGAAAAAGGGAGATATTTCCGCGCCGATTCGTACACAGTATGGTTTCCACATCATCAAGCTGACGGACATCGAGGGTGGAAAAACCCCGCCCCTTGCCGACGTCCGCGACGAGCTGATTCACGAACTGCAGCAGGACAAGGTCAATGACCTGTTCTACGGGCAACTCGAACAGCTGACCGATCTGAGTTATGAAAATCCGGATTCACTGGATGCCGCCGCTAAAGGGCTGGACCTGAAAATCCAGCACAGTGACTGGGTGGATGCAAAGGGCGGTCCGGGTATCGGAAAATATCCCAGGGTTATTGCTGCGGCGTTCTCCGATGATGTCCTGGAGAGCGGCAACAACAGTGAGCCGGTTGAAGTGGCGCCCAACGACGTCATTGTCGTGCGCGTTGAGGAACGGCAGTCCGAACACCAGGCGCCCCTGGAAGAGGTACGTGACAAGGTGGTCTCACGCCTCAGGCATGAACTGGCCACAGAGGCGGCGCGTACACGGGGTGAAAGTCTGTTGGCGCGCCTGAAAGACGGGGCTACGCTGGAAGAGTTGAACAACCAGGACTACTACGCATACCGTAAGGCTGAGGCGGTCATGCGCACGGCAAGCGGGTTTAACCCGGAAGTCATGCGCAAGGTATTCACCCTGGCGCACCCGCAGGATGGCAAACCGGTGGATGACAGCTTTGCATTGAACAACGGTGATTTTGCGCTGGTCCATCTGACTTCGGTCACTGACGGTGATCCGGCCGAACTCAAGCCGGAGCAGCGTACCCGGATGACACGCGGTTACGAGGCCATGTACCGCTCGCTGGAAATGGATACGCTGATCAGGGACTTGCGCGCCCGGGCTGATATTGTGCTTCCAGCGAGTAGCGAGTAAACGCGCTGCACATGCCGCGCCTCCAGCTCCACTGGCAGATTCTTATCGCCCTGGTGCTGGCGGTTATAGCAGGCCGCCTGAGTGGGCTGGACGGCGCAGTGGCCGGCATCCATTTTTATCCCGTCTATGAATTTATCGGCGCATTGTTTATGAATGCGCTGAAGATGGTGATTGTTCCACTGATCGTTTCGACCATTATCACCGGTGTGGCGGATCTCGGTAATACCGATGGGCTGGGTCGGCTGGGAGGCAAGACCCTGCTGTTTTACCTGACCAGCAGCCTGCTGGCGATCGTTGTCGGGCTGATGTTCGTCAACCTGATCGAGCCGGGCATGATTGACGGGCACCCGGCGCGCGATGTGCTGGGTTTAAGTGAAGCCGCCGCCAGCGAGGCTGCGCAGAAAGTGCAGGGGCATTCCGCCTCGGATCTCACCGATGTTTTCCTCAGTATGGTTCCACCCAACGTCGTTTCTGCGGCAGCCAACGGACAGATGCTGGGGCTGATCTTTTTCAGCTTGCTGTTCGGGTATTTTCTTTCACGTATTAAACACGAATCCCGCGATGTCCTGTCGCGCTTCTGGTCCGGTGTCGCCGATATCATGATGGCGATCACGGGGCTGATCATGAAATTCGCGCCGCTGGGTGTCTTTGGCCTGGTCGCAAAGACCGTGGCCGGTATTGGCGCCGACCAGCTCAACGACCTGGCTTTTACACTGGGCAGTTTCACCCTGAGTGTCCTGCTGGCGCTGGCATTTCACGCCATGATTACCCTCCCGTTGCTCCTGTGGCTGGTCGGGCGGGTCCACCCGCTCAAACAGTTTCAGGCCATGATGCCGGCGATGCTGACGGCATTCTCGACGGCCTCGTCGTCCGCCACCCTGCCGCTGACCATGGAATGCGTGCGTGACAACGCCAAGGTCTCCAACCGCACCGCCAGCTTCGTATTGCCGCTGGGTGCAACCGTCAACATGGATGGTACGGCCCTGTACGAGTGTGTTGCGGCGATGTTTATTGCCCAGGCCTATGGTCTGCAACTGGATCTGGTCACCCAGTTCACCGTCGTGCTGGTGGCGTTGCTGACGTCGATTGGTGTCGCGGGTATTCCAGCAGCGAGTCTGGTGGCCATCACCATTATTCTTGCGACCATTGGACTGCCGGCAGAAGCGATCGGGATGATCCTGGCGGTAGATCGTATCCTGGACATGTTCCGGACCTCGGTTAATGTGTTCAGTGATTCCTGCGGGGCGGTGATTATTGCGCGCAGTGAGGGGGAAGAGGGCGTTCTGCAGGGTTGATGTTTTCGTCGGGGGCGGGTCGAGCCTTTTTCAGTCGACGGTTTGCCCGCTGCGCGGGTTCCCTGCGCTTCTCGACATTTTGCGCGCTCGCTAAACTCGCCGTCTGCGCTATCGCGCAAACGGCTCAGACAACGCTCGCTTCATCGCAAAATGTCTGCGATGCTCGGCTGCACCGACTCCTGAAAAAG
>CAYYAP010000091.1:0-9371 GCA_964469575.1 uncultured Thiohalobacter sp.
GCAATGACGAATTAATCGGCCGTTTCCGCGTTCTTTTTGGCCACCGGTCGTCGCTGGTTGATATGTAGCCGCAAGGTTTTTATCAGGTTGCCCTGGGTCTGCACGATGTCAATCGGGTAGCCGGACAGCAGCAGGCTGGTGGCCGGTTGCGGGATGTCTTCCAGGTATTCGAGCACGAGGCCATTCAGGGTTTTTGGGCCATCGGTGGGGAATTCCGTGTGCAGCGCGCGATTCAGTTCACGAATGGTGACCGTACCGTTGACCAGGTGGCTGCCGTCCTCCTGCGGCATAATATCCTTGTTACTGGTGGAGGGGTCGGTGGTAAATTCGCCGACCACTTCCTCGAGTATGTCTTCGAGTGTGACGAGTCCCTGGATATCGCCGTACTCGTCAACCACCAGCCCGACGCGCCGCCGTTCCCGCTGGAAATTCAGCAGCTGGCGATTCAGTGGTGTGCTTTCGGGAATGAATAACGGTTCACGGATGGATTTTTCCAGCGCATCCTGGTCCAGTTCTTCGAGCTTCAGCAGGGGCAGTATCTTGCGCAGGTGGATAAACCCGATAACGTGATCGATACTGCCACGATACACTGGCAGCCGCGTGTACTGGCTATTGATGATCTGGCGCATGATGGTGCTCCATTCCTCATCCAGGTCAATGCCGTTGATTTCCTTGCGCGGCACCATGATGTCCTCGACCGTGACTTTTTCCAGGTCGATGATGTTCAACAGCATGTCCTGGTGGCGTTTGGGGATCATGGCGCCGGCTTCCAGCACCACGGTACGCAATTCTTCCTGGCTGAGGGTGTGTGTTGCGCTCTGGTTGGGACGTACGCCAATCATGCGCAATAAGGAATTGGCAATCACGTTGACGGCCCAGACGAAGGGGTAAAGCAGCCACAACAGTGGCCCGTAGACAAACGCGGCGGGGAAGGCCACCCGTTCGGGGTGCAGGGCGCCGAGGGTTTTGGGTGTTACCTCGGCAAAGATCAGAATGACCAGTGTGAGCAGGGCGGCGCCGGCCATCAGCCCGGCCTGGCCGGCGATGCGGAAGGCGATGACAGCAGTCAACGTGGAGGCCAGGATGTTGACGAAGTTATTGCCGAGCAGGATAAGTCCGATGAGGCGGTCCGGGCGCTCCAGCAGCTTGTGAGCGCGTACAGCGCCGCGATGCCGTGCGCGTACCAGGTGGCGCAGCCGGTAGCGGTTGAGCGTCATCAGTCCGGTTTCCGATCCGGAAAAGAACGCTGACAGTATGATCAGGAATACCAGTATGCCGAACAGCACGCTAAGCGGTATGTCGTCCAAGGAGCTATGACCTGGTTGCCGGAGTCAGGATGATTGTATGCCGACGGGCGTGGTTTGTCAGGGGTTGCCGTGCAGGATCAGCTCCAGCACCAGCTTGCTGCCGAAATAGGCGAGCGCCAGCAGGGCAAAGCCGCTCAATGTCCAGCGGATGGCTTTGCGGCCACGCCAGCCGAAACGCCAGCGTCCCCACAGCAGCACCCCGAAAATGATCCAGCCTGCAATCGACAGGATGGTTTTGTGCATCAGGTGTTGCTCAAAAATATCTTCGAGGAAGAAAAACCCGGTCAGCAGCGCGATGGTCAGCAATGCAAAGCCGGCGCCAATCAGCTGGAACAGTACCCTCTCCATAACCTGGAGTGGCGGCAGAGCGCGTACAAAGCCCACGGGCTGGCGGTTACGCAAGTGATAGTCCTGGATAGCCAGCAGCACAGCCTGCACGGCTGCCAGAAAAAACAGACTGTAGGCCAGTACGGAAAACAGGATATGCATATCCAGCTGCCAGCTGGTATCGGTGATGGGATGCTGACTGGGATACATGGCGGCCAGCCCCAGTGTGGCTGCTGCCACGGGAAATACCGGGATGCCGAGTGATTCGACCGGTTGCCAGGTGGAGACCAGCAATAAAAGTATCATCGTCAGCAATGCGATGAGCGAGGCGGCATTGAAGAAGCCGAGGTTGAAGCCCTGTCCCGTCACCAGCTCGGGGTACAGCGCTGCGGCGTGCAGTATGACCGCCACAAGGCCCGGCAGGAGAACGGACCTGCGGTGCGCACACAATCTTGATGTGCAGCCGCCCAGGCGCATGGCCAGCGCCATGCTGGTCAGCAGGTAGAAAAAGACGGCTGCAATGGAAAACAGGTTCGTGTTCATCCGGCAATGATGGCATAAGCTACCGGGGGCTTAAAGCCTTGCGCCATTACCGGGTCAAAGCCGCCCGTCAGTGTCACTGTAGCTGACGCGTAGCGGCAGTTGCGCCGCTCATGTTGCACAGGTCACACAGATCTGCCCGAAAAGGGCTGAAAACTGTGACCGGGTCGACATTTTTCCTGTGAACCGCCGTGGCACGGGTCTCGCATTACCCTTGTCAGGCGATAACCGGAATCAAGACGATGGAACTGAGAATACTGGGGTGTAGTGGCGGTATTGGCACGGATATGACGACAACGTCCCTGCTGGTGGATGGTGATATCCTGATTGATGGCGGTACCGGTCTGACCGAACTCGATCTGGATGAGATGAAGCGCGTCCGGCATATTTTTGTCACGCACTCTCACCTGGATCATATTGCTGGCATCCCCATGCTGCTGGATTCCGTCTTCGACCACATCCACGAACCGATCGTGCTGCATGCGCGCAAAGAAACGCTACGCGCCCTGAAAGACCACATTTTCAACTGGCAGATATGGCCGGATTTCTCCTGTTTGCCCAGCGTCGAGGCGCCGGTATTACGCTTCGAGGAAATGCAGCCGGGGGAACGTATCCGGGTGGGCAACCGCAGCATTGAAATGATTGCGGTCAACCATGCGGTGCCGGCAGCGGGTTATCGTGTTCAGAATGGTGTTGGCAGCTTTGCCTTCAGTGGCGACACCACCAGCAACGAAGGCTTCTGGACGGCGCTCAACCGTCACGAGAAACTGGACCTGCTGATTGTCGAGAGTGCTTTCCCGGATGAGGATCGTGACCTAAGCAGCAAGGCGCGTCACTATTGCCCGGGTCTGCTGGCCGCCGACCTGAAAAAACTGCGCCACCGTCCACGCCTCTACCTGACCCATCTCAAGCCCGGCAGCGAAGAGCGTATTCTCGGCCAGTGCCGTGACCAGATCGACGCGCTGGATGTGCAGCGCCTGTGCGGGGGCGACCGCTTCACGTTATAATCCCGCCATATTTCAGCGGGAAGTGTTTTCATGTTCGAGAATCTGACAGATCGCCTCACCGGCACGATCAAGCGCCTGCGCGGGCAGGGGCGCCTGAGTGAAGACAACATCAAGGATGCCCTGCGCGAAGTGCGCATGGCTCTGCTTGAGGCCGACGTGGCCTTGCCGGTCGTCAAGGAATTTGTCGACAAGGTGCGTGAACGCGCGATTGGCCAGGAAGTCCTGAAAAGCCTGACGCCCGGCCAGGCGCTGGTCAAGGTGGTTAACGACGAGCTGGTGGCGTTAATGGGCGAGGCCTGTGACGAACTGCAGCTTAACGCACAACCGCCTGCCGTGGTGTTAATGGCGGGTTTGCAGGGTTCCGGTAAAACTACCTCCACGGGCAAGCTGGCGCGCTGGTTGAAGGAGCGCAAGCAGAAATCCGTCATGGTGGCGAGTTGTGACGTGTACCGTCCTGCGGCCATCGAACAGCTGAAAACACTGGCCGGTGAAGTCGGTGCGGCCTTTTTCCCGAGCCGTGAAGATCAGCGTCCGGTGGATATCGCCACGGCGGCGCTGGACCAGGCGCGCAAACAGCACGTCGATGTGCTGATTGTCGATACCGCCGGTCGCCTGCATATCGACGAAGCCATGATGGACGAAATCAAACAGATCCATCATGCCGTGCAGCCTGTCGAAACGCTGTTCGTGGTTGACAGTATGACGGGCCAGGATGCCGCTAATACTGCGCGTGTTTTCAATGATGCGCTGCCCTTGAGCGGCGTTATCCTCACCAAGACGGACGGCGATGCGCGGGGTGGCGCCGCACTGTCGATCCGCAGCATCACCGGCAAACCGATCAAATTCCTCGGTGTCGGTGAAAAAACCGAGGCGCTGGAGCCGTTCCACCCGGATCGTGTTGCCTCACGGATTCTCGGGATGGGGGATATTCTCAGCCTGGTCGAAGAGGTCGAGCACAAGGTCGATAAGGAAAAAGCGGCGCGGCTGGCGAAAAAACTGCACAAGGGCAAGCGTTTTGACCTGACCGATTTTCACGATCAGCTGGAACAGATGGCGGGTATGGGTGGCATCGGTGGCCTGCTCGACAAGCTGCCCGGCATGAGTCAGCTACCGCAGAATGTCCGTGACCAGGTCAAGGATAAGGACATGGATCGCATGCTGGCGATTATTCGCTCCATGACGCCGAAGGAGCGCGCCTTCCCGGATGTCATCAAGGGATCAAGGCGGCGGCGCATTGCGGCAGGTTCCGGGACCCAGGTTCAGGATGTGAATCGCTTGCTCAAGCAGTTTATGCAGATGCAGAAGATGATGAAAAAAATGTCCAAGGGTGGCATGAAGAACATGATGCGTGGCATGAAGGGCAAGATGCCCCAGGGTTTTCCCTTCCCCTGAAATAAAAACGGCGAGACCGTAAGGCTCGCCGTAGCAGTAGGACGTATTATAATTTTCCCCCCTGCCGCCGGTGCTGGTTATCTGTTGTTTCCGGCGGAAGGATTTTTCGATTGCCGCAGGCCGCTTCTCGAGACAGCTGGCGCTCAATCGCCCCTTCAGGAAATACACAAACTGGATTATTACCCACTTCGTTCCTTCGCCTGGTAGAAAAGCAAGCCCTGTGCCATAAAGATCAAGTTCATAAAAAACAAATGGTTATGTCCTGCCGTGATGTCAGCTTATAACGCTGACATTTTATCATGTAAATAAAATCGACAGGCAGCCCCTATGACCTGACGCACTATGTGTATTTTAACTCAATGATAATTATATATTTAATTGTTTTCAGGATGGAAACTGGTGGCGTATACAACGCGTAAAGATCGCCGACATCAACTGGAAAATCTTCCGATAGGCCGGTGCGCGGACGCCAGCGGGCAGGGTGTAATCTACGCATTGTCGACGCTGTGGCAATATTTATCCGCAAGTGCTTCACTTTCTGCCGGATTCGCGTAAAATGCCCGCTTTTCCGCGCAGGCCGAATCGTCTGACGCGCTATTTATTTTTGTTGTGTTTAGAGGTTTAGTCCCGATGGTAACAATTCGACTGTCGCGCGGTGGTGCGAAAAAACGGCCCTTTTACCACGTCGTGGTCACCGATTCCCGCAATCGTCGGGACGGTCGCTATCTCGAACGTGTTGGCTACTTCAATCCGATTGCTACGGGCGGTGAAACACGTCTGAAAATCGATGCCGAGCGTGTGCAGCACTGGGTCAGCCTGGGCGCACGTACCTCGGAGCGCGTCGCCAAACTGCTCAAGGATCAGCCGCAGTAAGCCAACGCGAGACAGATTCGCAGATCATTCCGGTAGGTCGTATATCAGGCGTCTACGGCGTCCGTGGCTGGGTCAGGATCTACTCCTTTACCCGGCCACGTGAAAATATCGTTCAGTACAAGCCCTGGTACCTGCGGCGTGATCATGGCGACTGGCGGGCAGCGGACCCGGAACAGGGTCGCGCACACGGTAAAGGTGTGGTGGTAAGGCTGGCGGGGTGTGCGGATCGGGATCAGGCGCAGTTGTTGATCGGGTGTGAAATCGGCATACGTCGCGATCAGCTGCCGACATTACAGCCAGGCGAGTATTTCTGGAATGACCTGATCGGTTTGCAGGTGCTGAACCTCGAAGGCGAAGATTTTGGCCAGGTGGATCACCTGCTGGAGACCGGGGCCAACGATGTGCTGGTGGTCAAGGGTGAACGGGAACGACTGATCCCCTTCGTGATGAAGCAGGTGATTGTCGAGATCGACCTGGAGCAGGGCCGGATTCGCGTCGACTGGGACAAGGATTACTGAAGTGTCAACGCGCATTGATGTGGTGACACTGTTTCCCGAGATGATTCGGGAAGCATGCCTCTGGGGCATCCCGCGCATTGCGCAGGAAAAGCGCTTGCTTGAACTGGGCGTGTGGAATCCGCGTGACTACACGGATAACCGCAGCCGCCGGGTCGATGACCGCCCCTATGGCGGCGGTCCGGGCATGGTCATGCAGGTGCAGCCGGTTCATGCCGCGATACAAGCCGCACGCGGCGACGGGCCGGTGATTTACCTCAGCCCGCAGGGCCGGCGGTTTGACCAGGCGGCGGCAAAACGCTTTGCCCGA
Organism: uncultured Thiohalobacter sp.; assembly: GCA_964469575.1. GTDB lineage: Bacteria > Pseudomonadota > Gammaproteobacteria > DSM-19610 > DSM-19610 > Thiogranum. Next base: position 6,272 of record CAYYAP010000091.1, read on the forward strand.
CTGCCGCACATGGTATTGCTGGCAGGGCGATACGAAGGGATCGACGAGCGACTCATCGAACAGGATGTCGATGAAGAATGGTCGATCGGTGACTATGTGCTGAGTGGTGGAGAACCCGCAGCGCTGGTCTGGATCGACGCCATAGCGCGCCTGTTGCCAGGTGCGCTGGGTGACGGGGACTCGGCCGAGCAGGACTCCTTTATGGATGGCCTGCTGGACTACCCGCATTATTCGCGGCCCGAGGTGATCGACGGAAAGGTTGTGCCGGATGTTCTGCTTGGCGGCAATCACGCCGACATCGAGCGCTGGCGAAACAAACAGTCGCTGGGACGAACCTGGGAACGCAGGCCCGACCTGCTGGAACAGCTTCAGCTCAGCGATGAACAGAAGGCGCTGCTTGAGGAATATATCCGCGAGCAGCATACGACAGATTCGGATAAAGGCCCGTAGCAGGGGATAGAGACATGAGCAATATCATTGAAGAACTCGAAAAGGAACAGATGACCCGGGACGTGCCGGAATTTTCACCCGGTGATACCGTGGTTGTACAGGTCAAGGTGAAAGAAGGTAACCGCGAACGCCTGCAGGCTTTCGAGGGTGTGGTCATTGCCAAACGCAACCGGGGCCTGAATTCAGCCTTTACGGTACGCAAGATCTCCCACGGCGAAGGTGTCGAGCGTGTGTTCCAGACCTATAGCCAGAGTATCGACAGCATTTCCGTGAAACGTCGTGGTGACGTACGTCGCGCCAAGCTGTACTACCTGCGTGAGCGTTCCGGCAAGTCTGCACGTATCAAAGAGAAGCTTTAGGGGCATGCGGCAGCCTCTGGCTTCCGCCCCGAAAAAAACGCACGGGCAACCTGGCCACAGGTTGCCCGTTTTTGTTTGTGTGGCGGGAAAGTATTGTGTCGGCCTGCTCTTCGGCGTGTGGCTGTTGGTATCGACAGCACAGGCGGCGGATGTGTCTACGCTACGTGAGATTTCCCTGTTGGCCACGAGTGGCGCACCACAACTGGCGTTGCGACGTATGGATGCCGAACAGCCCGGTTTTGCCGATGATCCGGTCGACTGGATGACATGGGAACGCGAGCGCTTGCAGATCCTGCGTAATCAGCACATGGATGCAGCGTTACTGAAACGTGTGGAAGTCTTGCCGTCGGGCATTGATGACCACTTTCTGCGTTTCGCCCGGACACTCGGTGTTGAATCGCAGTTGCAACTGGGTGATATCCCTGCTGCACTAACCGGCGTGCGTCAGTTGATCTGGCAACACGGCGCGCGCGCCGAGCCGGAACAACTGGAGCAGTGGAGGCGCTTGGTGGTGCGTGCCTATGTGCGTGAGGGTCGTGTCGAGGATGCGCGTCTCGCCCTGTTACGCTACCGGCAGGACTACGGTACCGATAATGCCGAATGGCGCTGGTTGACGGCGCGCGTGATGTTGCAGGGTCGACATCCTCGCTCGGCACTGAAACTGCTCACCGGCGCCACACAGCCGCGGGGCCGTTTCCTGTACCAGGTCGCGGTATTGGCGGCTGGCGCCGGCGAACCGGATCAGATCGCGGAACATGCCGTCAGCGAGGCGGCTGGCGCCGCTACGCCGGGATTACAGCGCGCCTGGTGGTCGCTGGCGTCGCGTGCGGCGGCAAAGGCCGGCAAGGCCTACGACGAGATACGTTACCTGGAGCACGCGATCGCCCTGTCGCCGGATCCCGAACTGGCGCTGCTGTTCCCGGAAATCAACGCAGACCACCTGTGGACTCGCTACCTGGCGTTGGGGCAGCAGATCGGCAATAAGGAACAGCGCCTGCTGGGCAATGATGACGACTGGTATTTCCCCGCGACGGAGGCCATGAAGAAGGACCCGTTACGCGCGCGAATCTTCTTTGCCGTGCTGGCGGAGTATGCCTCCAACGACCAGCGCCGCTCACTGGCGCACGAGTACCTGGTGGGCCTGCTTGACGATCTTCCGGAAGGTAAACAACTGGTACACAACCTGTATCTCAACGCCAAACGTTACGCCAATGCAGGCAGTTTGCCGGCTATCGTGCGCTATCGCCTGATCGATGAGGCGCTGGAGACAGGGGATCTTGATACGGCTTCCCGATTGATGGCGGGTTTGTCCGAGCCACCGAGCGGGCAGGACCGTTTTGAATGGACATTGCGCCGGGCGAGAGTGGCGATTTACACCGGTGATGTACCGGCCGGCGTGACCCTGTTACGGCAGTTACTGGACGCCGGCAAGACCGACTGGAGCAAAAAACACGTCGATCGTCTGTTACAGGTGCTGTTCGATTTGCAGACCGTGCAGCACCATCGCGAGGCGCTGGAGCTGTTCGGCGCCCTGCTGGAGAAGCCCCTGGAAGGCCAGCAGCGTCGCGAGTTGCTGTTCTGGATGGCGGAATCCCTGCAGGCACTTGAGCAGTATGACCAGGCGGCTTATCTTTACATCAAGTCGGCGACACTGACCAACCTGCAGGCTATGGACCCCTGGGCACAGACAGCGCGTTATCGGGCCGCCAGGGCACTGGTCAAGGCCGGCCTGCTGGATGATGCGCGGCGCATTTATTCCAGTCTCATGCGCGCCACGCACGATGCCAGCCGCAAGGCCGTGCTGAATAACGAAATCCAGCACCTGCGCCTGATCGACTCGGAGAAAACGGAGGAGCACTGATGACACAGCCGAAACCCCCGCCTTTTGACGCGGTGTTCGACAGCCCGGTTGGCCGTCTCGGCATCACGCTCGATGGCGATGCCTTGCGCACACTGGCGTTCCTCGACAGACGGAGCGGGACCCGCTCAGCCGGCAACGCAGCGATACGCCGAGTTCAGCAGGCCATCCTGAAATATCTGGAAACACCGGAAACCTTGCCGGCTGTATCGCTCGCGGTAGAGGGTACGCCCTTCCAGCAACGCGTGTGGGCGGCCCTGCAGGCCATCCCGGCCGGGCGGGTGCTGACCTATGGCGAACTCGCCGCGCAGCTGCACAGCGGTGCGCGTGCGGTCGGGAATGCCTGCCGGCACAACCCGACGCCGCTGGCTGTGCCTTGTCACCGGGTAGTCCCGTCAAAAGGTATCGGTGGCTTCGCTGGCCATACCTCGGG
>CAYYAP010000092.1:0-9298 GCA_964469575.1 uncultured Thiohalobacter sp.
GGTTGGTGGATGTTGCTACGGAAATGCTTCAACTTCTGATCAAGCAAGCTCTTCCGGGTGAGGGTAGATTGATACCGCCAATCTTCCGGTTCCGGGGTAAACGCGCTGGCTTATACTTCCTGGAACGACCCAACCAGGTCATGGGGAGTAAATATCTGAATGGCTAGAAGTTGCTCCGGAGCAGACGTTCACGCATATCCATTAGAATTTCAGCGTTTATTCCTTGCCTGTCATTTAGCCGCTTTACATTACGAAAGTGTGGACTATTTCTTGACTAGAACGAATGATCGTTCTAGTCTATGACCATGCCCGCAACCGCTATCAAATCCAGCCGCAATATCCGTGAACGGGTCCTGGAGACGGCTATCCACCTGTTCACGCAGCAGGGCTACTTTAATACCTCGGTGCCGGATATCGTGCGCGAATCCGGGGTAAGCACAGGCTCCATTTACCACCACTTCGGCGACAAGGAAGGCATAGCCAAGGCCCTGTTTGACATGCTGGTAGAGCGGATGGAAAGCGTATTTAACGACATCGAGCGTCAGCATGACACGGCGCAGGCGCGTTGTCGGGCGGTCATCGAACTACTGTTCCGGATCACTGAAGAAGAGCCGGAAGTGATGACCTATATGCTGTTTGTCAAACATAAGGAATTCATGCCCGGCATGGCTCCGATTTGCTCGTCAAGACCATTTCGCCAAATGCGCGAGATGGTCGTCAACGGCATGAAGACCGGTGAGGTGCGTCGGATGGACGCCATGGTTGCCGCCGCTGCTGTTTTCGGCGGTGCGTTACGCATGATCAGCCTGCGGTTGGACGGGGTTCTGGAACAACCGCTCGAGGAGTATCTGGACGAGATATGGAGCAGTGCCTGGCGGTCGGTCTGTCAGTAAGGAAGGCCAGCCTTTTTTGGGTTCAAAAATAGAACGAATATTCGTTCGAGGAGTTCTGTGATGAAATCACTGGCTATCGTGGTACGAGATGATTCCTACGACAAGTTGCTGACACCCTTTGCATTCGCCTATCTTCAGGCATCTGAAGGTTGTCAGGTCGATATGTTATTTGTGAACTGGGCCGTTCTTGCATTGACAGAAGAAGGTGCCAGGGAAATCAGGATTCAGGGCGATCACGCGGACAAGGACCCGTGGGTGCGCGAACAGGTTGCCAAAGCCGGTTTGCCTAACGACATAAATGCGCTGATCAAGGCATTGAAGGGAACAGGAAACGTGAACTTTTATGCCTGCAGTCTCGCTTCACAAATTTTCGGTGTGGATGAGAATAACCTCATTCCAGAGGCAGAGGGCATCATTGGCGCATCGTGGTTCCTGAACGAAAAAGCCGCAAAATCCGATCATTGTCAGTACTTCTAGAGGGGCACTGACATGGACAAGAATCAGATCACTGTCTCGCTGGACACTTCTGGCAAATGCTGTCCCATGCCAATGGTTGATACCAATGCAGCCATTAAAAGTCTACGGACAGGTGAAGTCCTCGAGCTCATCGCAACAGATCCGGCTACCCGGAGTGACATCCCTTCCTGGTGCGAACGTACCGGCAATGAGTTGCTTGAGACGAAATCGGGCGACGGGCGATATCGCTATCTCATCAGAAAAACAGGGTAGCGTGTGCTGCCCAATAGTTAACGGAGAATATTCTTATGCTTATGATTGAGTACAGGGATATCGGCTGGTGGTACTGGCTGGTAACAGCGGGATTGCTTACATCTGGCGTAGTTGGAAACCCCACGGGATTTATGCTGTCTATAGGACTGACGGTATTTCAGTTAATCCACTTCGTGTTTCGAAAACGCAGTGTTACCGCCTTTCCTGTCCAGGTACGGTTTTGGTATCTCATGCTTCTTATAATTGCGTTACCAGAACCCCTGCAATTGATATACTGGATTCCCTGTATAGGTACATGGGCGCAAATAATATTTGGCTACTGCACGATGGCGCGCCTTGTTTCCCTGTTTCCCTGGAATCGTAGCGAACAGTTTTCACTTGCCTTGCTGAAGAAAACGTTCTTTTCTCGTCCAGTTCGAGGAAGCATTAAACAAGGTTTTGCAGGCGTTCAGTAATTTGCAGATGACACGTATGCTCCACTGGCCGCTAGCGCTCTCGCACCACCGTGAAGTCAAGCATTGCTGAACGTCAGCACTTAGTATTAATCTGCCGTTCGTTAGTTTCCAGCAACTGGCAGGAGTTGGCCGAAGTCGGTCCTTGAAAGATACGCACTGACCAAGTCACGGGCGGTACGCCTTTTCATCGGCGTCGGTGCAGCCGAGCATCGCAGGGAACCCGCGCAGCGGGCAAACCGTTGCCGACGAAAAGGCATACCGCCCGTGACGATTTATACCGCCTGAATCCGACAGACTCCTGGTCTCAAGTGCTTTTTAAAACGGAATGTCATCGTCAAAATCATCCGCCGTTGCTGCAGGCGCTGCAGCCGGCGCCGACTGCGACGCAGCTGCTCCACCGAAATCGGCGCTGCCACCGCCGCCACGCCCGCCGAGCATCTGCATTTCGTTGGCGACAATCTCTGTGGTGTAACGGTCGTTGCCGTTTTTGTCCTGCCACTTGCGAGTCTGCAACTTGCCCTCGATATAAACCTGCGAACCCTTCTTCAGGTATTCGCCAGCGATTTCCGCCAGGCGACGGAAAAATACTACACGGTGCCACTCGGTTTTTTCCCTGTTCTCGCCGCTCTGTTTATCCTTCCAGCTCTCGCTGGTGGCCAGCGTGACATTCGCCACCGCATTACCGTTAGGCATGTATTTTACTTCCGGGTCAGCACCCAGGTTACCCACCAGAATGACTTTGTTTACGCCTCGTGCCATGTTTTACTCCTGTCTGGAAAACACATTCCCTGTGCTTTCCTTGCATTGTTTTGTGTGCCATGTACTGCAACCAGCGGCCATCATAACGGCTGATCGCGCTACTGCCCACCCCATCGTTCAATGTGCTACCCGGGCATCCTGCGGGATGCCCGGGCGCCCGCCCGGATGACATTCCAAGCTGTTGATTTCAATTAGCCATTTACGCTGACGACGGCACTCAACTCATCCTCGTCAAGTAACCTGGGGTCCACCTTCAGATACGCCACTTCGTCTTCTGCGATCACCACTGCCTCGGCTACGCCCGGCACGGCGGCAATCCGTTGCGCCAGTTGTTGCGCCGCAACCGGGTCCAGCCCGCCGACCCTGAGCAAGCGGGTAGTCAGGTAGCGCGGCGGCTCCATCCCCGCTGCCAGCACCAGCCACACCAGCGCGGCAGCCGCACAGAACAGAAACACCGACGACAAACCGAACTGCCCGTGCAACCAGCCCCCGGCGGTACCGCCAACGAAGGCGCCGAAAAACTGTGAGCTGGAATAAAACCCCATGGCCGTACCCTTACTGTCCGGTGGCGCCATTTTGGCGATCAGCGACGGCAACAAGGCCTCCAGCAGGTTGAATGCCGAGTAGAAAACGAACAACCCAAAACCGATCGTCAGCACCTGGGCATGAAACTCAAACAGCAACACCTCCGCCGCCACAATCACCATCACAGAGGCCACGAAAATGGGTTTCATACGCTGGTGCTTTTCAGCCCGGATAATGAAGGGTATCGCCATCGGCAGCGATAACAGCAGCACGGTCAGATACACCTCCCAGTGTTTTCCGACGTCCAGCCCGGCCAGATCACGCAGCGCCAGCGGCAATACCAGGAAGCTGGCCGTCAGTATCAGATGCAGGGTGAAAATACCGGCATTCAGTCGCAGCAACTGCCCATTTCGTAACACACTGGCAAACTGTGCCGGAACCGCTTCGGCATCGCGCCGTACCCGTGACACAACAGGATTTGGCACCAGTAGTACGACCACTGCAATACCTGCAATTGCCAGTACGGCGGTTAACCAGAAAATGCCCGGCACACCGATCAAGCCGTTCAGCAGAGGCCCCAGCACCATGGCAACTGCAAACGAGGCGCCGATGCTCATACCAATAATAGCCATGGCCTTGACCCGGTGCTCCTCCCGCACCAGATCGGCTGTGAGCGCCATCACGGCAGCAGCGATAGCGCCCGCGCCCTGCATGGCGCGTCCGCCAATCACGCCCCAGATACTGTCGGCACCGGCTGCCATAACACTCCCCAGCGCAAATACCAGTAACCCGAATATGATTACCGGCTTGCGCCCTATCCGGTCAGACACCAGCCCGAATGGAATTTGCAGGAACGCCTGGGTCATGCCGTAAATACCAATCGCCAGACCGGTCAGTGCTGGCGTGGAGCCTTCCAACTGGCCGGAATACAGCGCAAATACCGGTAGAATCATGAACAACCCCAGCATTCGAAGGGCATATATGCCCGCCAATGATGACGCAGTACGCGTCTCCGCCCGGGTCATACCCTGATCTACAGATACTGCATTGTCCATGAAACAGATTTCCTTTTGGTCAGCCATCGAGAAAGGACGTATAGTATCAGGTTGCCCAATTGGCCGGAAATAGTATGGACACCATTCGCCTGCGCGGCGCGCGCATGCACAATCTGCAAAACATCGATCTCGACCTGCCCCGCAACCGGCTGATCGTGATTACCGGCTTGTCCGGCTCCGGTAAATCCTCGCTGGCCTTCGATACGATCTACGCGGAAGGCCAGCGCCGTTACGTGGAATCACTGTCCGCCTACGCGCGTCAGTTCCTGTCGATGATGGAAAAACCGGATATTGACCACATCGAGGGGCTGTCTCCGGCTATCTCGATCGAGCAGAAATCGACCTCACACAACCCACGCTCAACGGTCGGCACCATTACTGAAATCTACGACTACCTGCGCCTGTTGTTCGCACGCGTCGGTACGCCGCGTTGCCCAGAGCACGGCATCACCCTGGAAGCGCAGACCATCAGCCAGATGGTGGATCACGTGCTGGAGCAAGCCGCTGGCTCACGCTGGATGCTGCTGGCGCCGGTTGTGCAGGACCGCAAGGGCGAGCACCTGGCGTTGCTGGAAGAACTGCGCGCACACGGCTTCATACGCGCCCGCATCGACGCCGAGGTCGTCGAGCTGGACGATCCCCCGGCGCTGGATCTGCGCCGCAAGCACAGCATCGAGGTTGTCGTTGACCGCTTCAAAATTCGTGACGACCTGAAGCTGCGGCTTGCTGAATCGTTCGAAACCGCACTGCGTCTCGCCGACGGTCTGGCGCGCGTGGTCAATATGGATGACAACACGGAAATCACCTTTTCCGCCAAGTTTGCCTGCCCGCAATGCGGCTACTCACTCACCGAACTGGAACCGCGGCTGTTTTCCTTCAACAACCCGGTCGGTGCCTGCCCGACCTGCGACGGCCTTGGGATACAGCAATCCTTCGACCCCAAGCGGGTCGTCGCCAACCCGCACCTGAGCCTGGCCGGCGGTGCGGTACGCGGCTGGGATCGACGTAATGCCTATTATTTCCAGCTGATCAGCTCACTGGCTGACCACTACAGCTTCGACATCGAAGTCCCGTTCGATGAACTGCCTGAACATATCCGCCAGATCATTCTGTATGGCAGCGGTAGTGAGAAAATTGAATTCCGTTATATCAATGAACGCAATGGCATCAAGGTCAAACGCCACCCCTTCGAAGGCATATTGCGCAACATGGAGCGACGCTACCGCGAGACCGAGTCGAACGTAGTCCGTGACGAGCTGGCGCGCTACCTCAGCACGCACCCCTGCCCGGACTGCGAGGGCATGCGCCTCAACCAGGCGGCACGCCATGTGTTCGTTAGCGAGCGCACCCTGCCACAGATTGCCGCACTGCCGATAGGCGAGGCGCGCGAGTTCTTTACTTCCCTGACGTTACCCGGACGACGCGGCACCATTGCCGAAAAGATCGTCAAGGAAATCCGCGAGCGACTGGAATTCCTGGTGAATGTCGGCCTCAACTACCTGTCGCTGGAACGCAGCGCCGATACCCTGTCCGGCGGTGAGGCGCAGCGTATCCGCCTGGCCAGCCAGATCGGCGCCGGCCTGGTGGGTGTCATGTATATCCTCGACGAGCCCTCAATCGGACTGCACCAGCGCGATAACCAGCGGCTGCTCAATACCCTGACCTTCCTGCGTGATCTCGGCAACACCGTGATTGTTGTCGAACACGACGAGGACGCCATCCGCTCCGCCGATCATCTGGTTGACATGGGGCCGGGCGCGGGCATACACGGCGGCAAAATCGTCGCACAGGGTACACCCGAAGAAGTTATCAATAACCCGGCCTCCTTGACCGGGCAGTACCTGAGCGGTGCAAGACGCATCAGCGGCCCGGAACACCGCACCCCCAACAACCCGCAGAACCAGCTGCGTATCTTCAAGGCGAGCGGGAATAATCTGAAAGAGGTGGACCTGGAAATCCCGGTGGGCCTGATGACCTGCATCACCGGGGTATCCGGCTCGGGCAAATCCACACTGATCAACGACACCCTGTACCGGCTGGCGGCGGCAGAACTCAATGGCGCCAGCACCGAACCGGCACCACATGCTTCCGTGGAAGGTCTGGAACGGTTCGACAAGGTGGTGGATATCGACCAGAGTCCTATCGGCCGCACGCCGCGTTCCAACCCGGCCACCTATACCGGCCTGTTCACACCCATCCGTGAATTATTCGCCGGTACCCAGGAAGCGCGCTCGCGCGGTTACAAACCGGGGCGTTTCAGCTTCAACGTCAAGGGCGGCCGCTGCGAGGCCTGCCAGGGCGACGGTGTCATCAAGGTAGAGATGCACTTCCTGCCGGATATCTATGTCCCCTGCGACGTATGCAAGAGCCAGCGCTACAACCGCGAGACCCTGGATATCCGCTACAAGGGCCGCAATATCCACGAGGTACTGGACATGACCGTCGAGGATGCGGCGGAATTTTTCAGCGCTGTCCCCGTCATCTCACGCAAGCTCCAGACCTTGCTGGACGTCGGACTGTCCTACATCCGCCTTGGGCAGAATGCCACCACGCTGTCCGGTGGCGAGGCGCAGCGCGTGAAACTCTCCCGCGAGCTATCCAAACGCGACACCGGGAAAACCCTGTACATCCTCGACGAGCCGACCACCGGTCTGCACTTCTACGATATCGAACAGTTGCTGCGCGTACTGCACCGGCTGCGTGACCACGGCAATACGGTCGTCATCATCGAACATAACCTGGATGTCATCAAAACCGCCGACTGGATTATCGACCTTGGCCCGGAGGGTGGCAGCGGTGGCGGTGAAATCATCGCCCACGGTACGCCGGAGCAGGTTGCGGCCAATACGACCTCCCACACCGGACACTTTTTGAAGCCGATACTGGAACGGGAGCGAAATCATCCCGAAACCGGTAAAATCCTCACACAGATGTAGGAGCGGGCTTGCCCGCTCCTACGGTTGACGGGACATAGAACACGCTGAGGGCAACATGTATAAGCAATTCATCACAGTTTGCCTGCTCTGCCCGTTACTCGTGAATGCCGCCGAAGTACAGCGCAAATTGAATCCACAAACGGGTATAGAAAGTGTCCAGGTGGAACACCCGGGCTTCAGCCTCAAACTACAGCCCCTGTCACCCGATTTTGTTGCGGCTGTGTTCAGCGCACGCGGACTGCCAGCGGATATTGTCGATGCCACACGTCACTACTGCGTATTTGGCACCATCCTGAAGAATACCGGCCAGCTCCCCCTGCACTACCGCTTGACGGACTGGCGCTATGTGACACCCGACGGGAAGACCCACCACCTCAAGACCAAGACGCAGTGGCTGGAAGAGTGGAAAAACCGCAGCCTCGCCTTCCGCTGGGTACTCCTGTATGAAGAACAGACATACCAGCCCGGTGACTGGGGGCAAGGTTTCACCACCCTGCCGCTGCCTGCGGGCAGCCAGTTCGACCTTTATTATTCCTGGACACAGGGAAGCAAACGCTATGAAGACAAAATCGAAGCCGTTCATTGCGCACCGGCCAAAACGCCCGAGGGCTGACAGGCTTGCCGCCGCCACGCTGATGCTGGCAGCCTGGCTGGTGCCTGCCGCCGCCCTGGCTGCGCTGGGTCACGGCCTGTCGCGCCTGCCTGAACCGGTAGCTGCTCCTGACTTCACCCTGGAAGATATGGACGGCAAGTCTTATACCCTGTCATCGCTACGCGGCAAGGTTGTCATGGTGAACTTCTGGGCAACCTGGTGCCCACCTTGCCGGGAAGAAATTCCATCGATGGAAACCCTGTACCAGGCGCTGCACAAAAAAGGCTTCATAGTATTAGCCATCAACCAGTGGGAAGCGCCCGACCACGTGTTTTCCTACATGGGACAGCTTGAGGTCTACCCCAGCTTCCCTATTCTGTTTGACCGTGACAGTCACGTGTCGGAAGCCTTCGAGGTAAAAGGGCTGCCGACCACGCTGATCATCGACAAACAGGGACGGGTAGTCTACCGCGCGATTGGCGGGCGCAATTTTAATCACCCGGAGGTGCGCAAACTGATCCAGCAACTGATCGACGCGCCGGACAGCCATTCATCCTGACAAGGCTTTCACTTCAACAAAAAAAATCTCGCCAAGGCGCAAAGCGCGCAAAGGAGATTTTCACTCGTTAAAAATATGAACCGGGCTGCCAATCTGGATACCGAGGTCGGCAGCTGCATTACCCCGATTCAGCGCAAGCTCGACCAGCCCGTTTGAATTTTCGTACCAGAACAGCTGTCCAGGGCCTGCTTCCGCAAAGGTTCTGCAATACCGGCAAGGCGTCCCCTGAACCTCCAGTATTGTCGTCTTTGATACAAGCTCTGCGCGCAAACCGGTGACAAGATTTCCAAAGTGATCCACGTAAACCACCTCGGGTAATTCGTCAGGCCACCGGGGTTCAAACAAGTCTTCTGAAGAGATCCGCACCAGCCCACTAATATCCCCCCTGGCCAGTTTTGCGGCGACCGGCGCAAACAGGTCGCGCCCGTGAAAACTGTCCGACAGGTATTCCGGGCGCCAGCGAATTTCGTAAGCCTCGACCTCGCTGGCCCTGCGTATTAACAGACTGAACAAACCGTTATCCGGCCCCACATACCAGCCCTCGTCGATACGCAGGGCAAGCGCCTTGCGTTCCGTCCCGACACCGGGATCGACCACGCACAGACATACCGTGCCTGCAGGCAGGAACTGCGTACAGGCAGGCAGCAGGTAGGCCGAGGCGCGTACGTTACAAACAGGAAGGTCAGGAAAAAGATCTACGACATCAATACCGGGGGCATGCGCCTGTAGAACAGTCCGCATCTGCCCGAGATAGGGCCCGCATACACCAAAGTCAGTGAGTATTACGATCATCAT
>CAYYAP010000093.1:0-2160 GCA_964469575.1 uncultured Thiohalobacter sp.
CTGGAAAATCACAGCCTGCAAGTGGAGGGTGTGGTCCGGGGTTTGCCGGAAACACTGCCGGGCGGGCGGGCGCGCTTCCGCTTTGAGATTGCCTGTTACTACGATGATTCCCCGGGTTGCCACACGCTTCCACTGAAGACGCGTTTGAGCTGGTACCGCAATGCCCCCGAGCTGTACCCCGGTGAACGCTGGCGACTCTGGGTGCGCCTGAAGCGCCCACACGGTTTTGCCAATCCTGGTGGATTTGACTACGAGCGCTGGCTACTGGCGGCCGGACTTCGCGCCACCGGTTATGTACGCGGGAAACGTCACAATCAGTGTCTGAGCCACCGGTCGGGCCCGGGCGTGCAGACGTTCAGGGGCCGGATCAGTCGGCAAATCAGTGCGAAACTGGGGAACACGCCCGAGGCCGCACTGTTACGGGCGCTCGGTGTTGGTGATCGCAGTCGCATGACGCCCGCCCAGTGGCAGGTGCTGAGGTCAACTGGCACCAGCCACCTGCTGGCGATATCCGGTCTGCATGTCGGACTGGTGGCAGGCCTGGTTTTTTTACTGGCGGGGCGTTTATGGCGCTGGACCGGGTTGTGTACAGTCTGGCCGGCGCGCCATGCGGCGGCGCTTGCCAGCATCATGGCGGCTTTGGGCTATGCGCTGTTATCCGGTTTCCAGGTGCCGGCGCAGCGCGCCCTGATCATGATCAGCGTGTTCATGTTGTCCGGTTTTGCCTCACAACGGCCTTCACCCTGGCACAGCTGGGCGCTGGCCCTGTTGCTGGTGTTGCTGGTCGATCCCTTATCCGTATTAAAGCCGGGCTTCTGGCTGTCGTTTGGCGCTGTCGCGTCCATTCTTTACCTGAGCGTTGGCTATCAGGGCCATTTACCGAAGTGGCGCAGTCTGTTCCGCGTACAGCTGGTTCTGCCGGTGGCGTTGTTGCCACTGGGCTGGATCTGGTTTCAACAGCTTTCCGTGGTGGCTCCGCTGGCCAACCTGTTGGCTATTCCGTGGGTCAGTTTCCTGGTGGTGCCGCCACTGCTTGTCGGGCTGGTCTGTTTGCCACTGTGGCCAGCGGCATCCGCTGGCCTACTGGCACTTGCCGCTGCTTCGGTGCACTTACTCTGGATTGTACTGGCATGGTTTGGCGGATGGTCGGGAAACCTCTTGTACCTGCCGGCGTTCACTGCGATGGGTATGTTGCTGGTGATCGCGGGGATGGTCTGCCTGCTGGCGCCAGCCATACTCCCGCTTCGTCTGGTGGGCCTGCTATTACTGGCGCCCGTTATGCTGGGGCCATCACCGCGTCCGGCACAGGGTGATGTCTGGCTGACCGTGCTGGATGTCGGTCAGGGGCTGTCTGCGGTGATTCAGACACGTCGGCACCTGCTGGTGTTCGATGCCGGGCCGGCATTTCGCAGTGGTTTTAATGCCGGTGAAGCCGTGGTGACACCATACCTGCGCTGGCTGGGTTACGGGTTTGTCGACCGGTTCATACTGAGTCACGCAGATAATGACCACGCTGGTGGCGCCGTGGGGGTGCGCGCCGGTTTTCCCATCGGTTCGATGAGCAGTGGAGAGCCGCAGGCGCTGAAGTTTTCGCCCGTCAGTCGCTGTCGTAAGGGTCAGCACTGGGTATGGGATGCCGTCCGGTTTGAAATACTGTCGCCGGATGATGCGCGCAAAACTGGCAATAACGCCTCATGTGTCCTGCGCGTCAGCGCCCGCGACGGGCGTTCAATACTGTCGCCGGGGGATATTGAGCGCGGGGTGGAACATCGGCTGTTACGGCAGAACCCGGACAAACTGGCCGCCAGTGTGTTGCTGGTACCGCACCATGGCAGCCTGACCTCCTCAAGTCCCGGGTTTGTCTCCGCGGTCAAGGCGCAGCTGGTGATTTTTTCCACCGGTTACCTGAACCGTTTCGGCTTCCCGAAGGACAAGGTCAGCCAGCGTTACCGGGCGGCTGGCGCTGCCCTACTGAATACGTCGGAAGAGGGCGCTATTCAGGTCAGGCTCGAACAGGGGCATCCGCTCGCTGTCAGTCGTTACCGCCGGGTTCGACATTTTGGCGCCGTGAGGACGCCTGCTTCGAGGCCATAAAACACCCAACAACGCCGGGGCATTCGTATTTCTGCCTGATTCCAGTATCATGCGTTGCGCTGAGTT
>CAYYAP010000093.1:2260-6802 GCA_964469575.1 uncultured Thiohalobacter sp.
TCCCCGAAATGGAAAAGGATAGCAAACGTGTTTGAACTGGTTACTGCCGGCGGCTGGATGATGGCCCCCATTATTGCCTGCTCGATTATCGCTTTTGCAATTATTGTAGAGCGCTTGTGGACACTGCGGATCAGGCGTGTCATTCCCTCCAGACTGGCTGCCCAGGTGTGGGAATGGGCCAAGGACAAGCAGCTCGATGTCGAACATATGCAGACGCTGCGCGCCAGTTCCCCGCTGGGGCGCATACTCGCTGCGGGCCTGGCTAACCGGAATGCCAGCCGTGAAATCATGAAAGAGGCCATTGAGGATACCGGCCGCTACGTGGTCCACGAACTGGAACGCTATATCAACACGCTCGGCACCATTGCCGCCATTTCACCGCTGCTGGGCCTGCTGGGCACGGTGATTGGTATGATCAAGGTATTCTCCGCCATTACTACGCAGGGGGTTGGCAACCCGGCCGCGTTGGCCGGTGGTATTTCCGTTGCACTGATCACCACGGCGGCCGGCATGGCGGTTGCCATTCCAACACTCATGGCGTACCGCTATTTCCGCGGCAAGATCGCCTTGCTGGTGATTCGCATGGAGCAACAGGCGCTGCGCATGATCGAGGTATTACACGGTCAGCGTCCCCAGGGCAGTACGATGGGAGACCCGTCGTGAGACTGCGTGAAACACCCAGGGATGAACCGGAAGTCAACCTGACGCCACTGATCGATGTGGTCTTTATTCTGTTGATCTTTTTTATGGTATCCACCACCTTCCAGCATGAGTCACAAATCAAGATCGATCTCCCCGAAGCCAGTGCGGATAAGATCGACAAGCAGGAGAAAGTGCTGGAAATCCTGATCGATACCGATGGCCATTTCTACATCGGTGGCGAGCAGGTGGTTAACACGGAACTGGATACCCTGAAGGGGGCAATTCGCAAGGTTCTCGGTGACAGGAAGACAATGCCGGTGGTGATCCGTGCGGATCGCATGTCGCCCTACGAGGCGGTTATTCGCGCGATGGATGCCACCTCACAGCTGGGCCTTGAGCAAATGTCACTGGCCACCAATCAGCCGGAACATGGCGGGAAATGATCCGGCCGGTGTAACGGCAAGCGGGATTTATCAACGCCTGCTGGGGTATGCCCGGTCGCACTGGCGTATTTTCGCCGCTGCGGTACTGGCGATGGTGCTGGTGGCGGCAACCGAAACCGGGTTTGCCGCGCTGATGAAACCGATGCTCGACGGTAACTTTATCGAGCGCGATCCGACGACTATCCGGCTGGTGCCGATTGCACTGGTGTTGCTGTTCCTGTTTCGCGGCCTGGCGAGTTTTGCTTCGCGCTACGGTATGGCGCTGATTGGTCGGCGGGTGATCTGCCAGTTGCGTACCGAGCTGTTCCACAAATTCCTGCACCTGCCCGTCAGCTACTATGACAGCAACACCGCCGGTCGATTATTGTCGCGCCTGACGTTCGACGTGGAACAGGTGGCGGAAGCCAGCACCAATGCCGTGACCATCCTGGTGCGCGACAGTCTCTCACTGATTTTCCTGCTGGCCTACATGTTCTGGATCAGCGGCTGGTTGACGCTGCTGTTCCTGATTATCGGTCCGGTACTGGTGGTGTTGATCCGCTATGTCAGTCGGCGTTTCCGGCGTATCAGCCGGCGCATCCAGGATTCGATGGGCGAGCTGACCCAGTTCAGCGACGAGGCCATTCACGGACAACGGTTGATCAAGGCGTTCAACGCGGAACGCTGGCAGGAAAGCCGTTTCCACGAGGTCAACGAACGCAATCGCAAGTTACACCTCCGGCTGGCGGCAGTGGCCGGCGCCAGTACGCCCGTGATCCAGTTTCTTTCTGCCTGCATCCTGGCGCTGGTGGTCTACCTGACGACGCTGGAATCGGTATCCAGTGAGATCAGCGTGGGCAGTTTCGTCTCCTTCATTGCCGCCATGATGTTATTGATGCAACCCATGAAGCGACTGACCAACATCAACGCGTCGGTCCAGCGCGGGGTGGCGGCGGCACGCAGCATTTTTGGTGTACTGGATGAAGGGAATGAAGATGAAGGTGGCAAGCTGAGCGTACCCCAGGTACGCGGTGCCATTGAATTTCGCGATGTCTCGTTTGCTTACGATGCACATAAGGGCAATGTGCTCGAGCGGCTTTCGTTCACCATTGAGCCGGGGCAGACCGTGGCGCTGGTGGGACGCTCCGGTAGCGGTAAATCAACGCTGGCGCAGTTACTGGTGCGGTTCCACGATCCGGACAAGGGTAGCGTTTTACTGGACGGCCACGATTTAAGGGACTACCGACTTGCCGACCTGCGCCGTCAGATCGGTATGGTCGGGCAGGACGTCGTGCTATTTAACGACAGTATCCGCAACAACATCGCTTTCGGCAGCCTCACAGACTCGAAGGAAGCAGATATTGTCGCCGCTGCACAGGCCGCACACGCGATGGGGTTCATTGCTGAAATGCCGCAGGGTCTTGATACGCGGATCGGTGATCGCGGCATGTTGTTATCGGGCGGCCAGCGTCAGCGCCTGGCAATTGCGCGGATGGTATTGAAAAATGCGCCTGTACTGATACTGGATGAGGCGACCTCGGCGCTCGATAGTGAATCCGAACGGCTGGTTCAGGATGCGCTGGAGCAATTGATGCGCCACAGTACCTCGCTCATCATCGCTCATCGCCTGTCGACCGTAGAACACGCTGACCGTATCCTGGTGCTGGACCAGGGCGCAATCGTTGAAAGCGGAACGCATGCTGAACTATTGGCGAAGCAGGGGGTGTATGCGGACCTGTATCATCTGCAGTTCAGCCATACACCCGCGACATGAGTCGTGTTCGTCTGGAGCGCTGGCTTAACCGGGTCTGGTACGCGGATGCATCGCCACCCGGGTGGCTGGTGCCATTTTCCTGGCTGTATTGTCTTGTCATCTACCTGCGACGGTTGGCGGGACGTGCGGGTTTACTGCGTACGGTACACCCCGGTATTACAACGATTGTGGTGGGTAATATTACGGTTGGCGGTACCGGTAAAACACCCCTGGTTATGGCCCTGTCTGAAATATTATCAGCACAGGGGCAGCGTGTTGGTATTGTGACGCGCGGTTATGGCGGCAAGGCACAGGACTGGCCTCGCGAGGTGCGTGCCGACAGTGGCGCGCGTGAAAACGGCGATGAAGCGGTGTTGCTCGCACAGTGTACCGGGGTGCCGGTATTTGCCGGACCGGACCGCCTCGCCGCGGCGCGTGCTTTGTTGGCGAAACATACCATCGACGTGCTGATCAGTGATGACGGTTTACAACACAGGCAACTCGGGCGTGATATTGAAATCGTCGTGATTGACCCCGAACGGGGCTTCGGCAACGGGTATTGTTTGCCTGCCGGGCCATTGAGGGAACCTTTGACGCGCCTGGAGAGCGTTGATGCCACCGTCGTACTCGGTGAACATGGCGAACGCCCGCTGGCAAAATTTCAGCTTGCTGTCAGATTGGCTGAGGCAAGACAGGTTATCGATCAGAATGTGACGCGCGCATTGGCCAGTTTTGCGCAGCAGCCTTGCCATGCTATCGCGGGAATTGGCAACCCTGAACGTTTTTTCCAGGGCTTGCGTAGGCAGGGCGTGACGCCCGATACGCGGGTTTTTGCCGACCACCACGATTTTACCGCCGAAGATATCCACTTTGAGGATGATTTTCCGGTTTTAATGACAGCAAAAGACGCGGTAAAATGCCGGGGCTTTGCGGGCGCGAACGTATGGTTTGTTCCGCTGGAACTGGATGTCGGGCCGGCATTCGGAAAATGGTTGCGCGAAACCCTGAAACGGAAAACTGATCTTGGATAAAAAATTACTCGATATTCTGGCTTGCCCGGTATGCAAGGGCCCACTGGTTTATGACAGGAAGAAACAGGAATTGATCTGCAAGGCGGATCGACTCGCCTACCCGATACGCGACGATATCCCCGTGATGCTTGAAGAGGAAGCCCGCGAGCTGTCTGTGGAAGAAGACGTATGAACCAGGCCTTCAAGGTCGTGATACCGGCGCGCTATGCTTCAACGCGCTTGCCCGGTAAGCCGTTACGTGAACTGCTCGGCAAGCCGATGCTGCAACATGTCTGGGAAGCCGTAGGGCAGTGTGGCGCTAACCAGATCGTTATCGCCACCGATGACGAACGCATCGAGACGGCTGCGCGGACGTTTGGCGCGGAAGTGTGTATGACGGCGAGCACCCATGCCAGCGGCACCGACCGTTTGGGGGAGGTGGTTGCGACGCTGGGCTGGAACGAGGAAACCCTTGTCGTTAATGTGCAGGGCGATGAACCGCTCATGCCGCCCGGCCTGATCGACCAGGTTGCCAGTGACCTGGCGGAAAACCCGCAAGCCGCAATAGCCACCGTGGCAACGCCCGTAGTGGCCAGTGGCGAATTCTTTGATCCCAATGTAGTCAAGGTGGTCACTGACAAGGCCGGTTTCGCCCTGTATTTCAGTCGTGCGCCGATCCCCTGGGACCGTGATCTGTTGATGGATAATGTCAAGG
>CAYYAP010000093.1:6902-9270 GCA_964469575.1 uncultured Thiohalobacter sp.
CCCAGCCCTCTGATTGAGCTTCGTACCGCTATTGACTCAATGGGTAGCGGCGATGTCCTGAAAGTTCGGGGGGATGATCCGGTATTTCAAGTGACGGTGCGTGATTTTTGCGAGGAAAATGGCCACAAGTTGCTTTCTGTGGTATCCACAGGTCGGATTGTCACCATTCAATTGGAAAAACAGGGCTAAAAACCAACCATGCCCGATCAGAAATCCGCAACCATCATGCTGTTCAGTACAGATATGGATAAGGTGCTGACGGCTTTTATGATCGCCACCGGTTTTGCTGCAATGGGTGTCAATGTCACCCTATGGTTCACCATCTGGGGCGCCAATTGCCTGAAAAAACGACGCGGCCTGTTCCATAGCTGGTTCGGTAACAGCAAGAAACCGGAGGGGGAAAGTTATCGCAGGCTGGAAAGCGATACCATACTCCAGAACTTGATCGAGATGGTGAATCGGGGCGGCCCGAGGCATCTTCCCCTGTCACGCCTGCACCTTTTTGGGCTGGGTCCGATTATCTTCAACTACATTCTGAAACGCAAAAACATTCCTACGGTAGAAGAATTTATTCTCTCGGCGGAAAAACTGGGCATTCACTTCACGATCTGCCAGGCATGCGCTGATGCACTGGCGCTGGATACGGATGACCTGATTGTTAAGAATGTAGATGTGAAAGGCGTCTCTCAATATATGAAGGACTGCATGGACGCGCATTACAACATATTTATTTAACCAGACTATGGCCGACGCAGACAGCAAACCGGAAGACAGGGAATTGTCAGAGTCTCAACAGCGCATTGAGCGACTTGAGCAGGAAAACCATCGCCTCCGTTCACAACTTCCGCAAGGTCGGGAAACGAATCAAACCAACCTGGAACTTGCTCTTCTGAAAGAAGTTTCCAGCGCGATTGTCTCTGAGCTGGATCTTCAGCGAGTGCTGGAACTGGTCGTGCGCAAGGCGCGTGAACTCATTGATGCGGAGACCGTTCTGGTCCCCCGAATCAGCGAGGATTGCCAGGAATACCACTATGTAGCAGCAGCCGGAAAAAACGCGGAAGCCATTATCAACACGCGCTTCCCTATTCGGACCGGTATGTGCGGCTGGGTATTGACGCATGAATCACCCCTGCTGTATGGCGAAGATTTCCCGTTCGCACTCGACGAATCGACCCACTGGGAAAAAGGTCAGACCTCGGCCCTGCTGGTTCCCCTGTTCGGGAAAACACAGATTATCGGCGGTTTGTCAGCACTCGGGAAAAACGGTGGTGGCAGTTTTACCCAAAAGGACATGGACCTTATTACACTGTTTGCCAATCAGGTTAGTATCGCAATTGAAAATGCTTCTCTGGTACAAGAGCTGCAAAAAACACTGGACTCGCTGGAACAACGGGTTGAGGAACGAACGGCTGAATTATCGGATATTAACCGGGAACTCGAGTTTTTTTGTCACTCAGCGTCTCATGACCTGCGCTCACCTTTGCGAGGTATTGATGGTTACAGCCATATTTTGCTTGAGGACTATCGTGATGTGCTGGACGAGTCTGCCAAACGATATCTACGGCGAATACGTGCCGGCGGTCAACAGATGGGGGAAATCATCGATGCTTTGCTGCACCTCTCAAAAGTGGTACGCAAACCGCTCAAACACGAACGTATTAATCTGAGCGCGATGGTGGACAGTATTGTACGGGATTACCGGGCCGATGCGCCGGAAAGAGAAATCAGTGTAGAAATAGCCCCCGGCCTCAAGTGCCATGGCGACCCCGATCTAATAAGAATCGCCTTGAATAATCTGATTGGCAACGCGTGGAAATATACCAATAAGTGCAAACGCCCTGTTATCGAGTTTGGCAGCAAGATGGAAGGAGGTTACACAGTATTCTCTGTCAGGGACAATGGTTGCGGATTTGACATGGAATTTAAGCACAAGCTGTTCGAACCCTTCCAGCGCTTACAAACAGAGGGTGACTACGAGGGAACAGGCGTGGGGTTGGCGATAGTGCAGCGCATTTTCAACCGGCACGGCGGCCATGTCTGCGCGACATCCGAACCCGGCAGAGGCGCTACCTTTTCATTCTCGTTGCCACAGGGCGATTCAAGGCGTATCAGGGGGGTAATACCCGATTCAACCAGCTGATAATCTCCGGGTTGAGTTCGCGCTCAGGATCAAACAGTGGCACGGTATGGCAGGTCTGAACACGGCGAGTCGCCTCACCGAACTGATTCCCCTGAATGGCCGGCGCCGAACTCTCGGCAATGCACTGCACGACCAGCGCCTGTTCCGAGTCCAGCACCTCGATAATCTGGCAGGGCTGACCCTGATATTCCACACGGCATCCCACCAGGGCGCGTAACTGACGTTTGA
>CAYYAP010000094.1:0-7585 GCA_964469575.1 uncultured Thiohalobacter sp.
TCCTCGCTTTAGCCGTATTTGTATAGCGCCCGCAATCTGAATTCAAATCGGCGCTCGTAGCTCATTATAAGGCGTGGGGATCGCCACGGTCAATATGTTCGGATCGGGGTGAGTTGACCGTAAAATTTGTCGGGATGCCTGACAGTTGTGCCGGGGGTCTGCATTTTCACCGGGCATGGTTAATAAAAGTATAAAAAACAGTGAGTAGTATGGGAAAAAAAGGGAATATCATCCCCGGGGTTGAGTCAGATTATTTTACAGTATCACTTGAGGCGCTGAATTGGAAAAAAGTTAATTTATTGTTAAACAAGGATAAATCATGAGTGGCGCGTTTTTTGCTGGCATACCGAGCTAGCCATACGAAAAAAGTAAACGCATTCATCACGTTTATGAAGAGTAGGCATTCAGGCACCCAAAGTGCCCGGAAAAACAAGAAAACCCCACGGAGGAGGTTGGTCGGATGACGAAAGCAGCGCGTTGGCTCATAGGAGCTGTTCTATCCTTGGTATTTATTCCCGGTTCAGTATTTGCTTCGCTGGAAGCGGGTTCGGTCACCTTCGAGAGTCTCTCCAGTCCACCCTTCTACTTCAAGGCGACTGTCGGTTACGAGATATTTGCACCCGGTGATGCAACGAGTCCTGCGCCCTCGGCGACCGATTTTACCTACGCGTATACACTGACTAACCAGCTGGCAGCACCGCCGGCAGGTTCCATTAATGTCCCGGTTGATCGTCTTGCTATCGGTGTCGGCAGTAGTGCTTCGATAACGGCAACCAGCAGTACAGGTGCTGGAGTTCCTCCCAGTGGAATCGATACCAGTGTTCCCACGAAGGTTCAGTTCCAGTTCTTTGCACCCTCTCTGAATCCGGGTGATTCATCCAACAAGTTAATCATGCACAGTCCAAACGGACCTGGTGATGTGACTGCGACGGTTGCATTCAGCGGCTTTAGTGACGACCAGCTGCTGCGTGGTCCCTTCACCCTCCCAACCAAGAATTTCGCCTGTTACGATGTGAACAAGGTCGAAGTCGAAATCGAGAAAAACAAGGCGGGCAAGGATAAGCTGGAGATCCAGAAGGGCGCGATCAGCTTCAATAGCGGGGATTCCTTCGATCCGGCAAGCGATATTGTCCAGCTGGACCTCAATAATGGTGACTTTTCGCTATCGATTCCAGCGGGTTCTTTTGAACAGAAAGGCAGCAAGGCGGACTATAAATACAAGACCGGCTCGGGCGTAGTGCCACAAGTGAAGTTCCGGCTCAACCTGGACAAGGCGGAGTGGTCGGTCAAGGTCAAGAAGACGGACCTGAGCCTGTTTATGGGAGCGACCAACCTCACGGTTACGCTAATGGTGGGTGACGTCAAGGGACAGACCACGGTGCCGTTGACGGTTCACAAGGAAAACACCAATGAGCAGGAACTGGAGTTCAAACGCTCACCACGCTTCGAGTGCCCCAAACTGCGGGCGGATGACAGCTCTGCCGTCAATGATGTCAGTGGTCTGGGTCATGGGCATCACAGGCGCAGCTGCATGTCTTCATTTACCGTTACCTACCGAATGGGACAACCGGACCAGGAAGTGCTTTCGCTGTTTGGCGGTGACATTGGTCACCCTGAAACCACGTTGATTACCACGGCCGGCCCGAGCGCAACCTTCCACACATCGTGCAGCCAGTGCCTGCAGTGTGGCCAGACCGATGTGTCGGGCGAATTCACGATCACAGAGATATCGGATGCCACTGGTAAGATGACATCCCGATGTGGCAACGTTGACCCGAGTTGCGATATAACGCCCACCCAGTAGAGGCGTCGTACAGGGACAAATATAATTAGAGATAGAGCGAATAACAGGAATTTTCGGAGGATAGTGATGAAAATCAGGCAGGCAGGAAAGGTACTTGCGTTGGTGGCGGGGGGCTGTTTATTCAGTTTACAGGCACAATCGGCGCTGGTAGCCGTTGGTTCCGATGGTAGTGGCCAGCCGGTGGGCACGCCCTTTGGCGAGCCGAGTGGTGGTGTGACCCAACCGGGTTTCACCGGCACTATGTATCTGGAAGTGTTCGATTCAGGTGGTGGTACCTTTAGCCGTACAGGCGACACGGTAATGACGACGGGTGGCGATTATACCTATGTCTTCCAGTTTGCACTGGACGCGGATCTGGGTACGGGAGATGGTCAGGCGATAGTCGACAGAATCGACTTCAGCGCCTTTATGCTGGGTACGGGAGATAGCGGTACGCCCGCATTTTCCTTTTCCCCTGGGCCTACCGCTGGCGGCGCCTTTGGCACGAGCGCAGATCCAGCGTTCACTGGTAATTCTACAACGGCAACGTTTACATTCAGTAGCAGCGCTGCTGTGAGTGAAGGTTCAACCTCGGCGGCATTCTGGTTCACTCATCCCGAGCTTGATGTAACGGCAGGGGGGACGACCTTATTCGCATTGGGCGACAGGTTGCATTTCACAGCAGAAACCACTGTGGCCAGTTCAGTTAACGCGGATATACAGGTGATTCCACTGCCAGCCGCAGTCTGGTTGTTTGGTTCTGGACTACTCGGCCTTGCCGGGATGGCGAAGCGCAAGCGTTGCTGAAGCTGTAGCGGTTCCTGGTTTCCGGCAAAAGCCCGTCCCTTGTGACGGGCTTTTTGCTGTTCAGCCTGATTTCCGTTTAATACTCAGCGTGATGTCACCGCTGACAGTGGTCAGCTGATACACGAATGCCGTCAGGAACAACGTATTGCCCAGCATTTCGAGAAATTCCTCGATCACCCTCGCTACATGCTGCACCGTATCGTATTGCCAGCCTGTGGCCACGATAACGGTTTTGTAGCCGCCGTATAGTCCTTCGACATAGTCCAGGGCGACGGCCACTGACAGGCAACCCAGCGCCAGCACGATGAGCCAGCGCAGCCCCGGGCGTTGCAGCTCGCGCCACAGGAACACCAGCAGGAAAAGGCCCATGGCGGCGAACAGCGGCCCTACGGCGAATTGCCAGGCGTAACTGGGGTAGTCCTCGAACCAGCGGCCCAGGGTCCCCAGGGCGCTGCTGTCCAGGCTATCATAAAAATTTTCGAAGGCTGACCCCATATTTTCATGCAGGGCAACAGCATCGTCGATGGCCATGTAGGTGAAAAATGCGGCCAATAGCGTCCAGCCGGCAATACGAGCCCCCCCTGTCGAAGGTTCCAGGCGCAGGCGAAAACGGATCAGCCAGAGGATAATGGCCACCATCAAGGTCTGGGTACTGGAAAACCAGGTGCCGAAACTATCTTCGCGGGCGATATTGAATAGTCCGCGAATACCGTCTTCACCGGCATCTGCAGCGGGGAAGTATACGGTCAGGTCCAGAAAAACCAGCAGAAGCTCGGCCAGAAGGCAGAATATGGCGACGCGGCGAACCAGTTGTTGGCTGTCAATGTGCAGGGTGAGACTGTTCTGACGGTAGTTGTTCAAGTGGGTGGATACTTTTTAGTAGTGTTGAGCGCTGTTTTTACGGGAGCGTGTCAGGTTATTACACTGAATTTCAAGCATATAAAGCAGGATAAGAGTCATTCCTTCAAAAGTCCACGGTTATTGGACGCTGGTTCCGGAGCTTGCGCTAAACTACGGCTTTTCCCGAATACAGGAGCAGGTTTGCCATGGTTTCATTACAACCCCCCGTCTGTGAATTTGGCAAGCCCGCTATCGATTTCGCCCTGCCCGGCGTGGACGGCAAGGTCTGGACGCTGGATCAGTGCAAGGGTGAAAAGGGATTACTGGTGATGTTCATCTGTAACCACTGTCCCTACGTCAAGGCCATCCTCGACCGCCTGGTCCGCGATACCCGTGAGCTGAAGGCGCTGGGGGTGAACAGCGTGGCGATCATGTCCAATGACCCGGCTGAGTACGCCGAGGATTCATTCGAGAACATGAAAGCGGTTTCAACACGGGAAAACTTCCCGTTTCCCTACCTTATAGATGAAACCCAGGACATTGCCCGGGCTTACGGCGCGGTTTGCACGCCGGACTTCTTCGGCTACAACGCGGACCTTGAACTTCAGTACCGTGGTCGCCTGGATGCCAGCCGTAAGGAAGCCGCCCCGGCCGATGTTCGTCGCGATCTGTTCGAGGCCATGTCCCAGGTCGCCCGTACGGGTCAGGGGCCGGCGGAACAGGTGCCGAGTATGGGTTGCTCTATCAAATGGAAGGATGATGCGGCTTGATGCTGCACGGGTAATATTTATACCTTTATAAAGCAGGCTTTGCGCAATACCGGTGCGGGCGTCAATGAATCGTCACCCATCTAAATCAACGGTTGCTCCGGCCCCCCATCTGTTGGAGAATGTCGCGCTCGATCCGACCCGGCTGAGGTAGTCGTTGCGCGCGGTAGCGCCATGCGTTGGATGCGGCGCCGGTGGCGTGAGCAGGCAGAATGCCCGGCCTGGCAGAGACAAATATTTTGACCGTCGCAACCCTGCGGGCGTGGCGGTCTTGCTGTCTTGTTGTTGCAGACAGCTGACCCGTTTCAAGACACTTAAACAGGAGACAGCGATGGCCTCGCGTAAAGAACTAGCGAATGCGATTCGTGCTTTGAGCATGGACGCGGTACAAAAAGCCAAATCCGGCCACCCCGGTGCGCCTATGGGCATGGCGGACATCGCCGAAGTGCTGTGGAACGATCACATGCACCACAATCCCAACAACCCCAAGTGGGTCGACCGCGACCGGTTTATCCTGTCCAACGGTCACGGCTCCATGCTGATTTATTCGTTGCTGCATCTGACCGGTTATGACCTGTCGATCGATGACCTGAAAAATTTCCGCCAGCTACATTCCAAAACCCCGGGTCACCCGGAGTATGGCTATGCGCCGGGTGTTGAAACCACCACCGGCCCGCTGGGGCAGGGCATCACCAATGGTGTGGGTATGGCGATTGCCGAAAAGGTGATGGCGGGTCAGTTCAACCGTGACGGCCACCACATCGTCGATCACAACACCTTCGTGTTCATGGGTGACGGCTGCATGATGGAAGGTATTTCCCACGAATCCTGTTCGCTGGCCGGTACCCTGGGCCTTGGTAAGCTGATCGCCTTCTGGGATGACAATGGTATCTCTATCGACGGTCACGTCGAAGGCTGGTTCAGTGACGATACGCCCAAACGTTTCGAAGCTTACGGCTGGCACGTGATCCGTGATGTCGATGGTCATGACTCTGCTGCCATTGACAAGGCGATTCACGAAGCCAAGTCTGTCAATGACAAGCCTACGTTGATCTGCACCAAGACCGTTATCGGTTATGGCGCACCCAACCTGTGCGGCAGTCATGACTGCCACGGCGCCCCGCTGGGTGACGATGAAATCAAGGCCACCCGTGAAAACCTCGGCTGGAATTATGCGCCGTTCGAGATCCCGGACGACATTTACGCCGGCTGGAATGCAAAAGACAAGGGCGCTGCGGCTGAAGCGGAATGGAACGAAAAATTTGCCGCTTATAAGGCTGCACACCCTGATCTCGCTGCCGAGTTCGAACGCCGCATGGCCGGCGACCTGCCGGCTAACTGGACGGAAGATGCCGCGAAGTTCATTGCCGAGGTGAACGAGAAGGCTGAGACCATCGCCTCACGCAAAGCTTCGCAGAACACGCTCAATGGCTTTGGTCCGTTACTGCCGGAATTTCTCGGAGGGTCTGCCGATCTGGCGGGCTCCAACCTGACGATCTGGTCCGGTTCCAAAGCGGTCAGTAACACGGTGTCCGATGGTAACTACATCCACTATGGCGTCCGTGAGTTCGGTATGTCGGCCATCATGAACGGTGTTATTTTGCACGGCGGTTTTATTCCTTACGGCGCGACCTTCCTGATGTTCTCGGAGTATGCCCGTAATGCCCTGCGCATGGCGGCGTTGATGAAGATCCAGAGCATCTTTGTGTACACGCATGATTCCATTGGCCTGGGCGAAGATGGCCCGACACATCAGCCGGTTGAACAGACTGCCACGCTGCGCTTGATTCCGAACATGCAGGTCTGGCGTCCCTGTGACGCAGTTGAATCTGCCGTGTGCTGGAAGGCGGCTGTCGAACGCAAGGACGGTCCAAGTTGCCTGATCTTCTCACGTCAGAATCTGGCGCATCAGAACCGCAGTGCAGACCAGATCGCCAATATCGAGCGTGGCGGCTACATTCTCAAGGATTGCGACGGTACGCCGGACGCCATCATTATCGCCACCGGCTCCGAAGTGGACCTGGCCATGCAAGCGGCCGACCAGCTCGGCGGCAAGAAGGTTCGTGTGGTCTCCATGCCATCCACCAATGTGTTTGACGCCCAGGACGATGCTTACCGCGAGTCTGTGCTGCCGTCTGCCGTGAAGGCGCGCGTTGCAGTGGAAGCCGGCGTAACCGACGGCTGGGTCAAGTACGTGGGGCTGGACGGCAAGGTGATCGGTATCAACACCTTCGGTGAATCGGCCCCGGCCGGCGACCTGTTCAAGCACTTCGGTTTCACCACGGAGAACGTGGTCAAGGCCGTGGAAGGCGTACTCTAGGGCTTCGCATTAACCCGTTTATTTTTTAGTTAATTAACACCAAGAGAATTACGGAGAGATAAATATGACAATCAAAGTCGGTATTAATGGTTTTGGCCGTATCGGTCGCATGGCATTCCGCGCAATCGCCAAAGATTTCAGCGACATCGAAGTGGTCGGTATCAACGACCTGCTGGACGCCGATTACCTGGCCTACATGCTCAAGTACGATTCCGTACACGGTAACTTCGACGGTGATATCTCCGTTGACGGCAATAACCTGGTGGTTAACGGCAAGACCATTCGCCTGACCGCCGAGCGTGATCCGGCTGACCTGAAGTGGTCCGATATCGGCGCTGATCTGGTGATCGAATGCACTGGCTTCTTCCTCACCGAAGAAACCTGCCAGAAGCACATCGATGCTGGTGCCAAAAAGGTTGTACAGAGCGCACCGTCCAAGGACAGCACGCCGATGTTCGTGTACGGCGTCAACCACGAAACCTATGCCGGTCAGGCGATTGTTTCCGCCGCTTCCTGCACCACCAACTGCCTGGCGCCAGTCGCCAAGGTGCTGAACGACAAGTGGGGCATCAAGCGCGGCCTGATGACCACCGTTCATGCTGCAACGGCAACCCAGAAAACCGTTGACGGCCCGTCCATGAAAGACTGGCGCGGTGGCCGCGGTATCCTGGAAAACATCATTCCGTCTTCCACCGGTGCTGCCAAGGCTGTGGGCGTGGTGCTGCCGGAACTGAACGGCAAGCTGACCGGTATGGCATTCCGTGTACCGACATCTGACGTGTCTGTGGTTGATCTGACGGTTGAGCTGGAAAAAAAGGCTACCTACGAAGACATCTGCGCCGCCATGAAAGCCGCTTCCGAAACTGGTGATATGAGCAAGACGCTGGGCTACACCGACGAGAAAGTGGTTTCCACCGACTTCCGCGGTTGCAGCAAGTCTTCCATCTTCGATTCCGGGGCCGGTATCGCGCTGGACGGCACCTTTGTCAAGCTGGTTTCCTGGTACGACAATGAGTACGGTTACACCTGCAACATGCTGCGTTTTGTACAGCACGTAGCGGCTAACTA
>CAYYAP010000094.1:7685-9183 GCA_964469575.1 uncultured Thiohalobacter sp.
TCAACATGTCTTTTATCAAGCTGACCGATCTTGATCTTGCCGGCAAGCGCGTATTGATCCGGGCCGACCTCAACGTGCCCGTCAAGGATGGCAAGGTAACCTCCGACGCACGTATCAGCGCTTCCATGCCAAGCATCGAACACTGCGTAAAGGCCGGCGCCAAAGTGATGGTGATGTCCCACCGCGGCCGCCCGGAAGAGGGCAAGGTGGATAAAGAAAACTCCATGGCGCCGATTGCGGCGGATATGTCTGCCAAGCTTGGCAAGGAAGTTCGCCTGATCAAGGATTACCTCGGTGGTGGTTTTGATGTGGCCGATGGTGACGTTGTGTTGCTGGAAAACGTACGCTTCAACGCGGGCGAGAAAAAAGACGACGAGACACTGGCGAAGCAATACGCGGCCCTGTGCGATATTTTCGTGATGGACGCCTTTGGTACGGCGCACCGCGCCCAGGCATCTACTCATGGCGTCGGTAAATTTGCACCCACCGCCTGCGCCGGTTTGTTGCTGGCCAGCGAACTGGACAGCCTGGCCAAGGCGCTGGCCAACCCGGCGCGTCCGATGGTGGCTATTGTCGGCGGTTCCAAGGTGTCCACCAAGCTGACCGTACTGGAAGCGCTGTCGGAAAAGGTCGACCAGCTGGTCGTTGGCGGCGGTATCGCCAATACCTTCCTCAAGGCGGTTGGCTGCAACGTCGGAAAGTCGTTGTGCGAAGACGATCTGGTGGATACTGCCAACGCGCTTATCGAAAAGATGAAATCGCGTGGCGCCAGCATCCCGATTGCAGTGGATGTGGTGTGCGGTAAAAAGTTTGATGAAAATGAACCGGCCGTCCTGAAGGATGCGGACAAGGTTGAAGATGACGATATGATCTTTGACATCGGCCCAAAATCCGCACAGGAACTGGCGGATGTTATTGCCAAAGCCGGTACCATCGTCTGGAACGGCCCGGTTGGTGTGTTCGAGTTTGATCAATTTGGCGAAGGCACCAAAACGATTGCCATGGCGATTGCCAATTCCGACGGTTTCAGTCTGGCCGGTGGCGGCGATACCATAGCCGCGATCCAGAAGTACGATATTTACGACAAGGTTTCCTACATCTCTACCGCTGGTGGTGCTTTCCTCGAATACCTTGAGGGTAAAACGCTTCCGGCCGTCGCCATGCTGGAAGAACGCGCCAGGTAGGGGCAAAACTGCTCCAACCCCTCGCGCCCACAGAAGCTGGAATCAACCAAGTATGCAGCGTAGAACTAAAATAGTCGCAACGCTCGGACCGTCAACCGACGACCCCAAGGTAATGGATGACATGATCCAGGCCGGGGTCGATGTGGTTCGCCTGAATTTTTCACACGGTTCACCGGAAGACCATATACGACGCGCCGAAGCGGTTCGTAACCGTGCGCGTGCACACGGCCGTCAGGTCGGTGTATTGGTCGATCTTCAGGGGCCGAAGATTCGAATCGACCGTTTCAAGGATGGCAAAATAGAGTTAACGGAAG
>CAYYAP010000095.1:0-2002 GCA_964469575.1 uncultured Thiohalobacter sp.
GCCAGTGACAACAGGGCGCTGGCCATGGTGATGCCGGCGCTCGGGCCATCCTTCGGCGTGGCGCCGGCCGGCACGTGCAGGTGGATCAGCGATTTCTCGAAGAAGTCAGGCGATGCGCCCCAGCGTTCGGCATTGGCGAGGATATGGCTGTAGGCGATCTCTGCGGACTCGCGCATCACATCGCCAAGCTGGCCGGTCAGCTTGAAGCCACGGGTAAAACTGTGAATCCGTGTGGCTTCGATGCTCAGGGTGGCGCCGCCCATCGTCGTCCAGGCCAGGCCGGTAATCACGCCAACGCCGGTCATACGTTTCTCCCGGCCGAATAGCGGTTTGCCGAGGTAATCCTCGACATCCCTGGCCCTGACATGGATTGGCGTTTTCTCACCTTCGAGAATTTTCACCACGGCTTTGCGGGCAATGGCTCCGAGGGACTTCTCCAGCCGTCGAACACCGGCCTCACGTGCATAGTCTTCGACAATCTTGCGCAAGGCCGCCTTGTCGATGCGTAGCTGCCCGCGTGACTTCAGGCCATTGCGTTCCAGCTGGCGCGGCAGCAGGTGATGACGCGCGATGTCCATCTTCTCACTGGCGAGGTAGCCGGACAGCGGGATCACTTCCATGCGATCCAGTAGTGGACCGGGAATGGTGTCGAGCTGGTTGGCGGTACAGATGAACAGCGCCTTGGACAGGTCAAACGGGACATCCAGGTAATGGTCGAGAAAATCACTGTTCTGTTCCGGGTCGAGGACTTCAAGCAAAGCCGATGCCGGGTCGCCCTGGTAGGATGCGCCGACCTTGTCGATCTCGTCCAGCATGATGACCGGGTTGGCGGACTGGGTATCCTTGATGGACTGAATGAACTTGCCCGGCATGGCGCCCACGTAAGTCCGGCGGTGCCCCTTGATCTCGGCTTCGTCACGCATGCCGCCCAGCGAGAAGCGGAAGAACTTGCGGCCCAGCGCGCGGGCAATGGAACGCCCCAGCGAGGTTTTGCCGACGCCGGGCGGGCCGACGAACAGAATGATCGAGCCGGAGACTTCGCCTTTCATGATGCCAACGCCGATGAATTCCATGATGCGTTGCTTGATGTCTTCCAGACCGTCGTGGTCTTCGTCGAGGATGCGTCGCGCCTCGGCAAGATCCAGCTGGTCTTCCGTATGTTTGCCCCAGGGCAGGCCGGTCAGCCAGTCGAGGTAATTACGCGTGGTGGCGTACTCCGGCGAGCCGGTTTCCAGTACCCCGAACTTGTCCATTTCTTCCTTGATGCGTTTTTCGGCGGCTTCCGGCAGTGTCAGTGATTCCAGTCGCTCCCTGAATTTATCCAGCTCTGCGGTACGGTCGTCCTTGGAAATGCCCAGTTCTTTCTGGATCACCTTCATCTGTTCGCGCAGGATGTGTTCGCGCTGGTGCCCCTGCATATCTTCTTCGACCTGCTTGCGGATGTGCGCCTGTGCCTTGGCGACTTCCAGTTCCTTGATCAGCAGTGCGTGAACGCGTTGCAGGCGTTTGAGCAGGTCAATAGCCTCCAGCACTTCTTGCTGCTCGTGTTTGGCCGAGGTGGTCAGGCTGGCGGCAAAGTCGGCGAGATGCGACGGATCGTTGGGGTGGAAATTGTCAAGGAACAGCTTGAATTCTTCACCGTATAACGGGTTCAACGGCACCAGTTCCTTGATGGTATTAATGATGGCGATGGCATACGCCTTGATTTCTGGCTCTTCGTCGTAACTCTGCTCCGGGAAATACCGGACTTGCGCCGTAAAGGGCGGCTGCTTGCCGATCCATTCAGTCACACGGAAGCGTTGTACACCCTCCAGCAAGATCTGCAGTTTTCCATCCACGCGGCCGGTACGATGAATTCGCGCGGCAGTCCCCATCTTGTAGAAATCTTTCAGTGTGGTCTGTTCCGGTCGGTCGGTATCGGCCAGTAACAGGCCGATGACGCTGTTTGCGTTCTCCTGCGCCAGACGGATGGTGGATTCCCAGGTATCGGGGTCAAGCAGTA
>CAYYAP010000095.1:2102-9051 GCA_964469575.1 uncultured Thiohalobacter sp.
CAGGGCAACATTCCTGCCGCGAATTGCCGTTATACTGCATGTACCGGAATAACAGGATAAAAATACAAATCTAATGGATTACGCTGTCGTTGATGCCCGCATCAGTCCGCAGGGACGCCTGGATGTCTTGTCGCAAGCCGAGGTCAACCGCCTGCTCGATAGCAGCAAGGGCGGCCTGTATAAGCTGCTCCGCAATTGTTCGCTGGCCGTACTCAACTGCGGCAATTCGCTGGACGACGGCAAGGAACTGCTGGAACGTTACCCGGACTTCTCGATCAGTGTCCTGCAGCAGGAACGTGGTATCAAGCTGGAGGTCATCGGTGCACCGGCGCACGCTTTTGTCGATGGTGTAATGATCAAGGGTATCAACGAGCACCTGTTTGCGGTGCTGCGCGATGTTATCTACGTCAGTAACGAGATCGAGAACAATTCCAAGTTTGATCTCGGTACACCGGAGGGCGTCACCAACGCGGTGTTCCAGATATTGCGCAACGCGCGCGTTCTGGTGCCCCGGGCTGAACCGAACCTGGTGGTGTGCTGGGGCGGGCATTCCATCAGCCGCGAGGAATACGATTACACCAAGGTGGTGGGTTACCAGCTCGGGCTGCGTGGCCTGGATACCTGCACCGGCTGTGGTCCGGGTGCGATGAAGGGGCCGATGAAAGGTGCCAATATCGGACATGCCAAGCAGCGTATCAGCCCCGGCCTCTACCTCGGCATTACCGAGCCGGGCATTATTGCCGCGGAATCGCCGAATCCTATCGTCAACAACCTGGTGATCATGCCGGATATCGAGAAGCGCCTTGAAGCCTTTGTGCGTACCGGGCATGGCATTGTGGTTTTTCCCGGTGGTGCGGGTACGGCCGAGGAAATTCTCTACCTGCTGGGGATCCTGCTGCACCCGGATAACGCCGGCATGCCCTTCCCGTTGATACTGACCGGCCCGAAGCATGCCGAAGACTATTTCAAACGCATTAACCAGTTTATTGTCGATACGCTGGGTATTGAGGCGCAGCAACGCTATAAAATTATCATCGATAACCCGGAGCGGGTGGCGAGGGAAATGGCCGGGGGCATTCGCCAGGTACGGGAATTCCGCAAGGTGCACGGCGATGCCTATTATTTCAACTGGATGCTGAAGATCGACGAGGCGTTCCAGAAACCGTTTCTGCCGACCCATGAGAATATGCGTGCCCTGGCGTTGCACAAGGACCAGGACAGGCACGAACTGGCGGCCAACCTGCGACGCGCGTTTTCCGGCGTGGTGGCGGGGAACGTCAAGGACGAAGGCATACGCTCTATTGAGGAGCATGGGCATTTCGAGATTCGCGGTGATGCGGAAATCATGGAGCCGATGGATGAACTGCTGTCTTCATTTGTTGCCCAACACCGCATGAAGCTGCCGGGCAAGGAATACGTCCCCTGCTACCGGATTATCAAGTAGGCACAGGATCCATGCGCGAGAGACTCTACCGTATTGCAACGGGCGCCCCTTACTGGATGGCGCTGGTGCTGTTGGCGCTCAGCCTGGAAGGCGTGGCCCTGTTCTATCAATACCGGCTCGATTACGGGCCGTGTGTGATGTGTATCCATGTGCGTGTCTGGTTGCTGGGTCTTGTGTTTGCCGGATTGGCGGGTCTGCTGGCGAGGCGCTGGCGTGGACTGTGGTTGCCAGTGCTGGCGCAGAGCCTGGTTGCCGTGGTGGGGGCGGGCATGCTGGAACGTTCGCTGAAATTGCTGGGTACCGAGCGCGGAACCTTCGAGGGCAGTTGCGCCATGGAATCGGGTCTGCCCGCCTGGTTCGCACTGGATAAATGGTTCCCGTCGGTGTTTCAGGTGCAGGAACCCTGCGGCTATACCCCGGAGCTGCTTTTCGGTATCACCATGGCCGAGGCGCTGGTGGTGTTGTCCGGGCTGCTGCTGGTCCTGGGCGTCGTTATGACAGCAGTGACCCTGGTGGGGCGATCACGCTGAAGGGTGTTCGCCGAAGCGCGCATTCAGCCACTCGATGATACGTTCGGATTCATACATCCAGGTGACCTGTCCATCGTCATCGGTAATCTGCAGGCAGGGCACCTTGACCTCGCCGCCGCCTTCCAGCAGGGCCTGCCGTTGTTGTGGATTGTTCTGCGCATCGCGTAACTCGATATTCAGCGACAGTCGTCTGAGCGCCTGGCGGGTCTTGATGCAGAACGGGCAGGTGCGGAACTGGTAGATCGCCAGCTGTCGGGTAGCTTCATCGACACGTTGCTGTTCCGGCGCAGGCCGCACCATTCCCTTTGGCGCCGTCATCCACTCCCACAACAACAGGATCGGGCCGACAATGGCGCGCACCAGCTTGAAAAACAGGCGGATCAACAGTCTCATGGCGGGAATCAGGTCGGGATAATGCTGAATTCGCTGACCTGTTCCATGTTGGTCAGGGTTTCGGCCAGGTTAAAGAAATTTTTCGTGCTTCTTGAACGCACCGTCATCTCGTACTGGAAGAATTTGCCTTCACCTGCCATCGTGTAACTGGCGTCGAATGATTTGATCTGGTGTTCGGCAATCAGTTCCCGTAGCCGTGCTTCGTTATAGGTTTTCTTCTCACGAATGAAGCGTACCCGGAAACGTGCATAGGTTTGCGACGGCAGCATATTTTCAATCCACCGGAAGATCGACAGTGTTACCACGGTCAGCCCTGTGGCGAAAAACGCCGGGTAGTAAAAGCCCATACCAATGACAATGCCGATCGAGGCAGTCATCCAGATGGAGGCGGCGGTCGTCAGTCCACGTACTGACAGGCCCTCCTTGATGATGACCCCGGCGCCCAGGAAGCCGATGCCGGTCATAATGCCCTGCGCCAGGCGGGTCGGGTCGGCGCGTATCGTCGCCATATACTGCTCGGGTATCAGCTGCCACTGATAGACCATCAGTACCATCAGCAGGCTGGATGAGACACAGACCAGCGCGTGGGTGCGGAAACCGGCCTCACGACCATGCAGTGCGCGCTCCAGCCCGATAATGCCGCCGGCCAGCATGGCCAGCAACAGGCGTGAAGCAATCAAGGTGTAATCGTATTCCATTTCCGGGTCTTTGCAGTGTGGCTGGTCAGCTGCGCATGATAGCAGAATACGTCTGCTGGCATGGAAACCTGCGCGTTTTGTTCTACGCTTGGTCCTGGGGGGGGCAAGTCGTGTATTGGCAAGTCAGATGGAATGCCGAATGCTGGACAAGCGTCTACAGTGTGTACGGGCAGCAGGTCAGTGCCATGTCAGGGAATTGTTAAGGAGGAAACCGGCTTGTCAATCAGACTGGGTGATATCGCACCGGATTTTACCGCGCGCACTACGCAGGGCATTATTCATTTTCACGACTGGATCGGAGACGGCTGGGTTATGTTTCTGTCGCACCCGGCGGATTTCACGCCGGTTTGCACAACAGAACTCGGTTATGTGGCGAGTATTCGCTCCGAATTTGACCGCCGCCACGTTAAAGTCATTAGTCTCAGTGTGGACACGCTGGAGGCGCATGACCGTTGGGCGAGGGATATCGAGGATACCCAGGGTTTTGCGCTCAATTATCCCTTGATCGCCGACCCGGAGGCGGAAATTGCCGCACTCTACGACATGACGCATCCCGCTGCCGACAATACATTGACGGTAAGGAGCGTGTTCATTATCGGCCCCGACAAACGTGTCAAGGCAACACAGAGCTACCCCGTCAATACCGGGCGCAA
This sequence comes from uncultured Thiohalobacter sp., assembly GCA_964469575.1. Lineage (GTDB taxonomy): Bacteria > Pseudomonadota > Gammaproteobacteria > DSM-19610 > DSM-19610 > Thiogranum. The sequence continues at coordinate 5,821 of CAYYAP010000095.1, forward strand.
TTTCGACGAGTTGATACGGCTGATCGATTCCCTGCAATTGACCGAGGATTTTGATGTATCGACCCCGGTGAACTGGCGCCCCGGCGGTGATGTGGTTATCTCATCTGCACTCAGCGATGCGCATGCGCGGCGGAAATTTCCCGGAGGCTGGACCATGGTGAAACCCTACATCCGCATTGTGCAACAGCCACTTCGCGATACCTGAACAGCGGTCATTTGCTCTGTTCTTTCACGATCTGTTCATAAACAAAGCCGTGCAGCGCAAAAGTGTCCTGCTGGTTTTCCGGGAGTAACTCAAGGCCATAGTGGAAACTGTGTTCGCCGTTCGCGTCATCCTGTTCAACCAGTACGTTGCGGATAATGGCCGGCAGCGACAGCAGTTTTTCACTGCCGGCAATTTTTATAGCGCAGCTGAGTCTAACCTCGTCATCGATTTCACCCAGTTGTTCGCTTGAGATCATCAGCGCGCCCGATGTGCTGATATCAATGATGGTCCCGGATCGCGGCTTGTCGAACTGAAATTCAGGGTTGGAATTTTTGAGTGAGGCAAACAGCTTGATGCCGACCCGTTGCGCCTTGCGCACGGTAATTTGCTGCATCTCCTTGGGGTAGGCGAGGTGCAGGTAGGGAAAGGGTCGGGAACAATTGAGCAATACGGTGGTGGTGAAGCCGACGATACGGTTACCAACCATCATGCGAACCACATACCGCTGACCCTCACGGATAATCATCACCTTGTCACCCGACATCGGTGTGGTGACCAGCAAACTGGCGCCGGGCAGATAGCCAATCAGTTTGACGTGCCATCGACGTGTGTCTTCGCCGTCGTGCGGCTGAAGTTGCAAGGGCTCGCCCACCTGGATTTTTAGTTCGGTGTGCTCCACGCAGCCCATTGTAGATCAAAACGTATTGATTCAAAAGGTAGTTTCGTGTTTTCAGCGCCAGGGACTATAATCTCGCGCATCTTGAATGCAGTCACTGCATGGAACTCCGCACACGACGGGCAGGGAGGCCGGAGATGGGGGAAGGAACACAGGGGGACAGGTTGGAAACGCTGCTGGAAACATTGCAGCGGGTTTTCGGTTACGACAGTTTTCGTGCCGATCAGCAGGCCATTATCGAGGCGCTGATTCGCGGTGGTGATGCTTTTGTGCTGATGCCCACCGGCGGTGGAAAGTCGCTGTGTTATCAGTTGCCGGCGCTGCGCCGGCGTGGTGTGGGTATTGTCGTTTCACCGCTGATTTCACTCATGAAGGACCAGGTTGACGCACTCTGCGCCAACGGTGTGTCTGCCGCGTTCTACAATTCCTCACTGGCCTCCGGCGATGCACGCCAGGTGCTGGCGAGGATGCACGCTGGTGAACTCGACCTGCTTTATATCGCACCGGAACGGCTGGTGTCCGGGGATTTCCTGCAACGTCTGGACGATATCGATATCGCCCTGTTTGCCATTGATGAAGCTCACTGTGTGTCACAATGGGGACACGATTTCCGGCCTGAGTATGTTCAACTCGGGCAACTGCGGCATCGCTTCCCTGAGGTGCCGCTGGTTGCCCTGACCGCCACCGCAGACCCACAGACGCGCGAGGATATTGTCCAGCAGCTCGGCCTGAAGCGGGCACAGCGTTATGTGGCCAGCTTTGACCGCCCGAATATCCGCTACACCGTGCTGGACAAGCACAAACCCTTCGACCAGCTGATGCAGTTTCTGGAGGGTCGTCGTGACGAATCCGGCATTATTTACGCCCTGTCGCGCAAGCGTGTCGAAGAGGTCGCGGAGAAACTGTTCGAGGCCGGGATCAATGCCGATGCCTATCATGCCGGCCTGCCTGCCGCACACCGGGCTGATGTCCAGGAGCGTTTTTTGCGTGATGATTTGCAGGTCGTGGTAGCGACGGTCGCTTTTGGCATGGGCATAGACAAGCCTAATGTGCGTTTTGTCGCGCATTACGATATGCCGAAACATATTGAAGGTTACTACCAGGAGACCGGCCGTGCCGGCCGTGACGGTCTGCCCTCAGAGGCTATCCTGCTCTATGGTGCGCAGGATGTCATGACAGCACGGCGGTTGGTGGAGGGTAATTCCAACCCTGACCAGCGGCGTATCGAAATACACAAGCTCAATGCCATGACCGGTTTCGCGGAAAGCCTGACCTGTCGGCGGCGCGTGCTGCTGGGGTATTTCGGTGAACGGCAAACACAGGAATGTGGTAACTGCGATGTCTGTCTCAGTCCGCCGGAGCGTTTCGACGCCACCGAAGATGCCCGTAAGGCGCTGTCCTGCGTGTACCGGGTCGGCCAGCGTTTTGGCGTCAAGCATGTTGTCGATGTGTTGCGCGGTGCCGACACCGAACGACTTCGCAGCCTTGGACACAAACAACTTTCGACCTGGGGAATCGGCGCCCACCACAGTGAACAGGAATGGATGTCGATCCTTCGCCAGTTGATTCACCACGGTTATTTGATCCAGGATATTGCCGCGTATTCGGTATTAAAGCTGACCGATGCCGCACGGCCGCTGCTGCGTGGCGAGGTGGAGCTGGAACTCGCCCAGCCACGCATCAAGGCAAAGGCGAAGAAAAAGCCGAAAGCGGCGCGTGAGGCGGGACCCTATGATGAGGCCCTGTTTGATCATTTACGCGCATTGCGCAAACGCCTGTCGGATGAACAGGGCGTGCCGCCCTATATCGTGTTTGGCGATGCCACCCTGATCCAGATGGCGGCGCTACGACCGCTTGACGAGGAACAGCTACTGGCGGTATCCGGTGTCGGGCAGGCCAAGCTGGAGAAATATGGCCGGGATTTCCTTGATGCAATTACCGAATACAGCCTGTCGGTGCCTGCGCAGAGGTAGTGGCTGGCATATTTCGGTAAACTGTACCTACAGCAGAAAAAGAGACGGATGATGACCGATATCAATAGTGCATTTACTGGCAATATCCCGGAAAACTATGACCGTTACCTCGGCCCGATGTTTTTCCACTGTTGCGCGGAGGACCTTGCCGCACGCGTTGCAGCGCAGCCGGTACAGCGGCTGCTGGAAATCGCAGCCGGCACCGGTATCGCAACGCGCGTCATGCGTCAGCGTTTGCCGGAGCAAACGCACATCACCGCCACGGACCTGAACGGCGATATGCTCAGGCACGCGGAGCTGAAATTTTCACCGCAAGACAATATCGACTTCCAGGTGGCGGATGCCATGCAACTGCCGTTTGAGGATGCGCAGTTTGA
>CAYYAP010000096.1:0-2649 GCA_964469575.1 uncultured Thiohalobacter sp.
TTGCCCCCCAGCGTAGCGGACCACCAGCCGGAGGGATAACAGGGCTGTGGAAATGGCAGCGTATGCGTATGCGAAAACCCCGCAGCCTGCATGGCGCGATGCATGGGTTGAATAATGCTGTCGTAATGCAGCAGTGGGGATTCGCTCTGCTGCACGATCAGGCCAGTGTCGCTTAGTGCGCGGTAGCAACTACGGTAGAAGTCTTCGCTGAACAGGCCTTCGGCCGGCCCGATGGGGTCAGTACTGTCAACGATAATAATATCCACGCTGCCGGCTTCGGCCTCTTTCATCCACTGAATACCATCGCCAAACAGGAACTCGGCGCGCGGGTCGTTGTTGGAAGCGCACAGTTCGGAGAAGTACTGTTCTGACAGGCGTGTCACCTGCTCGTCAATTTCTACCTGGAGGACGTGTTCGATGTCCCTGTGCTTCAGGACCTCCCTCAGGGTTCCGCAATCACCACCACCGATAATAACCACCCGCTTTGGCGACGGGTGGGTAAACAGCGCCGGATGCGACATCATTTCGTGGTAGAGGAAATTGTCCCGGCTGGTGAGCATGACAAAGCCGTCGATCACCATCAGGTTGCCGAAATCCGTGGTTTCGAAAATTTCGATGTGCTGGTAGGGCGTTTTTTCCTCGTGCAGCTTGCGGCGGATGCGAAAGGAAATGGCGGAGCCGTGTTCCTCGCAGATTTCGCTAAACCATGCGGTCTTGTCGGGTAGATTCATGGGCGGAAAAGATAGCAGATTCTGATACCCTGTGCGCCATGACAGGGCAATCCATCGAAACGGCGCGCCGGCGCTACAACCTGCCGGGCTGGAGTAACGGCTATTTTGACATCAATGCGCAGGGGCACCTGTTTGCGCGCATCCCGTATCGGCGCAAGGAAGCCGAAGTGGACCTGTATGCCCTGGCGCAGGAAATTCGCGCGGCGGGTCTGCGCCTGCCGGTGCTGGTGCGTTGCACGGACCTGCTGCACGACCGCGTGGCCAGCCTGTGCGAGGCCTTCAGGCGCGCCATGCGCAGCCGCGATTACCCGGCGGATTACACGCCGGTATACCCCATCAAGGTCAACCAGCAGTTCAGTGTGGTGCGCCAGATTGTCAATACAGAGGCCGCTCAGGTGGGTCTGGAAGCGGGCAGCAAACCCGAATTGATGGCGGTCCTGGGCCTGTCGAAACCCGGCAGCGTGGTGGTCTGTAACGGTTACAAGGATCGTGGCTATATCCGCCTGGCTTTGATAGGGCGTCGGCTGGGTTTGCGACTTTACCTGGTGGTGGAGAAACTCTCCGAACTTGAGCTGATCATCGAACAGGCTGCCGCCCTGCAGGTGCAGCCGCTACTCGGCGTCCGCGTACGCATGGCGTCTATCGGCGCCGGCAACTGGCAGAATACCGGTGGGGCGAAATCCAAGTTCGGGCTACGCACCGCGCAGGTGCTGGAGATGGTCGAACGTCTGCGCGACGCCGGTCTGCTGGCGCAATTACACATGATGCATTTCCACCTCGGTTCCCAGCTGGCGAACCTCGCCGACATCCGCACCGGCGTGACGGAAGCCGCGCGTGTGTATGCCGACTTGCGCAATCTTGGCGCCCCGGTGGATACCCTGGACGTGGGCGGTGGCCTTGGCGTGGATTACGAAGGCACGGCTTCGCGCAGTTTCTGTTCCATGAACTACACACTCGACCAGTATGCTGAAGCCATTGTGGATGGTGTCGCGGACGTTTGCGAAGAGGATGATCTGCCGCGCCCGGCACTCATGACAGAATCCGGGCGTGCCCTTACGGCACACCATGCCTTTATGATAACCAACGTGATTGATAGCGAGCGGTCGCCCGGGATGGAGGCGCCGGCCCCGCTTGAGGGTGCTGTGCCCGATGTACTGAAAGCCGTCGGCGATCTGTATGACCAGGCGGAACACAGCACCGTCGTGGAAACCTGGCATGATGCCAGACAGGCGATGGACGATATCCTCGGCGCATATAGCAAGGGTTACCTCACACTGAGACAACGCGCGCTGGGCGAGCAGTATTACTACGCTATCCTTCAACGCTTGCGTGGACGCTTGCAACCGGAACGGCGTGAACACCGTGAACTGCTCGACACGCTGAATGAAATGTTGTCTGACAAGTACTTTTGCAACCTGTCGGTCTTCCAGTCGCTACCGGATGTCTGGGCACTGGACCAGATTTTTCCCATTGTCCCGTTACACCGGCTTGATGAGGTGCCGACACGCCGCACCAGTCTTGAAGACCTGACCTGTGATTCCGACGGACGTATCGATTATTACGTTGATGGCGAGGGCATCGAGCAAACGCTGCCGGTACACGCGATTGAACCCGGGGAAGAATACCTGCTGGGTATCTTCATGGTCGGTGCCTACCAGGAAATTCTTGGTGATATGCATAACCTGTTCGGTGATACCGATGCGGTGGATATCGAGATCAACGCGGATGGTTCACATCGCCTGAGCCACGCCGAACAGGGCGACCGGGTGGATGAGGTATTGCGCTATGTACATTTTGACCCGGAGCAACTGCGTACGGCCTACCACCGCCTGGTTGAAGATGCCGGGCTGAATGAAACTGAAGCTGCGCAATACGTCCGTGAAATGGAAGCCGGCCTGACGGGTTATACCTACCTTGA
>CAYYAP010000096.1:2749-5166 GCA_964469575.1 uncultured Thiohalobacter sp.
TACTATTTTGTCAGCCGAATAAGAATCGCATCGATACCATTCTTTTTTAACAGCGCACGCGCTTCGTTTAATTCCGCCAGATTCTTATACGGTCCGACACGCACGCGGTGCCATGTCTTGCTGCCATCGACACTGACAGTCTGTATGCGTGTTTCCAGCCCCAGCAACGCCAGCTTTGCACGCAGTCGGTCGGCACGCTGGTGACTGGGGAAAGAACCGGCCTGCAGCAGGTAGGTGCCGGGTTTTTCCACGCGTTTGACGCCGGCACGGGTTGGTGTGCCATGAATCTCCTGCTCGGGTACGATGACTTCCATTTCCGGTAACAGGTTGTAGAAATCAAAACGTGGTTTGGGGGGAGGCGGTATCGCTTTTCTGGTTTTCCTGCGCAGGTGCTGTTTGTCCTGCTGCGCAGGCTTTTCGAGTGGTACGCTGATTTCCTGTGGCGCAACCACAACGGCAGGCCGCGTCAGCAGGTAGACAACAACGGCAATCAATAATCCGCCCAGTAATCCGACCAGCGCCCACAGCCAGGGTGGGGCGCCGTGGTTGTTGCGTCGGCGACGGGTGGTTCTCCTGCGTGTGCGTGCCATGGGCCGGGCTTACATGCTGTCGGGTGCGGATACACCCAGCAGGCCCAGGCCGTTGGCGATAACCTGCCGTGTGGCCTGGATAAGATTCAGTCGTGCATCGCGCAGGTCGGCATCGTCCACCAGGAACTGGTGCGCGTTGTAATAGGTATGGAATGCGTTGGCCAGTTCGCGCAGGTAATGTGCGAGCTGGTGCGGTTCGTGGTTGAGTGCGGCAGCCTCGACGATTTCCGGGTAGCGTGACAGTGTGACGATCAGTTCGTCTTCGTGGGATTCTGATAATCGCTCGAGGTGTTTTGCGCCATTTTCAGGGTTCCAGCTAAAACCCTTGTCTTCCAGCTGGCGGAAGACACTGGCGACGCGGGCGTGTGCGTACTGGATGTAGTAGATCGGGTTTTCGTTGGATTGTGACTTGGCAAGATCCAGGTCGAAATCCATGTGCTGTTCGCACTTGCGCAACACGTAGAAGAAGCGCGCTGCATCGTTGCCGACTTCATGGCGTAACTCGCGCAGGGTTACGAATTCCCCCGAGCGCGTGGACATCTGCATTCTTTCCCCGCCACGGTAGAGAATGGCGAACTGAACCAGCAGTACATCGAGTTTGTCGGCATCGTCGCCCAGCGCGGTCAGCGCCGCCTTCACCCGCGGTACGTAGCCGTGGTGGTCCGCGCCCCAGATATCGATCACCCGGTCGTAGCCACGTTCCAGCTTGTTCATGTGGTAGGCAATGTCCGAGGCGAAGTAGGTGGTCTGGCCGTTGTCGCGCACGATGACGCGGTCTTTCTCGTCACCGAAGTCCGTCGAGCGAAACCACAGGGCGCCATTTTTTTCATAGACGTGCCCACTGGCTTTCAGGCGTTCCAGCGCGCGCTCCACGGCGCCGCCTTCGGTCAGCGAACGCTCCGAGAACCACTCGTCGTAATGCACGCCGAATTCTTCCAGGTCACGGCGGATATTTTCCAGAATAGCGTCCAGCCCGAGATCGAAGACTTCCCGGTAGTGAGTTTCGCCCAGCAGTGTCCTGATACGCTCGATCAGGTCATCGACGTGCGCTTCCTTGTCGCCGCCCTGCGGTTCATCGGCCGTGACATCACGGAACACTTCATCGCTACTGTGCCGCAGTGCATCACCATGTTTACGGTGCAGGCTGGCGCCGATGTCCCAGACATAGTCGCCCTTGTAGCCGTTGCTGGGGAAGGTGAGGGTCTCGCCACAGAGGTCCAGGTAGCGCAGGTAGACGCTGGCCGCGAGGATGTTCATCTGCCGGCCGGCATCATTGACGTAGTACTCGCGATGCACCTTGTGGCCGACGGCTTCCAGCAGGTCGGCAACGGTCGCGCCGTAGGCGGCGCCGCGGCCATGGCCGACGTGCAGCGGGCCGGTCGGGTTGGCGGAGACAAATTCGACCTGCACGCTTTTGCCGGCGCCGATATCACTGCGGCCAAATTTTTCACCATCGGCGAGAATCTGTTGCAGCATGGCGTGGTAGGCCGAGGGTGCGAGGAAAAAATTGATAAAACCCGGCCCGGCGATTTCCACCCGGGTGACGATATCCGATGCCGGCAGCGCGGCGACCAGTTTGTCCGCCAACTCACGCGGCTTGCTGCGCGCCGCCTTGCACAGCATCATCGCCAGGTTGCTGGCAAAGTCGCCGTGCTTGCGGTCACGGGTGCGTTCGAGCTGGATTTTGACAGACAGGTCGGCGGGCAGGGCGCCGTCGGCCTGGAGTGTCGCCACGGCGGTGGACAATAACGGGGCAAGCTGTTGTTTCATGGGTTCCGGACAGTCAGGAAAGGCGCCCATTATCCCCGAAGGCGGGGGGAGTTCAAC
>CAYYAP010000096.1:5266-7086 GCA_964469575.1 uncultured Thiohalobacter sp.
CTAATACGTATCCACCGGATCGACATCGATCGACCAGCGTACCTTGCGCGCGCTTTTTTCCTTTTCCAGCGATGGAATCCACTGTGCGAGCAGTTGCTGCAAATCGGCCCGCTTGCCGGCCTGCACCATCAGCTGGGCGCGGTAGCGACCGGCGCGCCGTTCCATGGGGGCGGCGACCGGCCCCCAGAGTTGCACCTTGCCGGCGCACAGCGGCTCGGCGAGTTCGCGCGCCTTCTGCAGGAAATCACGCGGGTAATCGGCGCGGGTGGCTTCGGCGCGCAGCAGCGCAAGGCTGGCGAAGGGCGGTAACAGCGCCTCCTGGCGCTCCCGCAGGGCCGCCTCGGCAAAGGCCGGGTAGCCGTCGGCGATCAGCTGGTGCAGCAGGGGGTGTTCGGGATAGTGCGTCTGGATGACCACTTCACCGGGCTTGTCGGCGCGCCCGGCGCGCCCCGCCACCTGCACAATTAGCTGCGCCATGCGCTCGCTGGCGCGGAAGTCGGCGCTGAACAGGCCCTGGTCGGCGTCCAGAATCGATGCCAGTGTTACGTTGGGGAAATGGTGGCCCTTGGCCAGCATCTGGGTACCCAGAAGGATACGCGCCTTGCCGGACTGCGCCTTGGCCAGTGCTGTCTCCAGCGAACCCTTGCGGCGGGTCGTGTCACGGTCGATGCGCAAGATGGTTTCATCCGGGAAATAGCCCTGCAGGGCCTGCTCGATGCGCTCGGTGCCTTCGCCCACGGCCAGCAGGTCGTCATTGCCGCAGCCCGGGCAAACGGTTTCGGCGCGCCGCTGGCTGCCGCAGTGGTGGCAGCGCAGTTCGCCACTGTGGCGGTGCAGCGTCATGCGTGCATCGCAGCGCCGGCATTCGGCGATCCAGCCACAGCTGTGGCACAGCAACACGGGCGCAAACCCCCGGCGGTTGAGGAACAGCAGCACCTGACCACGGTGATCGAGGTGTTGGCGCATGGCCTCCAGCAGCGCGGCACTGAGCAGGCTGCGCATCGGCTGGCCGCGCAGGTCGAGGATTTTTAGCGGCGGCGCGGCAGCGCGGCCGGCGCGTTCCGGCAGGTGCAATCGCTGGTAACGTTCCTGCTGCACATTAAACAGGCTTTCCAGTGACGGCGTGGCCGAGCCGAGGACCACCGGAACGTCCAGCTGACGCGCACGCCATACGGCCAGGTCGCGCGCCGAGTAGCGGAAGCCGTCCTGCTGCTTGAGCGAGGCATCGTGTTCCTCATCGACAATGATCAGCCCGGGCTGTGCCAGCGGGGTGAAGACCGCCGAGCGTGTCCCGATGATGATACCGGCCCGTCCACTGGCGGCAGCGCGCCAGGCGTCCAGCCGTTCGCGGTCATTGAGGCCGGAATGCAGTACGGCGATATCGGCCGCGAAACGTGTGCTGAAACGTTCCACCAGTTGCGGCGTCAGACCGATTTCCGGCACCAGCACCAGCACCTGGCGGCCGGCTTCCAGCAGGGGGGTGATGGCTTGCAGGTAGACCTCGGTCTTGCCGCTGCCGGTCACGCCTTCGAGCAGGAAAGCGTCGAAATGCCCCGCACTGGCGGTGATGCGTTCGACGGCCTGCTGCTGTGCCGGGTTTAGCCGGTGCGGGTCGGCTAACAACGCGTGTTCCGGTGGCGGGGCCGTGTCGGATGCTTCAAAAGACTCAATCCAGCCTTTTTGCTCCAGTCGAGCCAGTACCGCACGCGGCGCGGGCAGCGCTTCGCGTGGCAGCCCCTGCGGGTGTGGGGCCAGTTCGGTCAGCACCTGCGCCTGCCGGGCAGCGCGGTGCAGCGTGTCGGGCGCCTGTTCGCGACCGG
>CAYYAP010000096.1:7186-8927 GCA_964469575.1 uncultured Thiohalobacter sp.
AAGGGGACAATCACGCGCATACCGGGTTGCGCCACGGCGGCTTCCGGTGCGCGGTAATCGAAGCGCCGGAATAAGGGTGAAGGCACCGCCACTTGCAGGATTTGTGGCTTATTGGCCATGGCTAAAATTTTTTTCACTCATCCGGTCAACCGCCCGCGACATTGTGCGTTGAAGGGGGTGTACAAGGCAATTTATTCCATTACTGACGAGGTTATAACCATGAAAATGACGATGATGACACTGCTGGTGGCGGGCGCTGCCCTGCTGGGGAACGGGCAGGCAAACGCGGGTGACAGGTATTCCAACCACCTGGATCGCAAGGGTGACCGGATCGAACGCCACCTGGACCGCAAGGGTGATCGTGTTGAGCGGCGACTGGATCGTAAGGGCGACCGGATCGATCACCGCCTGGACCGGGCATCAGACCGCGCAGCGGCCAACGGCAAACCGGGCCTCGCGCGCCACCTGGATCGCAAGGGTGACCGGATCGACGCACGACTGGATCGTAAGGGTGACCGTATCAACCACCGTCTTGATCGTCGTGGTGATCGTATCAACCACCGTCTCGATCGCGCGGCGAGACGGCACGGTTCCCATTGAACCTGGACTGATGTTGGGCCGTTAAGTGCGTAGAATGTTGCGTATCAACGGGCACAGGGGGGCGGTGGTCTGGATTCCGGACAGTCAATCGAGGGGTTTCTCGCGGCGGTCGAACGGCGTGCACTGCGCATGGCCGAGATCGCCACGGGAAACCGTGAAGATGCCCTCGACCTGGTGCAGGACGCTATGCTGGGATTGGTAAAATCCTATGGCGACCGCGACGCGGCTGACTGGCCACCGCTGTTCTACCGTATTCTGCAAAGCCGTATCCGTGACGGGTACCGGCGTAACCGGGTGCGCAACCGCTTCCGCGTCTGGCTGGGCGGACGGCGTGGCGAGGATGACGAGTGCAGCGGCGACGCGATTCAGAACCTGGCGGATGCCCGGCCCGGTATCGAGCGGCAGGTCATTGGCGAGGATGCCATGTCGCGCCTGCAGGCAGCGCTACAGGCCTTGCCGCTGCGGCAGCAACAGGCGTTCCTGTTGCGCGCCTGGGAAGGTATGGATGTTTCGGCCACGGCCTTTGCCATGGGTTGTAGCGAAGGCAGTGTGAAGACACATTATTCGCGTGCCGTACACCGGCTGCGTGAACAACTGGAGGACCACTGGCCATGAGTGACGATGACAGGCTTTTTGTCGAGCAGATTCGGCAGACGCTGGACCGGCATGCCGAGGCGCTCGACGATGTCACAGCCGCACGGCTCGCCGCGGCGCGTCGCAAAGCGCTGGATGCCCGCCAGCCGCGCCGTTACGGGTTGCCGCTCGTCGCGGTTTCCGCGCTGGCGGCCTCCGTACTGACGGTTGCGCTGTTACTCAACCAGGATGTCGGTGTGCAGGGGCTTGATGCGGATACGCTGGACCAGCTTGCGCAGTCGGAAGACCAGGAGCTGATTGAAGAGCTGGATTTTTACGACTGGCTGGATGCCACACAGGCTAGCAGTTGAAAACGGTGGTGTTCATCTGCTGCGCGCTGGGGCTGTTATGGGTGACACCGCTGGTGTTGGCGGCTGACGAGCAGACGTCGGATGAAACGCCCTCGATGGATTTCCTGGAGTTTCTCGGAGAATGGGAGGATGAACAGGGCAACTGGCAGGACCCGTTCGATGATGAAACCCCGCAAGACAAGGCGGATATACCGGTT
>CAYYAP010000097.1:0-5493 GCA_964469575.1 uncultured Thiohalobacter sp.
AAAAGTTGTTTGTTACAGAAGTATTACCGCTGTATTACGTTTGCGTGACCTGTGTACCTATTCGGCTCGCAAGGCCTCCACCGGATTCAGTCTTGCCGCATTACGTGCCGGCAGCACGCACAATCGCTTCGCAAGGAGAATCCCCGCATCCGCGGGGATTTATTATATGTTATGGGCTAGTGGTGGTGTCCCGTAGCAGATCGATACGCTCCAGCACCGATTCAGACAGTTTTTGTGCTACCAGCATGACGGTTTCATCCCTGGCGTGTGTCACCACGGTATCGTAGAACGCGAAGCAGCGGTCAGTGTCTGAACGCAGGCGTTGCAGTAAAGCATCAGGGGTATCGGCTTTTTCAGTAATATTTCGTTTATAGTTTTCTATGGATTCAATTGCCCGGGCGGCATCCTCGCCCGGTTCTCCTGCGCTGTTTAACCGGGCCTCGATATCGGTCAGCATAGCTCTTGTGGCTTTGCTGACCTTTTTCAGTCCGGGATAGCTGTCCGCGAGAGCGTCAAGGTTATCTGCGAGACAGCGCTCTGCACTACCTGCCACTGCAAGCAGATCTGCCGGTGTGTGGATGATAGCAGGGTTGATGTCCGGTTCTTCATGAACGGTTTCTTCTTCTGCGCGCCAGGCACGGCGGCGCATGGCTCTTAGCAGGGCGGCGTGGCCGAGTTCTTCGCGGGCCAGGGTTTCGGCATACTCGCGCACGGTTTTGTCATCCGCGGTGGCGGCTACATGGGTATAAAAGTGGAAGGCACGTTCTTCGTTATGCACCGCAAAGGCCAGTGCCCGGTAGGGGGTACTGTGCGCCGGATCGATGGCATCGCTGTCATAATTGGTTAGTACCTGTGGGTCTTCCCATTTTACCGGTCCGATATCGTCGCGCAGCTGAATGCCTTCCAGCCTTGCCCATTCCTCTATCAGGCGCTTATGTTCCTGCTCTTCCTTGATCATGCGCTCAAACAGTAATGCAGCTTCCTGGTTGCCGTAGCTGCGCATCGCTTCGGTCAGGTGGGTATATCGCTTCACGGCCTCGCGTTCCGCATACAGGGCGATTGACATCAGGTCACTGGCTGTTTGAATATCGCTTGTCAGCATGTCAGGAGTTTCGCATACATTCTTTGCCACCGAAAAAAGTTTTTCAGGCGCCTTGATACAGATCAAGTAGAACCCTTGGGATGTTTGACTATACTTCCCACCTCACTCTGGATAATACGCTTAAATAATTTAGGTGAATAGAACACAATATAGCGGTACCACGGCATTGAGTCCTGCCTGTCGGGTTACAGGGGCGCGGGGGGTTAGTGCGGCCGTTACTTTTTACCTGTTCACGCTGCTGTTTCTGGCCTGTGGCCCGGTATTGGCTTCCGAACTGCCGCGCTTTTTGACCAAAGTCGACCCGCAGACGGTATTCCCCGGTGCAGACCGCATTGCCGAGCCGGAAGGTGACCCGCCGGTGGCACCGGCCTTCAGCGGGGATAAACAGCTCGGTTTCGTGTTTCTCACCAGTGACTACGTCAATACCACCGGCTATTCCGGGAAGCCCATTCACCAGCTGGTCGCCATTGACTTAAAGGGTGTGATCCGCAAGGTGCTGCTGATGGAGCACCACGAACCGATTGTCCTGGTCGGTATCCCGGAAAAGCGTATCGTCGCCGTGCTTGACGACTACAAGGGTATGGATGTCGGTGCGCTGGTGCGCAACGAGCTTGGCGACCATAAGGTCGACGTGGTCAGCGGCGCCACCGTTACGGTGATGGTGATGGATAACACCATTCTGCGCAGTGCCATCAAAGTTGCGCGTGCCCATCATCTTGGTGGCCTGGCGCCGGAACGTAAACACACCGGCCCCACGGCCGTGATCAATCCCGGGGCCGGAAAGGTCGAGAACTGGCAGGCGCTGCTCGCGGATGGTTCAGTACAGCAGCTGAGGCTGACACTCAAACAGGTCAACAAGGTATTTGAAGCCTCGGGTGACCCGCTGGCGGTAAAGCATTCCGAAAAGGGTGATCCTGGTGAGACCTTCATTAGATTATATGCCGCAGTGGTTTCCATTCCTGCCATCGGCCGCAGTCTGCTGGGCGAGGCGGAGTACAAGAATCTGATGCAGCGCCTGGAGCCGGGTCAACAGGCGATTCTGCTGGCTGGCGACGGTCGCTATTCGTTCAAAGGTTCGGGTTATGTGCGCGGGGGTATTTTTGACCGTTTCCAGCTTTTGCAGGGTGATGCTTCGATCCGTTTCCATGATTTCCAGCATAAGCGGCTACGCCATATTGCGGCTGAAGGTGCACCGGAAATCAAGGACGTGGACCTGTTCCTGGTACCGACTGACCAGGGGTTTGATCCGGCTGTTCCCTGGAAACTGGCTCTGTTGGTGGGGCGTGCTACCGGGCCGAGGAAAAAGGCCTTCCAGACGTTTGACCTGACTTACAGCCCACCGCAGAAATACCTGTCTTTTATCGCACCCAGGGAGCCCACCGGGTTGCTGTCGTGGCTCGACGCCGATGCGCCGGACGCGCCACTGTGGGTGAAAATGTGGGTGACCAAGCTGCCCGAAGTGGTGATTCTGCTCGTTGCGATCGGCGTACTGACCCTGATCTTTTTCTTCCAGGACTGGCTGGTAAAACGCCCGTTGCTGACCGATCGAGTGCGTGTCGGTTTTCTGGTGTTTACGCTGTTCGGGATTGGCTGGTACGCGAATGCACAGTTGTCCGTGGTCAATATCCTTGCGGTCTTCAATGCACTCATCAGCGGATTCGACTGGAGCTACTTCCTCATGGAACCGTTGATTTTTATACTCTGGGGATCGGTGGCCGCGTCACTGCTGTTCTGGGGAAGGGGGGCGTACTGTGGCTGGTTGTGCCCCTTCGGCGCGCTGCAGGAGTTGCTCAACCGACTGGCCAAACTGGCCAGGATTCCCCAACTGCCCTTGCCGTGGGGGTTGCACGAGCGCCTGTGGCCGTTGAAATATCTGATTTTCCTGGTGCTGTTCGGTTTTTCCCTGCATTCATTCGGCGTGGCCGAGCGCCTTGCGGAAGTCGAGCCGTTCAAGACGGCGATTATTCTGAAATTCGTGCGTGACTGGCCGTTTGTGTTATTCGCCCTGGCTGTGCTGGTACCCGGTCTGTTTATCGAACGTTTCTATTGCCGTTACCTGTGTCCGCTCGGTGCGGCGCTGGCTATCCCCGGACGTATGCGCATGTTCGCATGGCTCAAGCGCTACAAGGAATGCGGTGCGCCCTGTCAGCGCTGTGCCAATGAATGCATGGTCCAGGCCATTCACCCGGAAGGCAATATCAATGTCAACGAATGCCTGTATTGCCTGCATTGCCAGGTGGTGTATTCGGACGATCATGCCTGTCCGGTATTAATTCAGAAGCGCCTGAAAAGGGAACGACAGTCGAGTGTGTCCAGTGGGCGCAAGTCAGGCATCGCCCTGAAAGTGGAAGAAATCAGGAAGACAGCAAAAACAACTGCAGCGGTCGTTGTGACTTCTGAGCAGGATTCAGGAAGCTCCGACTAGTGTGGCTTACGATGGTGAATAAGACGTAATGTCAAAGAGGAGAGATACGATGTCTAGAGATGATGACAAAAAGGTGGGTATTACCCGTAGAGAGCTACTGGGTGGTTCCGCCAAACTGGTGGCGCTGGCGGGTGCAGGCAGTGTTGCCGGACTGGCCGGCGGTTCCATGTTGTATTCCAGCGAGGCGCAGGCGGCGAAGGGCAAGGCCGAGGTTGCCCCCGGTGACCTGGACGATTACTACGGCTTCTGGAGCGGTGGCCAGAGCGGTGAACTGCGTATCATGGGTGTGCCCTCCATGCGTGAACTGATGCGTGTGCCGATATTCAACCGCTGCAGTGCCACCGGTTGGGGCGTAACCAACGAAAGCCGCAAGATCCTGACCGAAGGGCTGACGCCGGATACGAAAAAATTTCTGGAAAGCCGGGGCGGCAGCTGGATGAACGGTGACCTGCATCATCCGCACATGTCATTTACTGATGGCACCTATGACGGCCGTTACCTGTTCATGAACGACAAGGCCAACACGCGTGTTGCCCGTGTACGTTGCGATGTCATGAAATGCGACAAGATAATCGAGATTCCGAATGCTCAGGACATTCACGGTTTGCGTCCGCAGAAGTATCCGCGTACCGGTTATATTTTTGCCAATGGCGAACACCGGGTACCGCTACCGAATGACGGCAGGGACCTCGATGACCCGAAAAAGTACCACGCGATTTTCACCGCGGTTGATGGTGACAGCATGAAAGTGGCCTGGCAGGTCATGGTCAACGGCAACCTGGACAACTGTGATGCTGACTACCAGGGCCTGTACGCCTTCTCGACTTGCTACAACGGTGAAGAGGGTGTGAACCTGGCGGAGATGACCGCCAACGAACAGGACTGGGTGGTGGTGTTCGACATCAAGCGTATCGAGGCTGCGGTGAAGAACGGCGATTACAAAATGATGCAGGGCGTACCGGTGATCGACGGCCGCAAGGGTTCGAAATATACCCGTTACATCCCCGTGTCCAACAGTCCTCACGGCTGTAACACGGCACCCGATGGTCACTACGTCGTCATCAACGGTAAATTGTCACCCACCGTTACCGTCCTGGACGTGCGCCGTTTCCCCGACCTCTTTAATGACAAGATCAAGCCACGCGATGCGGTGGTCGCAGAGCCGGAGCTGGGCCTGGGGCCGTTGCACACCGCTTTTGATGGCGAAGGTAATGCCTTTACCACACTGTTCCTCGACAGCCAGATCGCCAAGTGGAATATCCAGAAGGCAGTCGACGCGTACAGTGACAAGGATATCAACCCGATCCTGGAAAAGCTTGACGTGCACTATCAGCCGGGCCACAACCACACCACCATGGGCGAAACGAAGGAAGCCGACGGCAAATGGCTGGTGTCGCTGAACAAGTTCTCCAAGGACCGGTTTATCAACGCCGGCCCGCTGAAACCGGAGAACGACCAGTTGATCGACATTACCGGCAAGAAGCTCGCCATTGTGCATGACGGCCCGACCTTTGCCGAACCACACGACTGTATTATGGTGCGTACCGATATTGTCAATCCGCGTTCGCTGTGGAAAAAGGACGACCCGATGTGGGCCGAGGCAACCGCCCAGGCAAAGAAAGACGGCGTGACCCTGTATACGGACTCGAAGGTGATCCGGGACGGTAACAAGGTGCGTGTCTATATGTGGTCGATGGCGCCTAACTACAGCATGGAGAAATTCACGGTGAAGCAGGGTGACGAGGTGACCGTCTATGTCAGTAACAATGACCAGATCGATGACCTGACGCACGGCTTCACGCTGGCCAATTACGGCATCGCCATGGAAATCGGGCCGCAGGCCACTTCGTCGGTGACCTTCACAGCGGACCGTCCGGGCGTGCACTGGTTCTACTGCCAGTGGTTCTGTCACGCACTGCATATGGAAATGCGTGGCCGTATGCTGGTGGAGCCGGCGTAGAACGTT
>CAYYAP010000097.1:5593-8913 GCA_964469575.1 uncultured Thiohalobacter sp.
CCGCTCATGGCGCAGGATCGGACAGTGTCGCCCGGCGCGGGAACACTGCAACGGGCAATAGACCAGTCCAGTCCCGGTGACCACCTGTTGCTCCGGAATGGCGTGTATGCGGGCGCAATCACGATCGATCGGCCACTGGAGTTGCAGGGCAGGGACTCCAGCGTTATCGATGGCGAAGGCGTGGGTAAGGTAATTACCGTAGCAGCACCGGATGTTGTCGTGCGCGGTGTCACAGTGCGCAATTCCGGTACCAGTCTGGCGACCGAGGATAGCGGTATTTTTGTAACCGTTGACGGGGATCGCGCGCTGATTGACAGCAACCGGCTGGAGAAAAACCTCATCGGTGTCTACCTGAAAGGTCCGGATAACGCTGTGGTGAGGGGTAACACCATCATCGGCAGTACCATCCCGCACGTAAACGACCGTGGCAACGGCGTCCAGCTCTGGAATACGCCCGGTTCGGTGGTTGAGGATAATGATATCCGTTACGGCCGCGATGGCATCTTTGTAACGACCAGCCGCAATAATCGGTTTCACGGCAACCGCCTGCACGATCTGCGTTTCGCCATCCATTACATGTATACCAATGACAGTGAGGTTAGCGACAACCTGTCAACAGGCAACCACGTCGGTTATGCACTGATGTATTCTGACCACCTGAAGGTTTTCAACAATGTATCTGATGCAGACCGTGATCGCGGGCTGTTTTTCAACTATGCCAATAACTCTGACATTAAAGGCAACCGTGTCACCGGTGGTGCGGAGAAATGTGTTTTTATCTATAACGCCAATATCAATCGTATCCATGGCAACCTCTTTGAGGGTTGCAGCATCGGTATTCATTTCACCGCAGGGTCTGAACGCAACCAGGTGTACGACAATGCGTTTGTGAACAACCGTACGCAGGTGAAATATGTCGGTACCCGCCACATCGAGTGGTCCTTCGACGGACGTGGTAACTACTGGAGCGACAACCCGGCATTTGACCTGAATGACGACGGGATCGCGGATCAGCCCTATCAGCCGAATGATCTGGTTGACCAGATTATCTGGCGTCATCCCATGGCGAAACTGCTGCTCAACAGCCCGGCGGTGCAGGTGCTGAGGTGGGCGCAGTCGGAGTTTCCCGGGCTGCACCCTGGCGGGGTGCAAGACAGTGCGCCGCTGATGGACCGGCCGCAACCACAATCGCAGGTGCAGTCCAGTGGCTGACAAGGCGATTGAAGTTACCGGTGTGGTCAAACGCTATGGCGATAAAACCGTGGTGAGTGACGTCGACCTGTCCGTCCATAGCGGAGAGCGTATGGTGCTGATTGGTCATAACGGTGCCGGCAAGACCACCCTGATGAAACTGATGCTGGGTCTCACACACCCGAGTGCGGGACAGGTGTGCGTACTCGGCAGCAACCCGGCGACGGCTGCTGCTGCGCAACGCCGCGTAATTGGCTACCTGCCTGAAAGCGTGGCTTTTCACAGTGCCATGAAAGGTCGCGAAGTACTGGCCTTCTATGCCCGGCTGAAGGGGGTTGCAGTGGCCGAGTGCCAGTCCATCCTCACACAGGTTGGTCTGGACCGGGCTGCAGACCGGCGGGTGAGCACCTATTCCAAGGGTATGCGCCAGCGGCTCGGGCTGGCCCAGGCCATGCTGGGTAAACCACGGCTATTGTTCCTGGACGAACCAACCAGCGGTCTGGATCCTTCGTTGCGCAGACAGTTCTATGACCTGATCGATACCCTCAGTCTGTCGGGTACCACATCACTGACCTCGTCGCATTCCCTCAACGAAGTCGAGGCGCGCGCTGACCGTATTGCCATTATGAAAAACGGTGCCATTGTCGCTTGCGGAACGCTGTCCGAATTATCGCAGCAAGCCAGTCTGCCGCTGGTGGTCCGGCTCAGGGTGACAGCGGGACATACTGCGGGCGTGGCCGAGCGGCTTGCGCCGATGGGTGAAATACAACGGATCAATGACCATGGTATCGATCTGTCCTGCCTGGGCACTTCCAAAATGGTGCTGTTCCGGCATATCGCCGGTTTTGGTGACGTGATCGAGGACATGGACGTAGTGCCGCCACGGCTGGACGATATCTACAACCACTACATGGAGCATGTGCAGCCGCAATGAGGGCGATAGGCATACTGGCAATGAACGAATTTCTCGACGGGCTGCGTAACCGCTGGGTGGCGGCTGCCATTATCCTGTTGGGCACCACGGCACTGGCACTGTTGCTGGTGGGGTCGGCACCCACCGGTACGATTCGCGCCGGTGCACTGGATGTCAGTGTGGTCAGCCTTACCAGTCTGAGTGTTTACCTGTTACCGCTGATCGCGCTGTTGCTGTCTTTCGATGCGCTGGTCGGTGAATTCGAGCGCGGCACCATGTTGTTGCTGTTGACCTATCCGGTGGCGCGCTGGCAGGTGGTAATGGGCAAGTTTTTCGGGCACATGATGATCCTGTTGACCGCCGTTGCTGTCGGTTATGGCGGTGCTGCCGTGATTACCGTGCTGTTTACGGATAACGGCATCGAGGGCTGGCAGGCCTATGTCACCATGATGGGCAGCTCGCTGCTGCTTGGCGCCGTGTTTATTGCGCTCGGCTACCTGGTGAGCGTGCTGGTGCGCGAGCGCAGCACTGCGGCCGGTGCTGCTATTGTACTGTGGCTGATTTTTGTCGTGTTATATGATCTTGCGCTGCTTGGTCTGTTGCTCGCGGACCATGAGCAAAAGATCGGCCAGACCCTGTTTTCGACCCTGATGCTGGTCAGCCCGTCAGATACCTACCGGATATTGAACCTGACAGCGTTTGATACCGTAAGTCAGGTTGCGGGTATTGCCGGCGTCGCCGCCCGTTCCGGTTTCGGCATGTCGCTGTTGCTGGGCCTGCTGGCAAGCTGGGTCGTGTTGCCACTGGCTGCAACCATGGCGGTATTCCACCGGCGGGAGTTGTGAGTGAAGACCCTGTATCGATCAACCCTTGTCTTGCTTGTGGCTGTCCTGACAGGGTCCTGCGGTGACCGGCAGCCCACGGTTGTGCCGGCACCACAGGAACTGACCCGCGATGCCGTCGGTTATTTTTGCGGTATGACAGTCCTGGATCACAATGGACCCAAGGGACAGGTGTTTCTGACCGACCGGCAGCAGCCACTGTGGTTCACCTCGGTACGCGATACCATCGCTTTTACCCGGTTGCCGGGTGAACCGAAGAACATCGCGGCGATTTATGTCACGGACATCGGGCGCGCCAGCTGGGACCAGCCTGAACCCGGCACATGGATCGATGCCCGCAAGGCATTTTACGTCGTCGGCAGCGACCGTGTCGG
>CAYYAP010000098.1:0-8862 GCA_964469575.1 uncultured Thiohalobacter sp.
CAGGCCAATTATTCCGCCGCCAAGGCCGGTATACTGGGTTTCACCAAGTCGCTGGCGCGCGAAGTTGGGTCACGCGGTATTACGGTTAACGCAGTCGCACCCGGCTTCATTGATACCGACATGACACGCGCCCTGCCGGACGAACAGCGCAAGATGCTGATCGGCCAGGTGCCACTGGCGCGTTTGGGGGATGTTGAGGATATTGCGGCGGCTGTCGCCTTCCTGGCATCGCCGCAGGCCGCGTATATCACCGGTGAAACCTTGCACGTCAATGGTGGGATGTTTATGGCATAATAACTATCTGGATTAGATATACTTTACAAAATATTGTTAAATATACTTATTATAATTCATAATTCGTCGATTCGTTGGCCCTGGCAAGCGCATGACAGCGAAACCCATGAATGATGACTGGATGACTGGCGTGTCTATGACCTTTTCTCTAAAATACGCGCGCAGTCAGGACTGAATATAAATTAACTGAGGAACTTTCAGCGATGAGTAATGTTGAAGAACGCGTCAAGAAGATAGTCGTCGAACAGTTGGATGTCAGCGAGGATTCTGTCACCAACGAAGCGTCGTTTGTAGATGATCTGGGCGCCGATTCCCTGGATACCGTAGAACTGGTTATGGCGCTTGAAGAAGAGTTCGAGTGTGAAATCCCCGATGATGAGGCAGAGAAGATCGGTACTGTCCAGCAAGCGATTGACTACGTCAGCGCCCACCTCGGTTAATAACCACTTTCACCGAGTACAGAACGCTGGTTATCCGCAAGGATGCCGGCGTTCTGGTCTTTTTGTTATCGCAGTTTTGTCCATTGGATCGGAGTAGCGCACTGTGTCAAAGCGCCGTGTAGTGATTACGGGTATGGGCGCTGTTACGCCGGTCGGTTTGACAGTTGCTGAAACCTGGAAAAATATTGTCGCCGGCAACAGCGGTATTCGTCCGATCACCTCGTTCGATGTATCGGCATTCCCGGTCCGTTTTGGCGGTAGTGTCGAAGGTTTTGATATCACCGAATACGTGCCAAAGAAGGATGCCCGCAAGATGGACACCTTCATCCACTACGGTGTGGCGGCGGGTACACAGGCGATTCGTGATTCAGGACTGGAAGTGACGGAGGCCAATGCCGGGCGTATTGGCGTATCGGTCGGCGCCGGTATTGGCGGACTGGCAGGCATTGAAAAAAATTACCATGCCTACCTGAACGGCGGCCCGCGAAAAATCTCTCCCTTCTTTGTCACCGCCAATATCATCAATATGATATCCGGCAACCTGTCGATCCTGTTCAACCTGAAAGGGCCGAATATTGCCATGGTGACCGCCTGTTCCACCGGTACCCACAGTATTGGCGAGGCCGCGCGAATTATTGCCTACGGCGATGCCGACGCGATGCTGGCTGGTGGCGCCGAGATGGCCACGACGCATACCGGCCTGGGTGGTTTTGCGGCGGCCAGGGCCCTGTCAACACGCAATGACGATCCGCAAGCAGCCAGTCGCCCCTGGGACCTGGATCGTGATGGTTTCGTACTGGGTGACGGCTCGGGTGTGTTGGTGCTGGAAGAATACCAGCATGCCAAAGCGCGTGGTGCGAACATCTATGCCGAGATCACGGGGTATGGGATGAGCGGCGATGCCTTCCATATGACGCAGCCCTCGCCGAATGGTGAAGGTGCTGCACGCTGCATGAGCAACGCGCTGCGCGATGCCGGCCTGAACCCGGAAGATGTCGATTACATCAATGCGCACGGGACCTCGACACCGGCTGGCGATCTCGCCGAGGTCAGCGCGATCAAACTGGCCATGGGTGATCATGCCCGTCGTGTGCCGGTCAGTTCGACCAAGTCCATGACCGGACATCTGCTGGGTGCGGCCGGTGGTATCGAGGCCGTCTTTTCCGTACTGGCGATACGCGACCAGGTTCTGCCCCCAACCATTAACCAGTTCACGCCGGATCCGGCCTGTGACCTCGATTTTGTCCCGGGTGAAGCCCGTCAGGCGAAAGTCGAAGTCACGATGTCCAACTCGTTCGGGTTTGGCGGCACCAATGGGACACTGGTTTTCTCGAAACTCCGCTGACCCGCCTGCGACCTGGCCGTGTTGATGCATTCCGAACCCTGCCACGCAGCCGACAAGGGTACGACCGGTTCAGGGACCGGACGGGCTATCGTGACTTTTCCGCTGGCGAACAACCCCGATCTGCTGGCTTTACACGAGGCGTTCCCCCAACGTTACCCGCACCTGCTTGAAAGCAGCGCGGCCGGTCAGCAGGGCCGTTACGATATGCTGTTTGCCTTCCCGGGTGAATCCATCGAACTGCGCAAGACGGACGACTTTGATTTTCTCCAGGCGCTGGACACGGCCTGGCGCGCGGAGCGGATCCCGGAACCATCAGGCAAGGCGAGTGAACTGCCGTTTCACGGTGGCTGGTTCCTGTACCTGTCCTATGAGCTGGTTGCGCAGATCGAACCGTGTCTGGCCTTACCTGTGGATGAAAGTGGCTTGCCTGTCGCCAGCGCCACCCGGTTTCCTGCCGCCATCATTTACGATCATGTGACAGGGCAAAGTTCGCTGGTGTCCGAGCAGGCATCACTACTCGACGTAATGCGTGAAGATATCGACCGCCTGGCACCTGAAAGCATCCCCCCGGCACCGCTTGCCACCCATCTTCGGGAGGTGCCGGATGCCGATTACCTGCACGCGGTGGAGCGTGTGCTCGACTATATCCGTGACGGTGATGTGTTCCAGGTCAACCTGTCGCGCGCCTGGTCAGGGGACTGGCCGGCGCATACCGGCAATGCCGCCGTGTATCGTCGCCTGCGCGCTGCCAACCCCGGCCCCTTCAACGGGCTGGCTACATTTGACGACAGCGCCATATTGAGCTCGTCACCGGAACGACTGGTCGAGGTGCGTGGCGACCGGGTGCAAACCCGGCCCATCGCCGGTACGCGGCCGCGCGCACACAATATTCAGGACGATATCTCACTGTCAGACGCGTTGATGGCGAACCCCAAGGAGCGCGCCGAACACATTATGCTGATCGACCTGGAACGCAATGACCTTGGACGTATCGCCATCCCCGGCAGTGTCGAAGTCAGCGAGCTGATGGTGCTCGAATCCTACGCCAGTGTGCACCATATCGTGTCCAACGTGTGCGCGGTAAAACGGCCCGAAGTTACCCCCGGCGATATGATTCGCGCCGTGTTCCCGGGCGGCACCATTACCGGTTGCCCGAAAGTGCGCTGTATGGAAATCATTGCGGCACAGGAAGGCACGGGGCGGGGCGCTTATACCGGGTCGATGGGCTACCTGAACCGGGATGGCAGTCTTGACCTGAATATTCTGATCCGTACGCTGGTGCGTAACGGAGACCGACTGGGTTTTCGCGCAGGCGCAGGTATTGTGGCTGATTCAGGTCCACGTCACGAACTGGCGGAAACCCGCGACAAGGCGCGCGCCATGTTGCATGCGCTCGAAGGGACAGCACGATGATGCGTTGTCTTGTCGATGGTAACCCGGCCGACACGATCCCGCTGGATGACCGTGGGTTGCAGTATGGTGATGGTTTGTTTGAAACCCTTGCCGTACAGTCGGGGAAGGTGCTGTTTGCGGAACGCCACCTTGCACGACTTGCCGAAGGCTGCAAACGGCTGGGTTTTCCGGCTGTCGACAGGCAGCAGATTCGACAGGAGTTTGATGCGCTGGCAGCCGATGCGCCGACAGGCGTACTCAAGCTGACACTGACACGTGGCAGCAGCCAGCGTGGCTATGCAGCGGATAATGACGCGGTGGTGCGTCGTATTCTGTGTCTGTCAGATTTCCCGCTCTGGCCCGGTGATCCCGCCAACCGGGGTATTCGCGCACGGCTTTGCTGCACACAGCTTGCCCTTCAACCGCAACTGGCCGGCCTGAAACATCTGAATCGCCTTGAGCAAGTGCTGGCGCGCCGCGAATGGCAGGATGAAGCAATTCGCGAAGGGCTGCTCTGCGACACACAGGAACACGTTATCGAAGGCACCATGAGTAACCTGTTCTGTGTCATCGACGGCGTATTGCGAACGCCGCGCCTCGATCATTGCGGCGTCGCCGGGGTGATGCGCTCGGTGATCATCGACCTGGCGGGGGAGGCGGACATCCCGGTTGAAATCGGCACGTTTTCCAGACAGGATATCCGCCAGGCCGAAGAACTGTTCGTGTGCAATAGCCTTATCGGCCTGTGGCCGATCATAAGCATCGATACGCTGGGTGAGTACCCGGTAGGCGCACTGACCCGTTATCTGCAAGCACGCCTGCACGACCATGATGACCGGAACAACACCCGTTGGTATGCCACGTAATGAACAATAGCCCGAAAAAATTGCGCAGTGCTGATCGCCTGTTTCGGCTGGCCGGACTGTTACTGCTGGCAGCGAGTTTCGCCGGCGCCTGGCTGGCCATGGACTTCGACAGTTTCCGTTCCAGCCCGCTCGCCACCGGTGACAAGCAAACCCTGCTCATCCGGCATGGCAGCTCACTGAAAGCCGTCGCTTCCGAATTGCATGCACGCGGCATGCTGGATCACCCGACCTACTTTGTGCTGCTGGCGCGCTGGCTCGGCGTCGACGGGAAAATCAAGGCCGGAGAATACCAGCTACAGTCGGGCATCACCCCGGATCAGCTGCTTCAACAATTCACCGAAGGACAGGTGCGTCAATATGCCTTGACCCTGATCGAGGGCGAGACATTCCGCGAAATGATACAACGCGTCATCGCGGCGCCGGTGCTTGAGCAAACGCTGACGCAACACGACGGCGTCAGCGTCATGCAGGCGATCGGCTATCCCGGCCTGCATCCGGAAGGGCGTTTCCTGCCGGAAACCTACTACTACCCGCGCGGCACCCGCGATATCGATGTGCTAAGGCGGGCGTTTCATGACATGGTAACGTTGCTGGACAGCGAATGGGCAAAGCGTGAAGACGATCTGCCGTTGAAAACGCCCTATGAAGCACTGATCCTGGCCTCCATTGTCGAAAAAGAAACCGGTCTGGCGCGGGAACGCCCGCAGATTGCCGGCGTATTCATCCGCCGCCTGAGGAAAGGTATGCGCCTGCAAACCGACCCCACGGTTATTTATGGCATGGGCGAGCGCTTCGACGGTGATATCCGTTTTCGTGACTTGCGCAGGGATACCCCGTATAACACCTATACGCGCGCAGGTTTACCACCGACGCCCATTGCCATGCCGGGCAAGGATGCCATACACGCCGTGTTGCACCCGGCGGCCGGTGACAGCCTGTACTTCGTGGCGCGCGGTGATGGCAGCCACCATTTTTCCGCCACACTCGCGGCACATAATCGCGCCGTGGACCGTTACCAGAGAAAAAGACACTGAAGCCGTGAATACCCCGACACAGCGTGGCCGATTTATTACCCTGGAAGGTGGCGAAGGCGCCGGCAAGTCGACCAATGCGGCCTACATTGCCAGGCGACTTGAAGCCAGCGGTATTCGCCTGCGCCAGACGCGTGAACCTGGCGGCACCCGGCTGGGCGAACAGATTCGCACGCTGTTGCTCGACCCGTCACAACAGACTATGCATGCCGATACTGAGTTGTTACTGATGTTCGCGGCCCGCGCCCAGCACCTGAACGAAGTCATTCTGCCCGCGCTGCAGGCCGGCGACTGGGTGCTTTGCGATCGTTTTACGGATGCGACCTATGCCTACCAGGGCGGTGGCCGCGGTATCGATACGCAACGCATCGGCGAACTGGAAGCCTGGGTACAGCAGGGTTTTCAGCCGGACATGACGCTCCTGTTCGACCTGCCGGTTGAAACCGGGCTGGCGCGCGCCGGTGAACGCGGCGCACTGGACCGCTTCGAGCAGGAGCAAAAGACGTTCTTCTCGGCGGTACGCGAAACCTATCTGCAGCGGGCGAAACAATACCCCGGACGCTTCCGCATCATCGATGCCGGGCAGCAACTGGCTGACGTTCAGCACCAGCTTGACGGTCTGGTTGACGAACTGCTGGCCATGCGGGACATGCCAGGTGGAGGCCAATCAAGGTGAGAGACGCGACACCCTGGCTGTTACCGGTCTGGCAACAGATCAACCGTGCGCGCCTGCAATCACGCTTGCCGCATGCCATGTTGCTGGCGGGCAGTGAGGGCGTTGGCAAGCAGTTGCTGGCGGATCGACTTGCCCATGCCCTGTTATGCGAAGCGCCGGACGAACAGGGCAAGGCGTGCGGGCAATGCGCCGCCTGTGGCTGGCTGCATGCCGGCACACACCCGGACCTGCTGGTACTGAAGCCTGATGAACCCGGCAAGGCCATCAAGGTCGATCAGGTGCGCGCGTTGAGTGCAGGGCTGGCGATTACCAGTCATGGCGGGCGTTACAAGGTGGCCATTGTCCGTCCTGCCGAGGCGATGAACCTGAATGCCGCAAACAGTTTACTGAAAACGCTGGAAGAGCCTACCGCAAATACCTTACTGATCCTTGCCAGTGCTGCGCCGGGGCGTCTGCTGGCGACGGTGCGAAGTCGCTGTCAGCAGGTTCAGGTGCCGACGCCGACACAGGCCCAGGCACTCGACTGGCTGGCGACGCACGGCGTGCAGGATGAGGCGGCCACGCGCAGTGTCTTGCTGGCCGGTGGCGCACCGCTACGCGCGCTGAGCTTGCACGAGAGCGGCGCCGAGGCCGTCATGGCCGAATGCCTGGAACAGTTGCAGGCACTCGGTGAAGGGCGTCTTGATCCGCTTGCAGTAGCCAGTGCGTGGCAGGGTGACGATATCGCCTTGCGCCTGGGCGGCTGGCGGCAGTGGTTGCAGTGGCTGATTCGCGCCCGCCTTGCCCCTGTGGATAAAGTCGCCAGTGGGGTGGTGCAAAAGTTGCAGACAATCACAGAGTCGGTAGACTGTAAGGCTCTGTATCAATTCATGGATCGCATCGACAGCGCACTGGCTACGCTGGGTTCAGGGCTCAATCGCCAGTTGGTGCTTGAAGATCTGATGGTACGCTGGGCCTCCATGCCCACAAGGCGTCAAAATAACGTCATGCAAGGTAGCAGGTAAATTATGGCAATGAAACCCGGTGGTGGAGCCCGGCAAGGCATCCTCTCCCTGACGATCAAGGACAAGAGCGCGCTGTATGCCGCCTATATGCCTTTCGTCAAGAATGGAGGCCTGTTCATTCCAACCAACAAAACCTACCAGCTCGGCGACGAGGTATTTATGTTGCTGACCCTGATGGATGAACCAGAAAAAATCCCCGTAGCGGGCAAGATTATCTGGATTACCCCGAAGGGCGCCCAGGGTGCGCGTGCGGCCGGTATCGGCGTGCAGTTCAGCGATAACGATGGCGGCTCGGCGCAAAAGAAGATTGAAACCTACCTGGCAGGCGCGCTGACCGCAGACCGTCCTACCCATACCATGTAATTTTCACCCCATGCTGGTTGATTCCCATTGTCACCTCGATTTACTGAGGCTTGAAGACGAAACGCTCGGCGATGTCATTGCCGAGGCGCAGGCTGCCGATGTGCAGCAGATGCTATGTGTATCGATAAGCCTGGAACGCTTTCCCGCCATGCTGGAACAGATTGCCCCGTACCCGCAGATAGCGGCTTCAGTAGGTGTACACCCGGATGGTGAAGAGGGCGAAGACCCCGACGAGGACCGGCTGGCGGCACTTGCTGATGATCCACGAATCGTCGCCATTGGCGAGACCGGGCTGGATTATTTCCGCATCGAGGGTGACACAGGGTGGCAACGCGAACGCTTCCGTCGTCATATACGCGCCGCCCGCGCGGTGAAAAAACCATTGATCGTACACACGCGCGCCGCAAAGGCAGATACCCTGCAAATTCTGAAAGAGGAAAACGCGCAGGACGTTGGTGGCGTGTTGCATTGTTTCACGGAAGACTGGGAGATGGCGAAAGCAGCTATGGAGATGAATTTCCATATCTCCTTTTCCGGGATCGTCACCTTCAAAAATGCCGTAGAACTGAAAGACGTGGCGAAGCAGGTCCCGGCAGAACGCATGCTGGTGGAAACCGATTCACCCTACCTGGCGCCGGTGCCAAAGCGGGGCAAGAGCAACCGTCCCGCCTATGTGCGCTATGTCGCCGAATATCTTGCCGAACTGCGCGGGGAGGATTTCGACGCGCTGGCGGCGACTACAACACATAATTATAAAGAACTATTTAATATTAATTAATAACAAGTTACAGAATATTTCAAGATTATAGATTACATCTTTACTGTAGGAGCGGGCTTGCCCGCGAACCGGCCGTTGTACAGATTGTTCGCGGGCAAGCCCGCTCCTACAGCGTATGGGTAAAGTCTGTGTGATGCCGGTCGCTACACTGTGAACCAGGACACAGAATTCTGTCGCTATCACGCATTCTGCACGGGCCCGGACGCCCGGTTTTCATCAGATCAAATTATCAGACACAGGCGCGTCAGGACGGCGCAGGGACGGGGTGCGGAGTTTTGCCCCTCAACAACAGTCCGGGGTATTGCCGTGGAAAGAAGAAGCGCTAAACGCGACCAGATACTGGTTGAAATCGATATTGCCCATCCGGGTGCAGGCCTTTGTCATGGCCTTGTGGAAAACATCAGCAAAAGCGGGGTCTCCCTCGTCATTCATGGCGGCTCTCTGCCTGCCGAACAGCGATCGGTCATTCTCAACTTCCGGGTATGGACCGGGACTGAAATGCTCTACCGTAAAATCTATTGCCGGGTCGTCCGCCGCGAAGTCGGTCGCATGGCGATGGAATTTGCTGAAGATGATATCGTCAGTGAGGCCATTATCCAGGATCTGATGTTCTATCAAAATCGTGCGCGCAAGCAGGTGGCGCCGGTTCCGCTTCAGGATGACAGTTTCATGG
>CAYYAP010000099.1:0-2188 GCA_964469575.1 uncultured Thiohalobacter sp.
TAAGGGTAAGCCTCACCTTCCGGCCGTGTCTTGAAACGGCGGTGTACCCAAAGATATTGTTCGGGCATTTCGCGTACCACGCTTTCCAGAAGCGCATTCAGCCGCGTGGCATCCTGTACCGGGTCATCCGATGGAAAATCCTCAAGGGCCGGATACAGCGTAAGCTGGTAGCCGTTATCATCGGGAAGCCGGGAGGGGTAGAAGGGCACCACGGCGGCCTCGCTGATCTTTGCAATACGTGAAGGTGTACTGAGTGTCGATGCCTGTACACCGAAGAAAGGCGCGAATACCGACTGACTGCCGCCGTGGTTCTGGTCGGGCGCATACCACACCGGCATGCCGCTTTTCAGGCTGGCGAGCAGGCCGCGCATATCGTCGCGGGCAATGGCCTTGTCAAAACGTCGTTCGCGCGATCTGCGCATGACGGCCTCAAACAACGGGTTTTTGTGCTGACGGTAGAGCACATGAAACGGTGCGTGCATGGAAAGCAGTCGGCCGCCCAGTTCCAGGGTCGTAAAGTGTGCGCTGAGCAGGATCACGCCTTTACCGCGCGCCTGTGCGGCCTCCAGGTGTTCCAGGCCGACGATACGGGTAATCCCGCGCAGGGTTTTCTCGCTTCCCCACCAGCACAGGGCGGTTTCGATAATGCCACAGCCCAGTGATTCGAAATGGGCTTTCAGCAGGGCCTCGCGTTGTTGCGGGGTGTATTGCGGAAAACACAGTGCCAGGTTGACCTCGGCGATATGTCGCCGTTGCTTCGCCAATTGCAGGGCCAGTCGGCCCATCAGCCGGCCAATGCGCATCTGCCAGCGCCAGGGGAGAAGAATAATCAACCTCAGTGTGCCGAACATCAGCCAGGTCGGCCAGAAGCGTGGCATCAGAAAGCGAGGAGAAAAACTGGAGGGTGGTGTGGGCACGCGTGCCATTGTAACAAAGCCGCCGGCTGTTATGATCGCAGCGTGATACGTGTTTATACCTTTATACTGTACCTTGCGCTGCCGCTGGCATTCCTGCGGCTATGGTGGCGAGGGTTCCGCCAGCCTGGCTACCGTTGCTACTGGCGCGAGCGTCTGGGCGATGTGAGCGGGTTTGATGGCAAGGCTCCGGCGATCTGGGTGCACGCGGTATCGGTCGGTGAAGTGCGCGCGGCTGCGCCACTGGTGAATGCCTTACTGCAACGCTACCCGCAATCCCCCCTGTTACTCACGACCACGACACCCACGGGACGCGATACCGCAACGCAATTATTTGGTCAGCGGGCACGTTACGCCTATCTGCCCTGGGACCTCCCGTTTGCAGTGAAACGGTTTTTATCCTCAGTGAGGCCGGCGAAAGCGATTGTGATGGAAACCGAGCTTTGGCCGAATCTGTTTCATCAGTTGAAGCGACGTGGTATCCCGCTGTACCTGGTTAACGCAAGGCTGTCCGATGCCTCCCTGCACGGCTATCGCCGTGTTCGGCCGCTGACACGCAGCACGCTGGCGTGTGTGACAGGAATTGCTGCCCAGAGTGAAGAGGATATGGGGCGATTTGTGACACTGGGTGCAGCGCGGGAATCTGTACACTGTACGGGGAACCTGAAATATGAAGCCGGGTTGCCTGAAGACTTCGGCCGGTACCTGGATAGCTTGCAACGTAGTTTTGGGCAACGCGGGGCGATGTGGGTGGCCGGCAGCACACACCCGGGTGAAGAGCACGTGGTACTTGCTGCACACCGTCGGTTGCTATCGGTGAACCCGAAATGTCTGTTATGGCTGGTGCCGCGTCACCCGGAGCGGGCTGCCGGGCTGGTCCTGCTGTGTGAACAGGCCGGCATGCGCGTTGTACTGTATTCGGAGTTTTTGCGCGAGGGTGAAGGGCGGGTGACTTGCCCGAACCCGGACCAGCTTCAGGTCATCGTGGTCGATGTGTTGGGCGTACTGGTCTACCTCTACGGACTTGCGCCAGTGGCATTCATTGGCGGTAGCCTGGTAACGCATGGCGGGCACAACCCGCTGGAAGCGCTGCAGGCCGGATGCGCCGTGGTGAGTGGAGCGCATGTCGATAACTTTGCAGAGGTCTACCGGCAACTGGATGCTGCCGGGGCTGTGACGTATGCCGACGATGAGGTCTCACTGACAAAAGCCATAGAGAATCTTCTTGGTGACGGAGAATTGCGCCAGCAACAGCTTGCTGCGGGTGAGCAGGT
>CAYYAP010000099.1:2288-4044 GCA_964469575.1 uncultured Thiohalobacter sp.
GCCATGGCGTGGCCAATGTCTTCCAGCTGGCGTGCGCTGAGGCTGTGCTGGGCCAGAAACAGCAGTTCACGGTTTTCGGTGTCGATGTGTTGGCGATAGGCGCGACAGAACTGTGAAACGTGATCGGGGAAATCGGGGTTTTCGGGTAGCGTCGTGCTCTGTTTCAGGTCGGCGGCGAGTTGTTGCCAGAGCGCGTCCAGTTGTTGGTGGTCCTGTTTCAGTTTGTAGATAATTTCCGCCAGTTTCAGCGACTGCCCGTTAAGCAGCGGGAACAAATCCTGTTCCTCGTCCTGGTGGTGATGTACTGCACTGGTCGTAAAGTATCGGGTGATGTGCGTAATGGCTGAGCGGGCTTCATCATCAAGGCCCTTGTCGTGCAGGTGCGGCACGAGTTTTTCCAGGGTGTCGCAGTTGGCCAGCATGCGTTCGTGACAGGCGCGCAGCAGACCCAGCGGGTCACCAAAATCCGGTATGTCAGGGGTGAGTGTATCGTTCATTGTTTGCCAGTGGATTCCAGTGCGCGATTGACTTCAACCATGTCTTCGCGTGACAGGATGCCGGCCGCCTGTTTCAGGCGCAGTTGGTCAACCACATACTGTGAACGCGCACGCGCGTAGTTGAGTCGCGCCTTGTAGTATTCGCGCTGTGCATTCAGTACATCGACAATGGTGCGGGTGCCAACCTCAAAGCCGGCCTGTTCCGCCTCTTGCGCCACACGGGTTGAATCAAGCGCCGCGTTCAGAGCGCGAACCTGGGCAATATCGGTACGAATACCCCGCCAGGCATTACGCGTGTCCAGCTCGGCGGCGCGTACGGCCTGTTGCAGTTGCCGGGTGGCTTCCTCGAAACGGCTGCGCGCCTGGCGGGTGCGTGAGTTTACGATGCCGCCCTGGTAGAGCGGTATATTAAGCTGGAGGCCGACCTGATTATCCCAGCGTGTGAACGGTGCTATGCCGGCAAAGTTGAGATCCTGGTAGTTGGTGCTGGCATCGATATCCAGCGTCGGCAGGTGGCCGGCGCGCTGACGGCGCATTTCCTGGCGGGCCGCTTCGCTCCCCGCCTGCGCGGAAAGCACTTTCAGATTCTGTTGCTTTGCCTTATTAATCCAGTGCTCAGAGGAATCCGGTTCGGGGCGCGCGAGTTTCAGGTCTGCGCGTAGCGGGCTAATGTTGTCGAAGAACTTGCCGGTCAGTTCACTGAGCGCATCGCGGGCGCCTTCCAGGTCGCTGACAGCGCGAATTTCCTGGCTGACAGCCGTATCGTAACGGGCCTGTGCGGCCTTCACGTCAGTAATAGCGATCAGGCCGACATCAAAGCGCTGTTTTGCCTGGTCCAGTTGACGGCCGATGGCGCTTTTTTCCGATTCCGCAAATTCCAGGTTGTGTTGGGCGTCGAGTACGGCGAAGTAGCGTTCAGCCGTGTCCACCATCAGCGTTTGCTGTGCGTTGGCATAATCCGCTTCCGCGCCGGCAATGGTGCTGTCGGCCTGCTTCAGGGCAATCCAGCTGTCGTAGTGAAACAGTGGCTGGACCAGGTTAATGCTGGCCAGTCTGTCCGTGCTGAAGGTGGCGTCCTGTGTAGGGTGGAAGCTTTTAAACCGTTTGCGGGTAACCGAACCGTTTGCGTTAAGGGTAGGCAGCAGGCCGGCGATTGCCTGCGGACGATTTTCCCGTATCGCTTGCAGACTCGCCGCCGCCGCCGCCAGGGTGGGGTTGCTGGCGGCCGCAGTTTCGTAAACTGTCAGCAGGTCAGCGGC
>CAYYAP010000099.1:4144-7265 GCA_964469575.1 uncultured Thiohalobacter sp.
CTCAATATGTCGGCATTTGCGGGTCAACCTCTCTGGCCCAGGCATTGACGCCACCGGCCAGGTTGATGACATTACTGAACCCCTCGCTTTCCAGGAAACGACAGACGACACGACTGCGGATGCCGTGGTGGCAGATAACAATAATCTCATTATCGTTGCCGAGTTCATGGGTATGCTCACCGATCTGGCGCATGGGAATCAGGGTCGAACCCTCGATACTTGCCTTGTCGAATTCCCACGGTTCGCGCACGTCAAGCAGTAACGGCGTATTGCCCGCCTCGCGGAGATAGGCATCCAGTTCTGTAGCGGTAAACTCGCGCATGTTCAAAAACGGAACGCCTCCGGCCGGGGCGCATTGATCAGTGGCGGTACGGAAATCTCAAACAGGCTTTCCTCGTTCCATTCCCGGTCATCATTGCGGGTGATTAGCAGAGCCTGCATGATCGGGGGTTTGCCAACAATCACGAACAGGCGGCCACCCGGGTTAAGCAACGCGTGATAGCCACGATGCAGTAGCGGTAACGAGCCGGTGACGGCGATCGCATCGTAGCGTTCCGTGCTATCCAGACCCTGAGCAGCATCGACGTTCTCGAAGGTGACATTGGTAATGCCGTGACTTTCGAGCGTGCTGTCGGCTGCTTCAATGAAGTCCGCGAAAATGTCCACGGAATGTACATGACTCGCCAGCTTCGCCAGGCAGGCGGTGAGGTAGCCGCTGCCGGTGCCGATTTCCAGCACGCGGTCGTTGGGTTGGAGCAGCAGGCTTTGCAGCAGTCGCCCTTCCAGTTTGGGCGGCATCATTACCTGCTCGTGCGGCAGCGGCACGCTGATGTCGAAAAACGCCAGCGCATGGTAACGCTCGGGTACGAAATCCTCGCGCGGCGTCGTGTTGAGTGTTTCAAGTACCTGATCATCAAGCACATCCCAGGGACGGATCTGCTGTTCGATCATGTTGAAGCGGGCTTCCTCAATATTCAATGCGTTCATCAGGGTTATTTCCTCCGTCTGCGATCAAGGGTACTGGCGCGCGCGGGTGCTTGCAATAGTTCCACCCTTTAGATACTTTGTTTGCGCAGCTAGGGGTGCTCCTGTGTCAACGGGGCTGAGAAACACCCTTCGAACCTGAACCGGTTAATTCCAGCGCAGGGAAGCTGAATCTGCATCAGCCTTTCCCCGCGATGAATCACTCACCCTAAAGAGGGAAAGCCCATGAGCGCCATCCCGGAAGAATTTGTCCAGAAGACCAGCGAGCTTTCCGGAGAGGTCACACGACCGTTTCCCGGTTCGCGCAAGATTTACGTGCAAGGTTCGCGCGCAGATATTCGCGTGGGTATGCGCGAAATCCAGCAGGCCGAAACGGCCGCCAGTTTTGGCGCAGAGGCCAACCCGCCGATCACGGTGTATGACACTTCCGGCCCGTACACGGACCCCGAGGCAAGTATCGATCTGCTGAAGGGCTTGCCGGAACTGCGGCGTGGCTGGATCGACGCGCGCGACGATACGCAATGGCTGGATGGCCCCACGTCCGAGTTCGGTCGCCAGCGCAGCAGCGACCCGGCATTGGACACATTACGTTTTGAACACATCCGCAAGCCCCGTTGCGCCAGATCGGGCGCCAATGTGTCGCAAATGCACTATGCGCGCCAGGGCATCATCACGCCGGAGATGGAGTATGTTGCACTCCGCGAGAACCTGTGCCTGGAACAGCTGAAAGGCAGCAGCCTGCTGCGCCAGCACCGCGGCCAGAGTTTCGGCGCGAGTGTGCCGGAACGGGTGACGCCCGAGTTTGTGCGTGATGAAATCGCCCGCGGTCGCGCCATTATTCCCGCCAATATCAACCACCCGGAGCTGGAGCCGATGATTATCGGCCGCAATTTCCTGGTCAAGGTAAATACCAACATCGGTAACTCGGCGGTGACCTCGTCGATCGCCGAGGAAGTGGAAAAAATGGTCTGGTCGACACGCTGGGGCGGCGACACGGTGATGGACCTGTCCACCGGCAAGAATATCCACGAAACCCGCGAGTGGATCCTGCGCAACTCGCCGGTGCCGGTCGGCACGGTGCCGATCTACCAGGCGCTGGAAAAAGTCGACGGCAAGGCCGAAGACCTGACCTGGGCGCTGTTCCGCGACACCTTGATCGAACAGGCCGAGCAGGGGGTGGACTATTTCACCATCCACGCCGGGGTGCGCCTGCAGTATGTACCGCTGACGGCGGACCGCGTGACCGGCATCGTGTCGCGTGGCGGTTCGATCATGGCCAAGTGGTGTCTCGCGCACCACGAGGAAAGTTTCCTCTATACGCACTTTGCGGACATCTGCGAAATCATGAAAGCCTATGACGTATCTTTCTCGCTGGGCGATGGCCTGCGCCCGGGTTCGCTGGCGGATGCCAACGATGCCGCGCAGTTCGGTGAGCTGGAAACACTGGGCGAGCTCACCCGGATTGCCTGGGACCACGATGTCCAGGTCATGATCGAGGGTCCGGGGCATGTGCCCATGCAGCTCATCAAGGAGAACATGGACAAGGAACTGCACGATTGTTACGAAGCGCCGTTCTATACGCTGGGTCCGCTGACCACGGATATTGCGCCGGCCTACGACCACATTACTTCGGCCATCGGTGCGGCGCAGATTGGCTGGTACGGCACCGCCATGCTGTGCTATGTCACGCCCAAGGAACACCTCGGCCTGCCCAACAAGCAGGATGTGC
This sequence comes from uncultured Thiohalobacter sp., assembly GCA_964469575.1. Classification (GTDB taxonomy): domain Bacteria; phylum Pseudomonadota; class Gammaproteobacteria; order DSM-19610; family DSM-19610; genus Thiogranum. Next base: position 6,858 of record CAYYAP010000099.1, read on the forward strand.
GTGAAGGCATCATCACCTACAAGATTGCGGCGCACGCCGCCGACCTGGCCAAGGGCCACCCCGGTGCGCAGGTACGGGATAACGCCATGTCCAAGGCGCGTTTCGAGTTCCGCTGGGAGGATCAGTTCAACCTTGCCCTCGATCCCGAACGGGCGCGCGAATACCACGACGAAACCCTGCCCAAGGATTCCGCCAAGGTGGCGCACTTCTGCTCCATGTGCGGGCCGCACTTCTGCTCCATGAAGATCACCCAGGACGTGCGCGAGTACGCACGTGAGCTGGGCGTATCCGAGGATGAAGCCCTGAAGCAGGGCATGCAGGAAAAGTCGGTTGAGTTCGTCAAGGGCGGCGCAGAGATCTACACCCCCCGATAGGAACCCGCCCAAAAATAGCGCCGTAGGTTGGGCT
>CAYYAP010000099.1:7365-8811 GCA_964469575.1 uncultured Thiohalobacter sp.
CCGGCTTTGGTGGTGGCTTCGCGTGGCGGGTAAGTGACCAGTGGTTCACTGCGCTGGGCGGCGTGGATCTCCAGCGCGATACGGCCGTCCTGCAGCCAGGGTGCGCTGGCGATAAAATTGGCGAAGGCCAGCGACTGGTGTGTAGATGCCGAATCGGTGGGTTGCACCGGGTTCATAATGCGGCTGCACTTGTCCAGCGCGGTGTCTTCACTGGCCAGTTTAAAGCCTTTCTCCGTATCGCCTTGCAGACAGAATTCACCTACATGGGTCTCCAGCACCAGTTTGCCGGTAAAGCCGCCAGTGGCAAGCTGCTCCAGCAGCTGCGCCACCGTTTGCATGCGTGCGCCATCGAGCGCAATTTCATCCCAGGGATAGCGGGTATCCTGGTCCAGCGCCCAGTTCACACTTTTCCACGCCTGCTGGATGCGATGTTGTGCAGTGTTGCTGTTGGCGGCGCCATTTGCTGCACTGTCAGCCAGGTCCCGATCATCGCGTTTACCGTCATTGCGCATGCCGTCATCCCGGCGCAGGCCGGGATCCAGTTTTTCCACTAGCCCGGATTCCGACTTGCGTTCGGATGATGCATCAGCCGATTTCTTGCCAGGCGTTTGCGGCTGCCTGACTGCGCCAGTCGCTGCCAGGCGGTTGCTGACTTGTTGTGGCTCCCCGTTGCGGGAGGCCAGGTTCCACGCCACGGAGATGAACAGCAGGACAATCAGCATAACGGTTGGCAGGACCGAAGTTGCGGATGCCGGTGGTGGCAACTGTTCCCTGAGGTGCTCGAGTTTTTCCTCCAGCAGACGATCGATTTTTTCCCGGCTCTGGCGCGCCACGGTGTCGAGACCCACTAACAGGTCCTTGCGTAGCACCACGCGCTGCTCATCGAGCAGGCGTCGTAGTTGTTTATGAATAGACCCATCACTGTCATTAGTACCGGCTTCGTTGAATGCAGCCGCCGCGACCGGGATCTCCAGCTTGCTTTGCCGGTGTACGTCTTCCAGGCGTTCCGAGGCATTGTCCTCGTCCTGCTCATGCGCGTCGCCGGTACGGCGCCGATCATTCACCAGCCCGATACGTCGCAGGGATTCGTACAGCTCCGCCGGTGCGACGGTTTTGGGCAATACGCCAACGGCGCCCAGTGCGCGCGCCTGGCCAAGGTAGAGGTCACCGCCTTTGGAGGTATACATCATCACCGGGATGGTGGCGGTCTGCGGGTTATCCTTGATGGCGCGCACGGCTTCGAAACCGTCCATGCCGGGCATCATGTGGTCCATGAAGATGACGTCGGGGCGGTGGCTGGTGAGGAACTCCAGCGCACCCGCAGCGGATTCAACGGTATCGACGAGGATATCGTATTTTTCCAGCATGCGGCGCAGTATCAGTCGGGCTGATTTTGAATCATCGACGACCAGTGCGCATTTCTGTCCTGACATCACAGTCTCCCGG
>CAYYAP010000100.1:0-8728 GCA_964469575.1 uncultured Thiohalobacter sp.
TCCAGCGATACCGGCAGGAACTTCAGTACACGCACAGCGATGGTCACCATGAGCAGCGCCGTAGCGATGCCGCCAACACCCAGCGTGATTTCCCAAATGGAGGGACTGTAGCTGTTGATCTGGCCGTCAAAGAAGCTGCTGGTGACTTCGTAGCCGGGGAACATCACAAGCGGGTAGGCCTGGCCGCCAATCAGCAGGACATAAAGCTGGGCGAATCCACCAATGATCACCAGCGCGGCCGCCGTCGCAATGGCCGGACGGGATTTGCCAAGGGTGGGATGGTAGACCATCGCCAGCGGCAATACGCTACCGATCAGGATCTGTACGATCCAGAACAGGCCGGTGTAGATACCCCCATCCAGCAGGATAAAGCGTTCTACGCCGTGGTGTCCGGTGAAGTAGAGGTTGGTCAGATGGTAAACGATCACAAAGTACAGGACCGAGGCGATGAAGACCCCGAGCAGGTTCTTGAGACGGAACAGTACAACATCACCCAGCGGGCGCTTTGTCCAGGCATAGGCGGCCATTAGTACCAGGATAAATACGGCCAGTCCGTAGGCAAAGGACATGATGACAAACATTGGCGCCAACAGGGCGGAGTCGTAGCCCTCACGGGCAACGATGAAGCCGAAGATGGAGCCGGTACCCGTTGTCAGAACCAGACGCCAGACGAAGGCGATGAGACCGGCAGTCGGGTAGTACTTGTTCATCTTGCGTTCCATCATCAGCCAGATATAAATGGCTGTCACAGCAAGAAATCCAGTATACAGGATAATATTCCAGGCGAAGATGGATTTGAAGTTGTAGTAGGTCATGGCGATGATCAGGCGATCGGGATGGCCCAGATCGAGTACCAGAACCATCAGACCACCGATCAGCATCGAAATGGCCAGCAGGGCGGAAAGCCGCCCAAGAGGCTTGTAGACCGACTTGCCAAACACCGTGCCAATCGAGGCCGGGTTCAGTATCCCGGATGCAGTGACAATCAGGAAAATGGCAAACACGTGTGGCATGCCCCAGACAATCTGGTTACTCATGCCTGTGACGTAGTGGCCATAGTGTTCCATATACACTACGGCGCCAAGCGCGAGGGCGATCAGTACGCCAAGTCCGCCAAGAAGAATCCAGAAGCCGGTACTCTTGCCTTCAATTTCACGATAGGTCAGCAATTGTTTCATGGGTGATTCGCCAGTTCCGTAAGGTTTAGATGCCGCGGTAGCGGACGCCGGTGTTCAGTCCGAGGTCGGCGCGGATTTCCTTGCCGCCATACGCTTTGAGCTCGCGGGAGATCTCGCTGTTTTCGTCGTAGAGATCGCCAAAGGTCAACGCGCCACCTTTTGTCGCATTACAGGCGTCTACACAGGCCGGTATACGACCCTCATCGACAAGGTCCACGCACAGGGTGCAGGATTCCACAGTACCCTTGCCGCGTGGCGCCCAGGGTTTCTGATTCTTCAGGTCTTCGTGGATGAAGCTACGCGCCTTGTACGGGCAGGCCATCATGCAGTAGCGGCAGCCAATGCAGATGTGTTTGTCCACTAGCACGATACCGTCTGCGCGTTTGAACGAAGCACCCGTCGGGCAGACGTCGACACAGGGTGCTGTCTCGCAATGCTGGCACATGATGGGCAGGGTGGTGACATGTTGAGTCGCCTTGTTCTTGATGGTGACTTTGCGAATCCACTGTGCCTTCTGTTCAGGATTTGAGTGCGTTTCTTCGGATGGATTGGCTGCGCCCCAGCCATTTTGTTTCTCGCAGGCTGTCACGCAGGCGTTACAGCCATTACCACATTTATTGGCATCCACCAGTATGCCCCAGCGTTTGCTACTGCTGACAGGCTTATTGGCGGGTTTGGCCTGGGCTGGCGTCGTTAAAAAAACACCCGGTGCGATGGCCGCCGCACCAGCTGTAACACCGGCTTTAACCATAAACTGGCGGCGTGCGTTATCCTTTGGCTTGCTGATATCGCTCATTGGGCTTCATCCTCGTTAGTCAACAACTGCAGCGTTTCGCCGCTGGCCAGGTTGTCGGCAAAATGTTCACTGGAGGGGTGAGGGTCCAGACTGGACTGCTGCAGTGTGTGTAACTTCGATGCCCGGACGGGGACATCGGAATGACACTCGAAACAGTCGATATTGACCGAAGCGTAGGTGTGGCAGGTCGCGCAGAAATGCCGCTTGTCCTCAACACGTACGTATTTACCCTGTTCATCCTTGACGGCGTGACAGTTAATGCACTCTTCAAGAGAGAATTGCCGGGTACGGATACCCTCGTGCATTGTCTCATCGCGCTGGTGAAGGATGTGCTTCATGTGGTTACGGCGCATCTCCGATTTCGGAAGAACGCATCCAGTCTCTTTGCTGTAGCGCTGTTCCGGTACGCTGACGACCAGATCAGAGAAGGGTAAGGCGTCTTTTTCACCTCCATCATCATCGTCTGCCGTCGCCGCCAGTGGCAGCGCCAGCAGTATGCCGATCATAAGTGCGAACAGACTCCGCAGCAGTTTCGTTTGGCTCATGTTGCGTGACTCCGCTTATTCACCCAGTGCCATGTCGATGTAGCCGGTCGGGCAGACATCGGCGCAGATGTGGCAGCCGATGCACTTGTCATAGTCAGTGTCCACATAACGGCCGAGGGTGGCTTCATTCTTCTTCACGCGGAACACGGCGTCCTGCGGGCAGAAGATGACGCAGTTATCACACTCGAAGCACATACCACAACTCATGCAACGCTCCGCCTCGGCGATAGCCTTTTCATCGTCGTAGCCTTTCATGCGCTCTTCGAAATGGCCCAGTACCTGTTTGGAGTCCGGCACATCTTCTTCACGCAGGTTACGCTCCGTATATTCAAAGTGACCGAGGAACAGCCTGTCGGCGGTGATCACTTCCTGCTTGGAGCGGTCTTCATAGTTATGAATGGCAAACTTTTCGCTGTTGGTGCCGCGGGTTTCGCCCACCGTGTAGGGTGCGGGTTCCAGACCGGCTTCCTTCATCTTGTCGAGCAGATTGAACTGGTGCTTGTCGACCTTGGGACGTTTCTTCAGTTCAGTGTGTTTCAGGTAGTTGTCGATCGATTCGGCCGCAATGGAACCCTGGCCAATCGCTGTAGTCAGCAGGTGTGGACGAACGATGTCGCCAGCGACGAAGTGACCCGGACGATTCGGTACCTGGTAGAACTTGTCGGCATCGATCAGGTTGCGTTCGTTAGCGTAGTCTTCAAGGCCGCTCATATCGCCGCCCTGGCCGATGGCGGAAACGATCATGTCACACTCGATGACATATTCCTTGCCGCCTTCGACAGCAACCGGTCCATTACCTTCCCACTTGGCATCGACCAGTTTCAGCGCCGTGGCGCGGCCCTCGTCGTTGCGGATAATTTCCACCGGCATGACTTCGTTGAGGAGGTCTACGCCTTCGGTGATCGCATCATTCACTTCGTGCTCTGCGGCCGTCATCTGGTCGCGCGGGAACAGGGCGGTCAGGGTGACATTGTCGCAACCCTTTTTGTTTGAAAGGTCGACATCCTCGTGTGTGATTTCACCATTAACGACAGCTTCAGGTTTTTCGTTGTAATCCTTCAGCGTGCCGATACGACGGGAAACGGATACCACGTCGATCGAGGTATCGCCACCACCCACGCAGACAATCCGGTTGGCGGTGTAGTGCATGTTGCCCTTATTGAACTGTTCCAGGAATTTTACGGCGGAAACACAGTTTGGGGTTTCTTCCCAGCCTTCCAGCGGCAGACCGCGACCGGTCCAGCAGCCCAGCGCCCATAGAACGGCATCGTATTCCTTGTCCAGGTCTTCAACAGAAACGTCCTGGCCAACCCGTGTATTGCCTTTGAACTCGACATCGCCCATGTCAAGAATACGCTGACATTCCTGATCCAGTTCATCACGCGGAATACGGTAGTTAGGGATGCCATAGCGCATCATGCCGCCGAGTTTGTCGTGTGCGTCAAAGATCGTGGAAGCAATACCGCGACGACGCAGCTGGTAGGCTGCGGCCATGCCGGCGGGACCGCCACCGATAATGGCGACTTTCTTGCCGGTCAGCGCGGCGCCGGCTTCAAATTTGAAGCTTTCCTTGAAGGCGGAATCGCCGATGTACTGCTCGACAGCGTTAATGCCAACGAAGTCTTCAACTTCGTTACGGTTACAACCGTCCTGACAGGGGGCAGGGCAGACACGGCCCATCATGGCCGGGAAGGGGTTGGCATCGGTCAGGCGGCGGAAGGCATATTCCTGCATATTGACGCCTTCCGGCGGGTGCTCTATGCCGCGGACAATGTCCAGCCAGCCACGGATGTCTTCACCGGACGGGCAACTGCCCTGGCACGGCGGGGTACGGTGAACGTAGGTCGGGCACTTGTGAGAGTGATCACCTTCAAAAATAGCGTCGTTCCAGCGGTCCCATGTGTTGTCGCCTTCCTCAAACTTGCGAAACGTTAATTTCTTGTCGTCGCGAGAAGTAGCCATGCCTGTTCTCCTGTTATCTGAACCCGTTCCGGATTCAATGTTGCAATACGATAATTTAAGTACTTGAAAACTTATGTAGTTTCAGCTTCGCCGTCATCATCGGCGGTGCCGTCGAGTTCCGCTTCCTGCTCGGAACCTGTCAATACAATAGCGTTACTCACCAACTGGTGGACGCTGACAATCTGGTCCATGCGGAACCCGAAGTAGGGCAGCGTCTTGGCGAACTGGCTCTTGCAGATAGCGCAAATCGCCGCGAGGTTGGTGACGCCATAGTCCTCGGTAACTTTTTTCAGCGCCTGCATGCGAGGCATGGCGCCCTTGACGCGAATCTCCATCAGGTCGTCGGTCAGCAGGCCGCCGCCACCGCCGCAACAGAAGGTGGCATCAAGGATGGTGTCATCATCCATGTCGTAGTAGTTGTTACAGGACGCTTTAATGACTTCACGTGGAATCACGAACTGACCGCCTTCAAACCCGCCCATGCCGGCGCCGCGCGCGACATTGCAGGAGTCGTGGAAGGTAATCGTCATGTCGTCGTTCGCTTCCTTGTTCATCCGCAGCTTGTTCTCATTGAGCAGGTCATAGGTGAACTCGCAAATGTGTTGCGGGATCGGGTAGTTCTGGTCAAGGAAATCAAACGGGCCTGCCAGCGTGTTGAGGAAGCTGTAGGCGACACGCCAGGCGTGCCCGCATTCGCCGAATACGATGCGTTTGACGCCCAGGTCAAGGGCGGCCTTGCGGATGCGCAGCGACAGCTTGCGCATGTTTTCGTAACTGCCGATGAACATGCCGAAGTTGGCGGCCTCACTGGCTTCTGAACTCAGGGTCCAGGAAACGCCGGCTTCGTGGAAGACCTTGGCGTAACCCATCAGGCCATCGACGTGGGGTTCAGCGAAAAAGTCAGCCGATGGGGTGATTAGCAGAATATCCGCGCCTTTTACATCCAGCGGCAGAAGTACCTTGACGCCGGTTTCGTCTTCGATATCTTCCTCAAGACCTTCCAGCGTGTTGGCCAGCGCCGGTTGCGGCAGGCCGAGGTTGTTGCCGATCTTGAATACCTTGGCGATGATTTCGTTACAGTACTTTTGTCCCACACCAACAGCGTCCATGATTTCGCGGGCGGCCATGGAAATTTCGGCGGTATCGATGCCGTAGGGGCAGAACACCGAACAACGGCGACACTGTGAACACTGGTGGAAATAGCTGTACCAGTCATCCAGCACTTCCTTGGTCAGGTCAGTCGCGCCCACCAGTTTGGGGAAGTATTTGCCAGCAAAAGTAAAGTAGCGCCGGTAGACCTTGCGCAGCAGTTCCTGGCGCGCGACCGGCATGTTGTTGGCGTCGGTGGTGCCAAGGTAATAGTGGCACTTGTCCGTGCAGGCGCCGCAGTGTACGCAGATATCCAGGAAAACCTTGAATGAGCGGTACTTGCCCAGCAGGTCGCCCATTTTATTGATAGCGACTTCCTGCCAGTTATCGACCAGCTCGCCCGGGAACCCCAGGTCAGCCTGGTGATCCGGTTTGGCAAAGAACGGCGCTATCTGGTTGGTGACATGTTCCCGGGGTTCAGGAACCTCCAGGTATTCTTTCAGTTCAGGTACTTCGTAATCAGCCACGCTTTAAATCCTCCGCTCCGGTTTACCGTTCGCCCGCTTCCAGTTCCTTCGCCCAGTCAGCGATATGACGCTGCTCGCGCGAACTGTCGGTCTGGTTTCGGGTTGGGCTGAAGAAAACGCCCGGCGCATGTAACAGTTTGCTGATCGGGAAAATGATCATCAGCGTTGCGACCAGACCCAGGTGGGTCAGTAACAGTGGATCGCTCGGCAGGGGCTTCGGTGAGAGGTACAGCAGCCCGAGTGCAAATTCCTTGAGTGAAATAATGTCGGTATGCAGGAGGAAAGTCATGCTCATGCCGCTCATGACGATACCGACCAGCAGGGCAAGCATCAGGTGATCGGACGGAGTGCTGATATAACGAACGCGTGCGACCAGAAAGCGACGCGCCCACAGCCCAAGCAGGCCGGCAAGCATCGCGAACGCGGCATATTTACCGAATGGCTGTACCCAGTTCACCCAGAACCATACCGGCTCGGTGAAGTAACGCAGGTGGCGTAACAGCACCAGCAGCATACCGAGGTGGAACATGATACCGAACAGCCAGATCCATTTGTTGGACCGGAACAGGCTTTCAAAGAAGGCCACTTCGCGGAACATGCGAAATACTACGCCGGTCTCCGTACGCGGGGCGGGCATGGTCGGGATCTTGAGAGGAGCGGGGGTTTGCGCGTAGGTTTTGATGCGCAGCGCAAGACCCACTACCAGGAACACAGTCGCAAAGTAGAAGAGTCCGACATACAGGGTCGAAACTAAAGACACGCTCACTCCTCCGTCAGGAATTCTTTAATAAAGCGTGGGGGAGACAATCTCCCCCACGATCAACAGCGTCGAAAATCTGAACCTAGACGCAGCCGGTCGGCTTGGGCAGACCCGCGTACTTACAAGCCTGCTTGGCAGGACCGTAAGGGAACAGTTCATACAGGTATTTGCTGTTGCCCTTGTCCTTGCCCAGCTTCTTGCCGATAGCCTTGGTCAGCACGCGAACGGCGGGAGCGATCTGGTACTCTTCATAGTACTCACGCAGGAAGTTGATCACTTCCCAGTGGGCGTCAGTCAGCTCGCTGCCTTCTTCCTTGGCCATTGCGGTGGCAATATCAGGTTCCCACTGGTTCAGATCGGCCAGGTAACCTTCTTCGTCGGTCTCAAACGTCTTCCCGTTTACTTCGATAGGCATAATTGCTCTCCTTGTTTGCAGCTTTTGTGCAAATCAATATTGCGGTTTATAACCAGGATTGAACCTTGTCATGTTCAGTCACAAGATCCACGAATCCGCCGTAGTCGACAACTGTCAGGCCTTCGATTACGTGGTGTTCAGACATACCGCGTGCGGTGACGTCCGGGCCAAGCACGTAGATTTTGTGATCTGACAGTGCGGCCTTGACCTTTTCAGCAACCACTGTGCCGTCAAAGGCGGCGTAAACGCCATCTTCGATCAGTAAAATAGCCGCGCCCTTGACGGCGTGACGCAGTGCAGTGTCCAGCGTGCGACGCTCAAAAGGTGATTTGTTTACCGTATGTAGCATTGGCATAGCAATTCTCTCCGTATCAGAAGCTCAGGATAACTTCCTGCTCTTCCATCAGTTCGGCCAGCTGGTTGTTGTCAACCACCTGAACCGGTACGACCAGATCGTCTGTGGTCAGACCGCGGGATTCCAGCGACTCTTTTTCCACATACAATTTTTCGACGTCGTAACCTTCCAGTGCACGGTAGGTCGGAGAGAAGTTCTTCACGCCGATGGCATCGGTGTTCTGATCCTTCTTGATCTGATAGACGCCATCATCCATGAATACCAGCGTAACGTCCTGCTCGAATGCGGCGGCGATCAGTACAACTTCCAGCGACTCCAGGGCATAAATTGTGCCGTAGGGTGCGCGACGGTTGACATACATGAACTTGCGGACAGGACCCTCAAGTTCGTCGTCTTCCCATGGTTCAGCCATAACTCTGTTTCCTTAATTAGTCGCCAAAAATGACCAGGCGATCAGACTGGATACCGGCTTCGATGAGCTGGCCAAGGCCGGAGATACGGAAACCGTCGGCCATATTGTGGCCGTCTTTCCCCTGCCGTTTGGCTTCGTTCTCATCGAGGATGCCGCGGCGCTGGGCCGCAGCAATGCAGATGACCAGATCGAGATCGTATTCCTTGGCCATTGCAGTCCACTGTTCGGTGATATTACGGTCATCCTGCGGGGGTACCGCATAACGGGTGCCGTTGTTTACACCGTCGTGATAAAAGAACACGCGGAAAATCTCGTGTCCCTTTTTCAGCGCAGCCTTGGTGAACTGGATGGCGGTATCAGCGGATTGATGCTGATACGGACCTTCGTTTACCAGTACAGATAACTTCATTTATCTACTCCTGAGTAAACCCGGTTCAGAACCGGATGTGAGTAGATGCATTCAGGCTGGCACGCGCGCCACGCCAGTTATCCACATGGTACTTGGTGAACGGCAGGCCAGTCACCTCGAAGAAACGCGGCCAACCGATACGCTCAACCCATTCGTTGATACGTTCCCAGTCCTTCGCACCCGCCTTGTATTCCTTGAGAATACGCTTGACGATGGCTGTGGCTTCAGGCCAGCGTGGCGGGTTGTTCGGGATACCGGAAGCGACCAGCTTCTGGAAGGT
>CAYYAP010000101.1:0-8625 GCA_964469575.1 uncultured Thiohalobacter sp.
CCGGCATCGACGTAGGTGATTTCACCGGTAATACCGGAAGCCAGGTCGGAGCAAAGGAATGCGGCGGCGTTTCCGACTTCATCGATAGTGACATTTTTGCGCAGCGGCGAGGTGCGTTCCATCAGATTCAGCATCTTGCGGAAATTACTGATACCCGCAGCAGCCAGCGTCTTGATCGGGCCGGCAGAGATACCGTTCACGCGGATACCGTCCGGGCCAAGGCTCTGCGCCATGTAGCGCACATTGGCTTCCAGGCTGGCCTTGGCAAGGCCCATGACATTGTAGTTGGGCATAGCCTTCTCGGCGCCGTAGTAACTCAGGGTCAGCATGGCGCCATCGCGTCCTTCCATCATGCGGCAGCCGGCCTTGGCCAGTGCAGAGAAGCTGTAGGAGCTGATTTCGTGGGCCACCCGGAATCCCTCGCGGCTGACCGATTCAAGATAGTCGCCTTCCAGCTCGGCGCGTGGCGCAAAGGCCACGGAGTGGACAATAATGTCCAGGTGGTCCCAGTAATCATCGAGGTGATCGAATACCGCGTCGATCTGCTCGTCGTCGGCTACGTCGCAGGGTACGATAATTTCCGTACCACATTCACCGGCCATTTTTTCCACCCGGTCGCGCAATTTCTCATTCTGGTAGGTAAAGGCGAGTTCTGCGCCCTCACGCTGCATGGCTTTGGCGATGCCCCAGGCGATCGATCGGTTACTGGCGAGTCCCACGATGAGCGCGCGTTTGCCCGTTAGAAATCCCATGGCTGCTTCTGACCTCTGTGTGATAATATGATGGCGCTAAGGTACCGGAAAACTGCGGCCACTGGAAGGCCTGTGAAAGCCCGCCTGCGCACCCTATAATGCGGGCTCATGCATGCGCCAAATACGGGGTTCAACAGGCTGGGCGGGTTTCTCAGGGGGCTGGGATGGATACTCGTCAGTATTGCCGTCACGGCCTGTGGTGACCAGCCGTGGAACAGCCCGTACCCGCCGGACCAGGCCGGCAGGAATATTCTCTATTCCTCGTTCAGCGCGCGCCCCAAACACCTGGATCCGGCGCAGTCCTACAGTTCCAACGAGGTAGTGTTCACCGGCCAGATCTACGAGCCGCCGCTGCAATACGCGTTTCTCAAGCGACCGTACCAGCTGGAGCCGCTGACGGCTACGCAGATACCGGAACCCTATTACCTGGACAGCAACAGGCAACGCCTGTCCGACGATGCGCCGGCTGATGCCATTGCCTTCAGTGTTTACGATATTGAAATCCGGCCCGGCATCCGTTACCAGCCACATCCCGCCTTTGCGAAAGATGACAAGGGTGCTTTCGTTTATCACAAGCTCAAGGCCGCCGATCTGCAGGATGTCAGTAGCCTGGCAGATTTTCCCCGCACCGGTACGCGTGAACTGGTGGCGGCTGACTATGTATACGAAATAAAACGGCTCGCGCACCCGCACCTGCATTCACCGATATTCGGCCTGATGGCCGATTATATTGTCGGGCTGAAAGACTACGCCGTCACCTTACGCAAAGCCGCGGAGAAGCTGGCGAAGTCAGGAGAAAGCTCGCCGTCACTGAAGCTTGACGACTTCCCGCTGGAAGGCGCCAGCGTGCTGGACCGCTATCACTACCGGGTACTGGTGCGCGGCAAGTACCCGCAGTTCCGCTACTGGCTGGCCATGCCGTTTTTTGCGCCTGTGCCCTGGGAAGCCGATGTGTTTTATCAGCAACCGGGTATGAAGGAACGCAATATCACCCTCGACTGGTACCCGGTAGGCACGGGGCCTTACATGCTCACCGTGAATGACCCCAATCGCCAGATGGTGCTGGAGCGCAACCCGAATTTTCGTGGAGAGTCTTACCCGGATCAGGGTGAGCCAGGGGATGCGGCGGCCGGGTTTTTGAAGGATGCCGGCCGTCAAATGCCTTTTATCGACAAGGTGGTCTACAGCCTGGAAAAAGAGGCCATCCCCACCTGGAACAAGTTTCTTCAGGGCTATTATGATGTCTCGGGGGTCAGTTCAGACAGTTTTGACCAGGCTATACAGATTGGCAGTGGCGGCGATATCTCGTTGACACCGGGCATGCAAGCGAAAGGGATTCACCTGAGTACGGCGATTGCAAGCTCGGATTACTACATGGGTTTCAATATGCTCGACCCGGTCGTGGGCGGGCAGAGCGAACGCGCACGCCTGTTGCGCCATGCCATTGCAATCGCGATGGATTACGAAGAGTATATTTCCATTTTCGCCAACGGGCGCGGTATCCCCGCGCAGAGTCCCTTGCCACCGGGTATCTTCGGTTACCGGGCGGGTAAGACCGGGATGAATCCCTACGTCTATGACTGGACGCCGCGCGGGCCAAAACGGAAATCGGTCGAGGAGGCGCGGCGTTTACTGGCAAAAGCCGGTTATCCCGGCGGGCGCGATATTAAAACCGGCAAGCCACTCACCCTGTATCTGGATGCGACCGGGAACGGGCCGGATGTTTCCGCCCTGCAGAACTGGATACGCAAGCAGTTTGGCAAGCTGGATATCCAGCTGCAAATCCGTAGTACTGACTACAACCGTTTCCAGGACAAGATGCTCAAGGGCACGGAGCAGATTTTCCAGTGGGGCTGGAATGCCGACTACCCTGATCCCGAGAATTTCCTGTTCCTGCTCTACAGCAAGAACGCCAAGTTTAAAAAGAATGGCGAGAACGCGGCCAACTACAGTAACCCGGAATATGACCGCCTGTTCGAGCAGATGAAGAATATGGCCAATGGCCCTCAGCGCCAGGCAATCATTGATCGCATGATCGACATCCTGCGACGCGACGCGCCCTGGGCCTTCGGCTACCATCCGAAACAGTTTGTGCTGTATCACGACTGGTATTTCAACGCCAAGCCCAACCTGATGGCCAATAATGCGCTGAAATACAAGCGTATCGATCCTCAGTTACGCGAACAGAAACGCCGTGAGTGGAACAAACCCATTGTCTGGCCACTGGGCCTGATTGCCCTGCTTGTGGTGCTTATGATTATTCCTGCAATCGTGGGCTACCGGCGTCACGAGAACCGGCGAACGCTGGCGGGGCAACGCTGATGCTGGCCTATATTATTCGCCGCCTGCTCTATGCCATCCCGATTCTCATCGGCGTTAACCTGATTACCTTTGTGCTGTTTTTCGTCGTCAACAGTCCTGACGATGTGGCGCGTATGCACCTGGGAATGAAGCACGTGACGCCGGATGCCGTGGAAAAGTGGAAAGTTGAGCATGGTTATGATCAACCGTTGTTGTACAACAGGGATGCGCCGGGTGTCGAGCACCTGACCGATACGATTTTCTTCGAGAAGTCGGTCAAACTGTTTGTGTTCGAGTTTGGCACATCAGATTCGGGCCGCAACATTGGCGAGGATATCAGTCAACGTATGTGGCCCAGTCTGGCCATTGCCCTGCCCACCCTGTTGCTGGGTTTGCTGGTGCATATCAGTTTCGCCATGTTGCTGGCGTTTTTCCGTGGCAGCTATCTCGATCTTTCCGGCGTTATCCTGAGCGTGGTGCTGATGTCGATCTCCGGGCTGTTCTATATCATCGCCGGGCAATTCCTGTTCAGCAAGGTATTACACCTGGTGCCGATATCGGGCTATGAGCCTGGCTGGCAGGCGTGGCGCTTCGTACTGTTGCCGATCGTTATTGGCGTATTATCCGCGCTGGGTTCCAGCGGTCGCTGGTACCGCACCATTTTTCTTGAAGAGATCGGCCGCGACTATGTGCGCACCGCGCGCGCCAAGGGTCTGCCCGAACTGAAACTGTTGTTCACCCATGTATTGAAGAACGCCATGGTGCCGATTCTTACCGGTGTCGTTGTGGTGTTGCCGCTATTGTTCATGGGCAGCCTGATTATGGAATCCTTCTTCGGCATTCCGGGGCTGGGCAGTTACACCATCGAAGCCATTCAGAAACAGGATTTCGCCATCGTGCGCGCGATGGTGTTCCTGGGTTCAGTGCTGTATATCCTCGGCCTGCTACTCACGGATCTGTCCTACACGCTGGTCGACCCGAGGATACGCCTGTCATGATCAAGCCGGTGTTGCTGTGGACCGATGCGCTGGTATTTCTGCTGGTTTTTATTGTCGTGGCGTTTGGTTTTTACGCGCGGCGTTACGAACACCTGCGGGCGCCCTGGCGGGAAGTGGTGCGTGGTCGTATTGCCGTGGCTTCCCTCGTCGTGCTGACATTCTATACCGTGACCGGCCTGCTGGACTCGCTGCATTACCGCAAGGCCTTGCCCATGCAGGATGGCCAGGTCGAGGTGCAGTATGCCGGTGACGTGGTCAGCGTGCTCGACGGGCTGCTGGGCGGTATCGCAACGCAGGCGGAGAAAACCTACTCGGCGCCGTTCGCCACTACGCTGTTCACGCGGGAAACTGTCGTGGATGAAAACGGTGTGCAGCGGCAGATTTTTCCGCGCCTGAAGTACGGCGGGGCGCATCTTAAAGATCCCTTGCGTGAGCGTGCCGCCGATATTGCAGGACGTTCCCTGAAGGCTTTTGTTCAGACCCTGCTGTTCATGCTGGCGCTGTTCGTACTACTTGCTTTCTTGCTGGGCAGGCACTGGAACAGTACCGTGCTGACGGCGGCAAAGCGCTTGTGGCGCGGCGAGTCCGGGGTGCCCTGGCGCACGTTCATGATTACGGTATCCCTGCTGGTCTTTCTTGTCCTGCTGATTGCCAATCTTGCCACGGTCTGGCACGTGTTCGGAACGGACAAGGTCGGCAAGGATGTGTTGTACGAGACCATCAAGAGTATCCGCACCGGCCTGGTAATCGGTACGCTCACCACGCTGATCATGCTGCCGTTTGCCGTATTGCTCGGCATGATGGCGGGGTACTTCCGTGGCTGGGTGGATGATGTCATCCAGTACCTGTATACCACGCTGAGTTCCATCCCGGGCGTGTTGCTGATTGCCGCTTCGGTGATGATGATGCAGGTCTATATCGATACGCACCCGGCGCTGTTCGAGACCATGGCCGAACGCGCTGACTTGCGCCTGCTGTTTTTGTGCCTGATCCTCGGTATCACCAGCTGGACCGGCCTGTGCCGTTTGTTGCGCGGCGAGACACTCAAGCTGCGCGAACTGGACTATGTCCAGGCGGCCAAGTCGTTTGGTGTATCCCGGAGGGTGATCATGGTGCGCCACCTGTTGCCGAACCTGATGCATATCGTGCTGATTTCCGTCGTCATTGATTTCAGCGGGCTGGTGCTGGCCGAGGCGGTGCTGTCCTACGTGGGTGTCGGCGTCGATCCGACCACCCTGAGCTGGGGCAATATGATCAACAGTGCGCGCCTGGAAATGGCGCGCGAACCCATGGTGTGGTGGTCATTGCTGGCAGCCTTCAGTTTCATGTTCACCCTGGTGCTGGCGGCCAACCTGTTTTCCGACGCGGTGCGCGATGCCTTTGACCCAAGAATGCGGCGATAATCCATGACCCACACATTACTCGAAGTCAAAGACCTGAAAGTTCGGCTCGGCGTCGGCGAAAATGCCGTGCGGCCGGTGGACGGCGTCAGTTTCCGTATTGCGCGGGGTGAAACTTTCGCACTGTTGGGCGAGTCCGGTTGCGGAAAATCCATGACGGCCTTATCGCTGTTGCGGTTGTTGCCGCAACCGGCCGGGGAGATCACCGGCGGTTCGGTAAAGCTGGAGGGTGAGGAATTGCTGGCCTTGCCCGAGTCCGGCATGCGTGATGTGCGCGGTGGTCGTATTGCCATGATTTTCCAGGAACCGCAAACCTCACTGAACCCGGTCATGACCGTCGGTGCACAGATCAGTGAAAGCCTGGCCCTGCACAAGGGCCTGGAAGGCGTCGCCGCCAGGCAGGAAGTTATCCAGTTACTCGATGCCGTCGGTATACCCGACGCGGCACGGCGGCATAACGAGTATCCGCACCAGTTATCCGGCGGGATGAAACAACGCATCATGATCGCCATGGCATTGGCCGGTGATCCCGACCTGCTGATTGCAGACGAGCCGACCACCGCGCTGGATGTGACTATTCAGGCGCAGGTGCTGGAACTGATCGGCAAGCTGCAACGTGAACGCGGCATGGCGGTGTTGTTGATCACGCATGATCTGGGCGTGGTTTCCGGCATGGCAGACCGGGTGGCGGTGATGTACGCCGGCCAGATTATCGAGCAGGCGCCACGCGATGATTTTTTTGCTTCGCCTCAACACCCCTACAGCCAGCGATTGTTCGCCGCGCTGCCGGACAGCAGTAAACGGGAACAGCGCCTTACCGTGATACCCGGTACGGTGCCGCCGTTGAACCAGGTCTTCCACGCCTGCCGTTTTGAGGAACGTTGTGATCGCGCCTGGGATGTTTGTCGGCAGACGGTTCCTGGCTGGTTTGCACAGGATGAAATGCGCGGGGTGCGTTGCCACCTGGCTGATCCGACACTCAGTGCGCCGGATAGCAGCCGCGCCGTGCAGGACAACATTGAAAAGAAAATCGCGCCGGCCAATGCGGGTGTTGGTAGCGAGTTGCTGGATACACAGGACCTCCAGGTCTATTTCCCGATACAGAAAGGTCTGTTCCGTCGTACGGTGGGTTACGTGCGCGCCGTGGATGGCGTCAGCTTGTCAATCCCGCGCGGCGAAACGCTGGCGCTGGTGGGGGAATCCGGTTGTGGCAAGACAACGGCCGGTAAAGGTATTCTGCAACTCATCCGACCAACCGCCGGTTCGGTGCGTTTCGAGGGTGCTGAACTGACAGACTTGCGTGGCGAAGCCCTGCGAAAACGTCGCGCCGAGTTCCAGATTATTTTCCAGGACCCGTTCTCATCCATGAACCCGCGGATGAACGTCGGTGATATTATTGAGGAAGGCATGGTTGCCCAGCGGATCGGTGGCGATGCCGCCCGGCGTCGCCAGCGTGTCGACCAGTTACTTGATCAGGTCGGCTTGCGGCCCGCGCACCGCAGTCGTTACCCGCACCAGTTCTCCGGTGGTCAACGCCAGCGTATCTGTATCGCCCGTGCGCTGGCAGTCAATCCAAAACTGATTATCTGTGATGAGCCGACCAGTGCGCTGGATGTTTCGGTACAGGCGCAGATCCTGAACCTGTTAAAAGACCTCCAGGGTGAACTGGGGCTTTCCTACCTGTTTATCACCCACAACCTGTCGGTTGTTTCGTATCTTGCCGATCGTGTCGCGGTGATGTATCTCGGGCGTATTGTGGAAGAGGGGAGTGTCACCGACGTGCTGGACCATGCGCAGCATCCCTATACGCAGGCGCTGTTATCTGCCGTGCCCACGCTGGACAAGGACGCGCAGCGGGACATTATCCGCCTGGAAGGGGATTTGCCGTCACCGGCCAACCCGCCTGTCGGGTGTCATTTTCATCCGCGTTGTCCACAGGCCTTCGACGCCTGTCGGGAATCTTATCCGGACTCCACCCAACTCGGTGGGGGGCATTCAGTCCGCTGCCATTTGTTGATGGATACCGGCCGGAGGCGCTGAGGTTTACCCCTCCCTTACTTCCTATGGAAATTATTGCAGCATTTCTGTTTTCATTTTTACTGGTAGCGATATCATTCGTTATCAACCGCCGCCTGCTGAAAGGTCGATTGCTTGTTGATGTCTACCGCCTGGCGTTGACCTCATCGGCGGTTTTGCTGCTGGCGATCATTGCCGAATCGCTCATTAACCCGGTTTACGAATGGTGGTTCGGCAGTAAACTGTGGGTCTACCATATCTTTCCACTGTATGATGGTAATGTATCCGCGCTGGCCATCATTGTCTGGAGCGCTTATGGCGTACACCTGTATTTTACCCGCCAGTCGCTGGATAAGAAATTGCGCGCTGGCTGGAACCGTAATGGTGCCAAAGCGCTTATTGTCGGCCTTGAGGCGCCATTTATTTTTGAAGTCAGCGGGAATCTGCTGTTCCTGCAACTGTCGAACAATTATTATGCGTATTACCTGCCCGCAGACGTCTATCATCTCACCTCCCTGCAGGTCGTACCTGTGTATACCTTCTGTATCTTTTCCGGCCTGTTGATATTGAAATGGCTGGAGGGTCTGCCACGCATCCTGATGCTGCCACCGGCGTTGTTTGCGAGTGGAATTGCCTACCTGTTCGCGGGTTCTGCCTGAATGCGAGCCGGTGAATCCCGTCAGATCCGTTTACTTCCCTTTTTCAGGGTGTAAGAATGACCGCATCTATCTAATCCAGGCATCAGGAAAAGGCAGGAAATATGAGCACTTCATTAATTGTTATCCTCGTTATTGCTGCACTGATCGTTTTTTATGTCATCGGGATATTCAATAAACTGGTGACATTAAAGAACCGCTACAAAAATGCTTTCGCGCAGATCGAGGTGCAATTAAAACGGCGTTACGACCTGATCCCCAATCTCATCGAGACCGCGAAGGGGTATATCAAGCACGAACGTGAAACCCTGGAAGCCGTGGTTGAGGCGCGTAATACCGCGCAGAAGAAACTGTCCACGGCGGCAGCCGACCCGGGTAATGCCGATGCCATCAAGGACCTGAGCAGCGCCGAAGGTAAACTGGCCGGTGCCATGATGAACTTCAATATGGTGATGGAGGCCTACCCGGATCTCAAGGCCAACCAGAACATGATGCAGTTAAG
>CAYYAP010000102.1:0-8569 GCA_964469575.1 uncultured Thiohalobacter sp.
CCTCGTGGCTACCGGGGACTACGCGCCCTCGCTTCGCTCTCCCTGGCGCGCAGCGCTAGTGGGGGGCAGCGTTGCAACCCTCGGTCGGGCGCAGGGGGTAGCGCTGACTATCGCGCTTACGTTGGTAATCCTTCCGCTGGCGGTGTCTGTGACCATAGAGCTCTCCGACCGGGGCGTCAGCGCGGCGAAGGCCGCACTAGCCACGCCGCTGCTGTCCCTCGCGCTGGTTGTCGGCGCCATCGGGGGTGTCGTCTCGCTCGGTTCTGCCCCCGCAGCGCTGCTCGCCGGCCTGTTCGCCTTCGGCGTTGCCGCGCTGCTGTTTCTAGCCACCGAGGAACTGCTCGTCGAAGCCCACGAAACGATCGACTCACCGCTGCTCGCGGCCATGTTGTTCATCGGTTTCTTCGCCCTGTACGTCCTCGATGCGAGCCACTGACCGCTGCTTGAGACGCCGTACTTCATGCCGGCAGTACTCGAACCTACCTCGGGAGAAGTCGCATGACGCAGCGGATCAGTGATCTAACACTTTCGGTACTGGCCAGTGTGGTGGCGTTCCTGTTTTCCTGGCCGTTCTGGCGAGATTTTGAATACTGGCCCGAATCGCACATAGCGTGGTGGATCTATTTCGTGCTCGGCTTCGTGCTGATCGTCTATGTGTTCTACATTTTCATCGAGAGCCTGCACATCCTGTTTCTGCATGGCAAGGAGGAAGCCACCGCGCCAGCAACGGCCGACCACGGCTTGGCCGTCAACAAAGAGGAACGCTCATGAGTTGCGGAGTGGGGGGTGGCAGCTGTGAGACGCCACGCCGGCGCGGCGCGTTTGTCATGCTGGCGGTGATGATGGCGATCTTCATCACCCTGTCGATTTTTTCGTTCCTGAAGTCACGCGGCCAGGCGACGCCTTACACGATCACCTATGGCAAGTACACCGCCGACCAGGGCAAGCGGGTGTTTCAGGCCTACAACTGCATGGGTTGCCACACCATGGTCGGTAACGGTGCCTACCTGGGCCCGGATCTGACCGGCGAATACAAGCGCGTGGGACCCGCGTGGCTCGCGGCATTCCTGCTATCGGCGGGCGGTTGGCCGACCACCGGTGCAGTTCGTGCCCAGCTGCTTGATTCCGATCAGCAGGCCGACACCGGTACCGACTCGATCGAGGCCTACCTGGAGAAGTTCCCCGCCGCTGCGGTACAAATCGAGCGACGCGGTGGCAAGACCACCATGATGCCGAACCTGCCACTGAGCAAGGACGAGATCGGCCAACTGATCGCCTATCTCAAGTACACCTCGGCGATGAACACCGAGGGCTGGCCACCGAAAATTGAAGTGGAAGGGCTCAATCATCGCCTGCAGCTTGCCCATGGCACCGCCGCCCTGGCTGCGGCAGCTCCTGCGGCAGCAACGCCGGAGCTGGCCAAGGCCGCACCCGATCCAGCGGCGCAAGGCGCGCAGCTAGTCAAGGACAACGGTTGTATTGCCTGTCACGCAGCCGATGACAAGCGCCTGGTCGGTCCCGGCTGGGGCGGCCTGTATAACTCGCAAGTCCAGCTTGCCGACGACAGCACGGTCACCGCCGACGACGCGTACCTGCGCGAAGCGATCCTCGATCCCAACGCAAAGATCGTGGCGGGCTATCCGGCCAGCATCATGCCTGCGTATGACAGCTTGTTGAAGGCGGACGAAGTCAATGCGATCGTCGCCTA
Organism: uncultured Thiohalobacter sp.; assembly: GCA_964469575.1. GTDB lineage: Bacteria > Pseudomonadota > Gammaproteobacteria > DSM-19610 > DSM-19610 > Thiogranum. The sequence continues at coordinate 1,709 of CAYYAP010000102.1, forward strand.
CCTCCACACCCTGGAGAAGCAGTAATGCAGATTGAATACCAGACCCAAAGGCTGAGCCTGCGCTTCTTCATGCTGATGCTCGTGCTGTTCGTGATCCAGGTGATTTACGGCATGATCCTGGCGGCCCAGCAAGCTGACCCGACCTTGCTCATGGGCGTGCTGAACTTCAACGTCGCCCGCGCCGAACATCTCAACCTCGGCATCATGTGGATCGTGAGCGGCTTCATCGGCGCGATCCTGTTTGTCGTACCGTTGCTATCCAGGCGCGAGATGGTCGCGCCATGGCTGATCAAGCTGCTGTTCTATGCAGTGATCGTGATCGTGGTGTGGAACTTTTTCACCCAGTTCCTGGCGCAACGTGGCATCGCCGGCTGGTGGCTGGGACAGCCGTGGCTGCAGCAGGGGCTGGAGTACCTGGAGGCCGGACGGGTTGCCGGCGTGCTGCTTCTCGTCGGCTTTGCCATTGTGTGTTTCGTGGTGCTGCGCACGTTCCCGCCGGTACGCGAGTGGAACGAGGTGCACTGGGGGCTTGGCCTGGGCGTTACCGCACTGATGGTGGTGTGGGTGTTCGGCCTGTTCTACATACAGCGGCTGGACCTGCAGGAATACTTCCGCTGGTTTGTGGTGCATTACTGGGTGGAAGGCGTATGGGAGGTCATCCACATCAGCCTGGTCGGCATGTTCCTGGTGCTGATGTTCAAGGCCAACATCAAGTCGGTGGGCTTTGCGGTGTTCTGGGGCATCACGCTGGTGTGGCTGTCCGGACTGATCGGCAACGCGCATCACTATTTCTGGATCGGCGCGCCGGAGTTCTGGCAGTTCTGGGGCTCACTGTTCAGTGCACTGGAGCCACTGCCGTTGGTGTTCTGCTTCTGGCACATCTATCTGGACGCGCACACCAACAAACGCCCGCTGGAAAACGCACCGGCGTTCTATTTCATCCTGGGCTCGACGGTGCTGGAGCTGGTCGGCGCGGGCATTCTCGGTTTCGTGATGACCTTCGCGCTCACCAACGTGTGGTCGCATGGCACCTGGATCACGGCCGGGCACGCACATCTGGCGTTATTCGGCACCTTCGGCATGCTCGGTATTGCCGCCGCCTATTACGCCATCCCGATCATGCGCAAGGTTCCGAACTACGATCAGCGGCTGGGCAAGCTCGCCTTCTGGCTGGTGTTTATCGGCATCATGGGCATGGCGTTCGCGTTCTCGATTGGCGGCGCGGTGCAGGTGTACGTCTACCGGATCCTGGGGCTGGACTGGTTCGGTGGCGACGTCTCGCCTGCGATGGGCATTTACAAGCTGATGCTGCCGATGTTTGGCCTGGTCTTTGCAACAGGTGCCGGCATCCTGGCCTACGACTTGATCACGCTGGGACTTCGGGTCCGGCCTACGGCCGGCAGTGATTCGCGCGAAGCAGCCCATACCGTTGTGGAAACGCCGTACGCCGCCACTGGCTGGTACCGCCCGCTCACCGGTTTCGAATCAGGTATCTGGCTGATGGGCATGTGGGTATTCGGATTCATGATCACGTTCAGTCTGCTCAGCTTCAATCTGCCGAGCGTGCGCGTGGAAGGTGACCCGACCCTGCCGTATCTGCTGGCAGGCGTGGGTTACCCGGGATTGCTGCTGGTGACACTCGCGTTCGTGTGGCGCTTCCTGGCCTCACTGGAAGCCCGCATATCGACACCCTTGGCGACAAGCAACGCGAGTACCGGGATACCCGTGCCTACGCAGGCTTGACAGGGGTTGGGAAGAGATCCACTCTCCCTACGTCCTTATTTGCAATACCGATCTTCTGAATGGTTTTGCCCAAACCCATTTCATCGCCAGGGATTGCCGATTTATGGTTTAACGAAAAGCAATGCTAGCACGCTGGATGGCAGATAATTCCGTCCAGGTGGGGCTGGCACAGCGATGGCCGAATCCGTTGCCATCGATTCACCAATTCACTGATTAATGTTTGCTTTTAGGCGCTCCGTTACTGCACATGCAACACCGGAGCCAGCATCGACGATTACATCTACAAACGGTATGTCAGCCGACGTGGTTAACCACGAATACTTTCGGATCATCGCCATGATCGAGCAGGATGCGGCGTACCCTGTCCTGCCAGATCGCACCAAAACGTCGCTGTTCTTCTGTACTGGCGTCGCCGCCCAGACAGCGCTGCATCAGCGTTGCCGTGTCAGGGTCGCCGGGCACCAGCTGTACATTAGCAGCAACATCGACTTTGTCACCCGTATCCGTGCGCGTGAAGCGGATTTCAAGCGGCACATCGGCGTTGAAGGACATGAGGTGACGTCGATCAAAGCGTCCCGCAAGTCCCTTGAACCCGGTGTCTTGCGTGGCGCCGGTGAGCATCGAGACGACGTTGGCGACGACCCCGGTGACCCCGGCCAGAATGTCCTGGCGAAATTCGACACGGATCGCGCCGCGTTCAGGCAGTTGCGAGCCATAGAGCGCGGCGAGCGCGAGACGCGTCATCCCGTAGGCGGACGCCACCGTTGGACACGAGTGACCGGCGAGCCTGACGACATCGACATAGCCATACTCGACCACGCCCTCTTCGAAGGCGCCAAGAAACCCGGCCAGCGGGTCGCGCATTCTCAGGCGTGGAACGGTATCGAAAAAAGAGGGTTTGACTTCATTTATCATGGATTCACTTTTTACTAACGCAGCTGGGTTTGTGTCTGATCACCGAGATCCACACCCTTGATTTTGGCCCGGCTCGCCGGCCATTGCAGATGCTGGCTGACGGCCTGGCGCCAGCCCTGTTCCTTGAGATAGGAGGATAGTAGCGGTGATGGCGGACAAAATCCCCGCAATGGCGTCCCATTCAAGGGTAAAGAAATGTTTTAGCTTCATCTAATTAGTTCTCTGGGGCACATACTAACAGCTGGCGCGACATTGCTGTCGTCCTTCCCGGTATAACCAGTCAACCGATACCACCCTCAGAAATGCAGCGGGTCCAGTCCACACATCTGCTTACTATCGCATTCGGCTGTATAATAAACCCAACTGTCGATTCGACGCAGCATAAATATGCCACACCGATCCAGAAACGGTGCATTGGGTGTTGAGCCAGGACTTCAATGCACGGCCTCGGCGCGATTCGATGGTTTGAAGCCTTTGAACACATGCGTGGCGTAGCGCTCGTGGCAAGCGCCACAGGCTTCCATCATCCTGGAATAATAGAACACCTCCAGCTCATAATTGTGTGCCATGGCGGCGTGTGCCAGACCATCGGCATGGCGGTGGAACTGGCTGTCAATCTCAATAAAGTCCGCCGGCAACGCCCGCTCCAGTTCCTCAATCTCCGCGCGTGACAGTTTCTGCTTCATGATGAAACTGTCGCGGACGCGCTCAGCCCGTTGTGCCGCCGCCTTCCACTCGCCCGTCGCAATCAATCCCGAAAGCTCTACGACTCCTTCCTTGACGCCCGCCATCTCCGCCATGAGCGCCGCGCGATGTTTCGGCGGCAGCGGCAACACCGGCGCTTCCGATGTGTCACCCGCAAAAGCATAAGGTGCAAATAACATTGAAGTGGAAACTAAAAATAGCAGTAGCTTTTTCATAACATTTTCCTTTTGCTGAGCTGAATTATCCACGCTCGTCCGCCCGTTAAAAGTATAGGAAGGATAAATGCCCTTTTCCGCGCGAGCAACCGGTGATTCACGGATACAGGCGCGGCGAGTCGCCCTTCACCATCACGAAATCCTCTCCCTGATGCGGGAGGTTGAGATTCAGGGCCGGGCCATTCCAAAAGGAGGGAGTTTGTCGCTGATGTGGATCGCAACCAATCGGGATCCGTGCGTCTTCGACGATCCAAATACCGTCAAGATTGGGCGGAACACAGATTTTAGCCTGGTCTGGGGCCAAGGTATCCATCTGTGCATGGGAGCCCCCCTGGCCAGGCTCGAGATGCGTGTGGCGCTTGAGGAGCTGCTCTCGAGGACGAACCGCTTTGAGCTCGCCGGCGATACACCGCGCCGTGCGGTTTATCCCAGCAACGGACTTACCGCACTTCCTTTGCGAGTCAGCTGACGCATTGGCAGTCCATTCGGACAGTGATGATGAGACGCGCACGATACATGAGGTTGCCGCGGTGCCTGCCACGCACGCTACGCCACGGATGTTTTCAAAGGCCACAAGTAAATATCCCGCATCAAGGCTGGGTATTGGAATCTCTACGCAACACTCAAGACACTGTTGACAAACATGAAAACTCTACCTGGACAGGGGGGAACACGGCGTCTACACTTTCTGCACAGCGCACGAATTGTTGCGGAGCCTGTCCGTTGACCAGTGTGGCCCATCTGCACGTCCGGGTCGGCGGTTACAGCACATTCTATGTCACCAGCAAACCGCTGCTCAATCGTGCACTGGAACTGCTCGCGATGCTGAAGGAGGACCTCAGCCACCTCGGTGCCGAGGACCTGCACCAGCTGCAGCGCACCTGGGAACTCCATCACCGGGTCTGGACGGCAGAATCTGTCACCCGGCACACGCTGTTCCGGGAGGAAACCCGCTGGCCGGGTTACTACTACCGTGCCGATCATCCGAAGCTGGATGACACCGACTGGCATGTTTTTACTGCGTCTCAGTACGACTCGAAGACAGATGAATGGCACATGAGTAAGCTGCCTGTACACCACATCATAGACTGATCGAGATGAGTCTATGATACCCGAGCCGTATCGGATAGAAAGCGACGCAGAGGGTCTCGACTGTTGCGGAAACCTCTATTAAATCGAGGCTATGTGCTCCCGGCAAATCCATGAATGACGGATTGCACACAGATTCCGCTATCTGTACTGTTTGGGTTTTCACGAACCGGAGGAACCGACCTTGGGCAAGACCCGTGTTGAACGAGATAGCCTGGGTGAGATGTTCGTGCCGGAAGACGCTCTGTACGGTGCACAGACTCAGCGTGCGATAGATAATTTTCGTATCAGTGACCTGCGGATGCCGCCTGCTTTTATCCGCGCGCTTGGCTTGGTCAAGTCCTGTGCTGCCTCGGTCAATGCCGATCTCGGGATGATAGACAGCACGATTGCAAGGGCTGTTTGCAGCGCGGCTGATGAGATTGCCGCAGGCGCACATTCCGAACAATTCCCGCTCGATGTTTTTCAGACAGGGTCGGGTACCAGTACCAACATGAATGCCAATGAAGTAATCGCCAGACTGTCTTCACAGCGATCCGGTATCGCGGTGCATCCAAACGATCATGTGAATTTAGGCCAGAGCTCCAATGATGTGATACCAACCGTTATCCATGTCTGTTCCTGCCTGGCGATCAGCAATAATCTGTTGCCATCGCTTGATGGCCTGCAGACGACGCTGGGCCGGCGCGCAAGCGAACTGTCGGGTATTGTCAAAGCCGGACGCACACACCTGATGGATGCCATGCCGGTGCGGCTCGACCAGGAACTGGGTGCCTGGCGTACTCAGGTGCTTAAGGGTGTGCAGCGTGTCCGTGCTGGCCTTGATCACCTGGCACAACTTGCGCTCGGAGGTACCGCAGTCGGGACCGGCGTGAACGCGCACCCTGAATTCGGGCCGCGTGCAACGGCTCTGCTGGCTCAGAAAACGCACGTCCCTTTTGTATCCAGTATGGACTATTTCGAGGGGATAAGCGCACAGGATGCTGCCGTGGAGATGAGCGGCCAGCTTAAGACGCTTGCGGTCAGTCTAATGAAGATATCAAACGACCTGCGCTGGATGAATTCCGGGCCACTGGCAGGACTCAGTGAGATTACGCTACCGGTGCTGCAACCCGGCAGCAGCAGCATGCCGGGTAAGGTCAATCCAGTAATCCCCGAGGCCGTCGCGATGACCTGTGCCCAGGTGATCGGGAATGATGCGACTATCACCATCGCCGGACAGTCCGGTAATTTCCAGCTGAATGTGATGTTACCGGTGATCGCCTACAACCTCATTCAGAGTATCGGGTTGCTTGCCAATGTCGTGCGAGCGCTGGATGAGAAGGCGATTGCCGGGTTTACCGTCAATACGGTACGACTAAGCAGCACCCTGCGTCTTAATCCAATTCTGGTAACATCACTGAACCGCGTAATCGGTTATGACAGAGGAACGGAGATAGCCAGGCGCGCCTATGCGGAAGGCAGGCCGGTACTGGACATCGCCGAGGAGATGACTGACCTCAGCCGTACGGAACTGGAAAAACTGCTTGATCCTGTTGCCTTAACTGGCAAGATTAAGGCTGGATAGGCTGGCTGCCTGATAGGAATTCAACGAACGCCGCTGGAGTCCGCTGCTCACAAGGACGTTTTCGTTGTTGATGCGATGATCGAAAAAGCGAACAGCAAACAGGAGCACACACCATGATCGATGCGCGCCGGCGCCTGGAATTACCCTCGGGCGCCTCTTACACCTACCACTCGCTTCCACAGCTGGAAAAGAATGGCGTCGGGAAGATATCTCGACTACCGGTAAGTCTGCGTATTCTGCTGGAATCGGTCATGCGCAATCACGATGGCCGGCGTATCCGCGATGAAGATATCGAAGCGCTCGCACGCTGGGAACCCGCCGCACCGCGGAGCACGGAGGTACCGTTCATCGTCGGGCGCGTGCTACTACAGGATTTCACCGGGGTGCCGCTGCTGGTTGATCTCGCCGCGATGCGCACGGCTCTGGATCGTCAGAATCAAGATGTTACCCGCGTGCAGCCGCGTGTCCCCGTCGATCTCGTGATTGACCACTCCGTGCAGGTGGACTATTTTGGCCGGCCCGATGCCCTGCAGCTTAATGCGGAGATTGAAATACACCGCAACCGCGAGCGCTACCAGTTTCTCAAGTGGGGCATGCAGGCGTTCGACGGCTTGCGAATCGTCCCGC
>CAYYAP010000103.1:0-1561 GCA_964469575.1 uncultured Thiohalobacter sp.
AGATGGGGCTGGCGCTATCTTTTGGATGTACTCGCAATAAGCGAATTCCCATGTTGGGCTATCCATAGATTTCGGGTGTCGGTATTCATTAAGGCTGTAGATAAGGTGAATGCCACGCAGTACAAGGCGCATACCTTCGCTGCCATCCGGAGGTTTAATAGCGATAAGCATAGGGTCTTCGCTGAGATCGTCTCTAACGAATGCGAGCTGTGCAGTTGCGTCATCGTTTTCTATCTCATTGTTCGATGCTTTTCGTATCTGCTCGGCAAGTTGCGTACCGCTTCCAAGGCGTAATGAAATATGCAGCTTCGGGTCTCGGCGCTTTATTTCAGAGACGAGGGTGCGAAGAATTTCATCCGTTCGGTTACCTATTATTTCACCATTCAAGGGGAATATTGGCCGAACTTGAGCAATATTCCGGAGAAGGAGGATTTCAGTGGCACTTAAATGATCTGCCACCTCGGATGGAGAAATCGAAAGGTCATAGAGACGATTGGTTTTGGCGCCGAGGAGATTTGCTGCCAACTGGCTGTACATAAACCAGTCCTTTAGAAAAGAATCCTCAAAATGACTGGTTTTGTTTGCAGCCGGTTTGCGTTGGCCTGACTGACTTCCTACTATTCTCATGGACCATTCAAAACCGCTCAATTGAAAATCAGGCTCATCACTTCCGGCGGTTAAAACGGCCCATGAATTGATATTGCGATGAAGCAGACCCTGGGAATGAAGTGTTTCAAGGCCTCTAGCAAGTAGACTCAGGTTGCGCCAGATCCGAGCACGGTTTGCAGCTAGCTTTGGTTGTTTAATCCAGTGTGAGGGGTTTACAGTGTCAAGGAAGGCATGAAGGAGCATCCTTTGACCAGGATCGAGAATTAGGTAGAAACCTTGTGAATCGTATCCAGCGTCATAAAGATGTGCAATGCAATCTGCCGCTCCAGGGTATCCCGCAAGGCGGTGAAGCTGCCTCATTTCGTGCCGCCAAATCTCCGCTAAATCGTCGTCGTTAACTTTGTCAGTCCGAGGCCAGACCTTTACTAAGATGGGGTTGCCGTCTGGATTAATTCCCTTGTATATACCCGGTGTACCTCGGGCGCGATTGGGACGCAGCATATAAGTTGATTCGAGGAGATAACCCTCTAAGAATCCTTTTCTTCGCCGCATTGTCCGGCTACCAGATCTAGAGGCTTTTTTCTTGATCTTGATCTTGACGCTTTTCATCCGTATTAGACTAAAGAAAGTCCGACTGGATGGCAACGTACATTGATAGTGAAGAATTTAGCATTAATGAATGTAGTTAACCTGACTAAGAGCAGCCCCAGACTTTTAATGCGTGCAGTTATTGGCAGAATTCCAAGAATATAAGAAGAGGGCGAAGTAGTTCCATGAAATAAAAAAACTCGCCCCACCATCGGTGAGCCGGGTTTTATTAGTTTCTGCTTTTGCCTGACTCCCTGTCTGCATATTAACTCTCCCTTACGCTGTTTTCCTCTCTTGATCCGGATCATACCCCAAATTCGGCGCAAGCCAACGTTCCGCTTCCTCCAGCGTCATGCCTTTCCTC
>CAYYAP010000103.1:1661-8516 GCA_964469575.1 uncultured Thiohalobacter sp.
TAGCCCCAGTGCTCCTTGCGCACGATTTCATGCAACCGCTCTGCAAAGGCTTCAGCCAGGCGGTCGGCCAGCGCCTTGAGCATGATGGAGTGGTAATCATCATGGTCGGCTTCAAAACGCTGTACGTGTTCGTCGATGCCAATACCGGTGGTGACGGCGAAGCCGCCGATGTAGTCTTTCAGGCCGGTGTCTTTGGGTGCGACGAAGTCGGCCAGGCACTGGTTGGGGCGGCCCGGCGGTTTCTGGTTTTGCTGGCGCAGGTGGTGCAGGGTGGTGAGTACCTCGCTGCGTGATTCGTCGGTATAGACTTCGATGTCGTCGTCGCCCACCTGGTTGGCGGGGAACAGGGCGAACACGGCTTTGGCCTGCAGCCATTTTTCGTCGATGATTTTATCGAGCATGGCTGTGGCGTCTTCGAACAGGTTGCGGGCGTGTTCGCCGACGATTTTGTCGTCGAATATTTTCGGGTAGCTGCCGGCCAGTTCCCAGGTTTTGAAGAACGGGGTCCAGTCGATGTACTTGCGCAGTTCTTCCAGCGAGTAGTCGTCGTACACGGTGATGCCCCAGTTTTTCGGCACCGGCGGGGTGTAGTCGTCCCAGTCGAGGGGGATTTTGTTGGCGCGTGCGTGTTGCAGCGTGAGCCATTCGGTCTTGCGCTGTTTACCGGCGTGCATGGCGCGCACTTTTTCGTATTCGGCCTTGATCTCTTCGATGTAGGGCGTCTTGTTGTCTTCGCTGAGCAGGTTCTGGGCGACACCCACGGCGCGCGAGGCGTCTTTCACGTAGATGGTGGTGCCGTGGTAGCCGGGTTCGATTTTTACGGCGGTGTGTACGCGTGAGGTGGTGGCGCCGCCGATCAGCAGCGGGATGTCGAAGCCTTCGCGTTGCATTTCCTTGGCAAGGTGGGCCATTTCTTCCAGGCTGGGGGTGATGAGCCCGGACAGGCCGATGATGTCGACATTGTGTTCTTTGGCGGCATCGAGGATTTTCTGTGCCGGGACCATGACGCCGAGGTCAACCACTTCGAAGTTGTTGCACTGCAACACCACGCCGACGATGTTCTTGCCGATGTCGTGGACGTCGCCCTTGACGGTGGCCATGAGGATCTTGCCCTTGGCCTTGCTGTTCTCGTCTTTTTCCGCTTCGATGTAGGGCAGCAGGTAGGCGACGGCTTTTTTCATGACGCGCGCGCTTTTTACCACCTGGGGCAGGAACATTTTGCCTTCGCCGAATAAATCGCCGACGACGTTCATGCCGTCCATCAGGGGGCCTTCTATGACCTGGATGGGGCGGTCGAATTGCTGGCGGCATTCTTCGGTGTCTTCTACCACGAAGGCGTCGATGCCTTTGACCAGGGCGTGTTCGAGGCGTTTTATGACGGGGAGGGTGCGCCATTCCTGGGTTTTGGTGTCTTGTTCGCGGGCAGAGCCCGCTCCTACGGCGTATTTTTCGGCGATTTCGAGGAGGCGGTCGGTGGCGTCGGGGCGGCGGTTGAGGATGACGTCCTCGACGCGTTCGCGCAGTTCGTCGGGCAGGTCGTCGTAGATGGCCAGCTGGCCGGCGTTGACTATGCCCATGTCCATGCCGGCCTTGATGGCGTGGTACAGGAACACGGCGTGGATGGCTTCGCGCACCGGGTTGTTGCCGCGGAACGAGAAGGAGACGTTGCTGACGCCGCCGGAGATTTTGGCGTGCGGCAGGGTCTGTTTGATCTCGCGGGTGGCTTCGATGAAGTCGACGCCGTAGTTGTTGTGTTCCTCGATGCCGGTGGCGACGGCGAAGATGTTGGGGTCGAAGATAATGTCTTCCGGCGGGAAGCCGACCTGCTCGGTGAGGAGCTTGTAGGCGCGGGTGCAGATCTCGATCTTTCTTTCTTTGGTATCGGCCTGGCCGGTTTCGTCGAAGGCCATGACGATAATGGCCGCGCCGTATTTGCGGCACAGTTTGGCGTGTTCGATAAAGGCTGCTTCGCCTTCCTTCATGCTGATGGAGTTGACGATGCCTTTGCCCTGGATGCGTTTCAGGCCCGCTTCGATGATCGGCCACTTGGAGGAGTCGATCATGATCGGCACGCGCGAGATGTCCGGTTCGCTGGCGATCAGGTTGAGGAAAGTGACCATGGCCTGTTCGCCATCGAGCATGCCTTCGTCCATGTTGATGTCGATGACCTGGGCGCCGTTCTCGACCTGGTCGCGCGCCACGTCGAGGGCCTCGTCGTATTGCTCTTCAAGGATCAGGCGTTTGAATTTTGCCGAGCCGGTGATGTTGGTGCGTTCGCCGATGTTGACGAACAGCGATTCGTCGGTGATGTTGCAGGGTTCCAGGCCGGACAGGCGCAGTACAAAGTTGTTATCGACTTTCTTGCGCGGCGGGAACTTCGACACCGCCTCGGCAATGGCCTTGATGTGCGGCGGGGTGGTGCCGCAGCAACCGCCGATGATGTTCAGGAAACCGCTCTCGGCCCATTCGCCGAGTTCTTTGGCCATGTCTTCGGGGGACTCGTCGTATTCGCCGAATTCATTCGGCAAGCCGGCGTTGGGGTGGGCGTTGACATAGCAGTCGGCGGTGCCGGCCAGTTCTTCCACGTACTGGCGCAACTGTTTGGCGCCCAGCGCGCAGTTGAAGCCGATGGAGATCGGGTTGACGTGGCGCATGGAGTTGAAGAAGGCTTCCGCCGTCTGGCCGGACAGGGTGCGGCCGGAGGCGTCGGTGATGGTGCCGGAGATCATCACCGGGCGTTCGTTGCCCGAGTCTTCAAAGTAGGTCTTGACGGCAAAGGCGGCGGCCTTGGCGTTGAGGGTGTCGAAGATGGTCTCGATCAGGATGATGTCGGCGCCGCCTTCGACCAGTGCGCGCGTGGCTTCGTAGTAGGTCTCTTTGAGTTCGTCAAAGGTGATGTTACGAAACCCCGGGTCGTTGACGTCCGGGCTCAGCGAACAGGTACGGCTGGTGGGGCCGAGTACGCCGGCCACAAAGCGCGGTTTGTCGTCGCTGGAAAATTCATCCGCCGCCGAGCGCGCCAGCCTGGCGGATTCCAGGTTGATCTCGTAGACCAGTGCTTCCATCCCGTAGTCGGCCATCGACACGGTGGTGGAGTTGAAGGTGTTGGTCTCGATAAGATCCGCGCCAGCCTCAAGGTAGGCCTTGTGGATGTCGCGGATGATGTCCGGCTGGGTCAGCGACAGCAGGTCGTTGTTGCCCTTGAGGTCGGTCGGCCAGTCCTTGAATCGCTCGCCGCGGTAGCCGGCTTCGTCCAGCTTGTAGCGCTGGATCATGGTGCCCATGGCACCATCGAGGATGAGGATGCGTTCTTCCAGGAGTTCTTCTAAGGTCTTCATGTTGCTCGGATATCTGTGGCTGTTGTAAGGGGTGGATTCTAGCAGAAAGCGGGCCCGGGCACCCGGGCGGGACGAGGCGGGTCAGGAAAAGCTTTCGGCAGGCATTTCACGTGGTTACAATTAGCCTGTCAAATCCCGAAGAAGAAGAGGGGGAAAAACCATGACCAGAACAATGCTCAAGACGCTTGCCTGCCTGATTCCCGTCATACTGCTTGCGCCCGCTGTACAGGCGGATGCCACCCTGATTATGAAGGATGCGGGGGGAAAGACGGATTCCGTTATCGAGGTGAGGGATCACATGGTGCGCCTGTCGACACCCGGCGAGTCTGACTACATGCTCTATGACGCACAGCGCGATGTGGCGATACAGGTGAACCATTCTGAACAGACGTACATGGAAATCAATCGTGACACCCTGGCTCAGATGGCCACTTCCATGGCCAAAATTCAGCAACAGATGGCACCGCAAATGGCGCAGATGCGCGAGCAGCTCAAGAACATGCCGCCGGAACAACGCGCCATGATCGAGCAGCAAATGGGGGGCATGGCGCACCTCGGCGCCATGGAGTCGAAACCCGCTGCCACGATAACGACGGTAAAGCGCGGTAGTGACAAGATTGCCGGGTTTAAATGCCGCCATTTCGACGTGATGAATAAAAAGCAGCGTATCGGAAATGTGTGTGTGGCGACCAGCGCCGATGCGGGTATGTCAAAAGCCGATTTTTCCGCTTTACGTTCGGCGATGAAGTTTATGCGCAAAATGGCCGAAGGCGCGCAAAAGCTGTCAGCCGGTATGGGTGACACGCAGATATCGATGGGCAAGGTCGATGGTGTGCCGGTGTTCGCGAAGGACATCCAGCATGGCCGCGAGTTCCGGTTATCGAGTGTTTCCAACGATACCCTGGACGCTGCACGCTTTAACGAGTATCAGTCACTGAAAAGAACAGAAATGCCGTCGATGCCTTAATGCCTGAAGCAGGAAGGGTGTTTAGGTTAGGATGCACGGCATGACAAGGATAAAACGAATTTCGTTGTGGGTTGCACTGCCGTGGTTGGCGGGGCTGATGGCTTTGATGCCCGCGTATGCGGCAACACAACAACAACCGCCCAGCCTGCGCCATGAAGACGCCCAGGTGTCGGTGCGGGTGGTCATGCGCACGCCCGATCAGCTCACGGCCTTTTACCTGGGGCGGGAGTTTAACCGCGCGGCCATCGGCAAGATTCTGGAGACCTGTTTTGTCACGCCCATCGTGCACAACAAGACCCTGGATGTTCTCTGGCTTGAGCTGGATGAATGGCAGTTCAGCCGGGGTGACGAGGTAATTCCTCGCATTAAGCGTGATTACTGGCCGGACAAATGGCGTGAAGCCGGATTATCGCAGGCACATCAGTCAACTTTTGGCTGGACACTGATGCCGGAAGTGCGTGACTTGCGCCTCGATGAAAGCGTGGGCGGCAGTGTGGTCATTCCCATGCAATCCAGACCGTTCCGGGTAACGATGAAGTTTCACACCGGCAAGGACAAGCAGGGGCCGGTGAAAACCCTTGTCTTCGAGGATGTGAAATGCGTATCCAAATAATTCTGGCGCGCCGCCTGGTGTGCGCCGGTCTACTGTTGTTCTCGTGGCAGCTGGCAGCCGCCGGATTACCCAAGGGCATTCTCACTCTGGATGGTCGCGTGGCGCCGCCGCTGGTACTGAAAAATATCGACGGTGAAAGTTGGGATATCAGCAATGCCCGTGGTCACTGGGTATTTGTACACTTCTGGGGTAGCTGGTGTGGCCCCTGCCGCCGGGAGATGCCGACCATTCAGGCGGTCTTTCCGAAGTTTGATCCACAACAACTGGAGATAGTGCTGATCAACGTGGCGGAAAGCGAGGATACGGTATTCGCTTTTCTCGCCGGCGTGGCGCCGGATATCACTCCATTGATGGACAGCGACGGACTGGCCGCCGAGCGCTGGCAACCGCGCGGCCTGCCGGCGACATTTTTTGTCGATCCTGAAGGTAAGTTACGCTACCTGGCGTTAGGTGGCCGCCCCTGGAATACACCGCCGTACCTTGCTTTTCTCAAACAGCTGATCCATCCGTAAGCGGGCGTCCGGCATGCTGAGAGTCCTTGTTGTCAGTCTGATTATCAGCCTGTGCCCGGGCTGCGCCATGCTGTCGGCACAACAGCCGGATCGACGTCCGTTTGATGTAATTGAACTCACCATTGACGGGGCGCAGCAGGCGATCCGCGCGCACCGTATCACCTGTGAACAACTCACACGGCGCTATATCCAGCGCATTCGCCACTATGATCAGCCAACCCGCCTGAACGCGATTATCGTTTTCAACCCGAAGGCCATCGAACGTGCCAAAAGCCTGGATCAGCAGTATGCCGCCAGCGGTCACATGAAACGCCTGCATTGCATCCCGGTTATTGTCAAAGACAACTATGACACCGCCGACCTGCCGACCGAGGCCGGTTCCATTGCCTTGCGTGGTGCGCCTAACCCGCCGGATGATGCCTTCATCGTGAAGCACCTGCGCGCGCAGGATGCCATTGTGGTGGCCAAATCGAATATGGCTGAGTGGGCCTTTAGCCCCTATGAAACCATCAGTTCCACGCACGGTGAAACGCGCAATGCCTATAACCTGTCCCGGGTGCCCGCCGGTTCGAGTGGCGGTACGGCGTCGGCGATTGCGGCGAACTTCGGCATCATCGGGCTAGGCACCGACACCGGCAACTCGATTCGCGGTCCGGCCTCGCACCTGGACCTGGTCGGTTTGCGCCCGACCCTCGGCGCCACCAGCCGGGACGGTATTGTGCCCTTGCTGTTGAATCGCGATGTCGGTGGTCCGTTGATGCGCACCGTGACTGACACGGCGATTGTTTTTTCCGTGATCGCAGGCGTTGACCCGGCGGATCCCGCAACGTCCGCCGCGGCAGGGCACGTACAAAAAGATTACACCGTCTACCTGCGCAGGAATGGCCTGCACGGCGCGCGGCTGGGGGTACTGCGCGCGCTGGTGGAATACGACGGGGCAGACCCGGAAGTGATCAGTACGATGCAGCGCGCCATCACCGAACTCAAGGCGGCCGGGGCAGTGATCGTCGACCCGTTCGAGATTCCGGATTTCGATCGTCTGCGCAAGGCCACCGGCTTCTGCAGCCGCTTTCGCTATGACCTGAAAAACTACCTGGCAACCCGTGGGCCGGGGGTGCCGGTGCATACGCTCGATGAGGTGGTGGCGCGCAAACAGTACCTTCCCGCGAGCGAGGGGGCGATGCAGTGGGCCATGGGCGTGGATGGTCCGCCCGAAGCACAGCACCCGCCGTGTGTGGATGTGCAGGGCGATCCACGACGCAGGCAGTTCCTCGATGCCGTGCTGGCGGCGATGGACAAGGCCGGTGTCGATGCGGTGATCTACCCGAGCTGGAGCAACCCGCCGCGCAAGCTGGGTGACCACACCAGCCCGCACGGTAACAACAGCCCGGTGATCGCCCCGCACACGGGACAACCCGCTATCAC
>CAYYAP010000104.1:0-8444 GCA_964469575.1 uncultured Thiohalobacter sp.
ATAAAGTGCATCGAATCTTTCGATTCAGGAATAAGGGGCATATATATCACCCCTGTCTTGTGGGCTTTGTTGCCGTGCGCCGGGAGACGCGCTACCGTCGCCCCCGTAGGAGCGGGCAAGTCCGCTCCTACGGGGGTATGCCAAATCAAAATATATTGCTGCGGGAACTGGAATGACAGCGCAAGTCCTTAAACCAGAAGAATATTTTATTACCGATGAGCCCTATTACGAACCTGTCGGTAACGAGATCGAGGTGTTCGAGGCGGCCTATGCCAACCAGTTGCCTGTGCTGCTCAAGGGCCCGACCGGCTGTGGCAAAACGCGTTTTATGGAGCACATGGCGTGGCGGCTGAAACGGCCATTGATCACGGTGTCCTGTCATGATGATTTGACCGCCTCCGATCTGGTGGGGCGTTTCCTGATCAGCGGCGGTGAGACCGTGTGGGTGGATGGACCGCTTGCGAGGGCAGTGCGTGCCGGCGGCATCTGTTACCTCGACGAAATTGTCGAGGCGCGCAAGGACACTACAGTGGTTATTCACCCGCTGGCTGACGACCGGCGCGTTTTACCCATGGAAAAGCTGGGTGAATTGCTGGAGGCCAGCGACGACTTCTGCATGGCGATTTCCTATAACCCGGGCTACCAGAGCGTGCTCAAGGACCTCAAGCAGAGCACCCGGCAGCGTTTTGTGGCGCTGGAATTCGACTACCCGGCGGCAGAGCTGGAGGCGAGAATCATCGCCAATGAGGCGGCCATCGAACCCGAAATGGCGGCGCAGCTGGTGAAATTTGCACAGATGACCCGTAATCTCAAAGGCAGCGGGCTGGAGGAAGGCGCCAGCACCCGTCTGCTGGTGCATGCCGCCAAGTTGATGCAATCCGGTATCCAGCCGGTTATCGCCTGCCGTTCCAGCATCGCCCAGGCACTCACCGATGATGCCGATATGCTTGCGGCGGTCAACGAACTGAGCGCTTCGGTCTTTTGACCGATGGTCCAGCTCCCCACGGTCCCTGAAGAAGCCACCCACGATGTCTGTGTCGAGACGCCGGTCGACGACTACGAGTTGCTCGATTTTGGCCGCGGCCGCAAGCTGGAACGCTGGGGTGACTACATCGTCGAAACCCGGGACCCACTGGCTATCGGTGAACCTGAGGTGCAAGGCTGGCAGGCCGACTGGATCTATGTGGATGAAGTCGGGCACGCAGGCCAGTGGGAACCGACCCGGAGTGGTTTGCCGCGTGAGTGGCGGGTTACGCTGGCCGGCGTGACCGTGCCATGCCGGCTCGATACGCGTGGACGCGTCGGCTTGCGTGGCCGTGATCTCCCTTGCGCCCGGTGGGTGCGTGAGCGCATCGAGGGTTGTTACGATCTGGAAGATATTTCACTGCTTAACCTGTTCGGTGGTAATGGTTTTACCACGGCACAGGCGCTAACGGCCGGCGCTTCGGTGGTGCATGTCGAGGCGGATGCGGACATGTTGGCGCTGGCGCGAGAGCTGGCGGGCGCTCAGGGTGTCGACTACGTGCAGGACAATGTCATGGACTATGTCGAGGACCTGCTGCGCCGCCAGCAGCGCTTCGACATGATCGTGTTGCCTGCACCGGCGCTGGGGCATGGTCCGAAAGGCCAGCTGTGGGATCGTGAGGTTGATTTACCCCGGCTGGTGAAATACCTGCCACGACTGATCACCGATAACTGTCTGGGTATCTGGCTTTCAACCGATGGCGGGGCCATCACCTGGAAAGCCGAAAGCCTTGGGCAGCTGTTGCACGAGGTACTGCCCGGTTGCACCATCGAGCCGTTGCAGCTTGGTATGCAAACGGCCAACGGGCGCAGTATGCCGGCCGGCATTGCGGCACGCTGGTTCGATGAAACGGATTTTCTCCAGACCGGCGACCAGCCGCTGACGGCCGCGCAACTGGAAGAGCGTCTCGATGTGCATATGGTGTCGCTGGGCGCTGCCGAGGAGCCGGCGCGCGCGCTGGCCGATTTTCCACGCGCACAACAGGATTTTGTGTTGCGTTGCGCCGGTATGGTGGCGCGTACCAGTTCCGGTATGGCGTATAACTTTGTTACCTATGTGTGCGGCGCGTTACGGCTGATGGATGAGCCGGGTGTCGAGGCCTGGTTACTCTCGTGCATGGATATCTACGATACACGCGGCCTGCATCCTGCGGTCGCCGCGTTCAAGGATGTCGAAACCTTTGCGCGTGAATACAAGGCGCGTCGCAGCGGGCTGGCGCTGGATAAAGTAGTGAATGTGCTGGAAGCCTTTGCGCAAGGTCTGAACGGGCGTCGTTTGAAAGTGGAAGCCGGTGATCATGTCTATACCGATACAGAAATCCTGTTTCTGCCGTCCTCCATCAGTCTGTTCGAAGACCGTGACGATAATTTCCAGCTCTACAAGGCGATGGTTGTCCACCAGTGGGCGCAGACCTGGTCCGGTACCTGGCGCATTGATGTCGGCGCGGCCTTGTCCGCCTACCCGGATTACGCCCGTGCGCTTACCTGTTTTCATGCGCTGGAAACCTTGCGCCTGGATGCCCTGGTCCATCGTGAGTTGCCCGGCGTGTTTCGCTACATGCAGGCGTTGCGAAAAACATCTGACACTATGCTGTCAGGAGACTGGCATGCTGCGCAGCAGCGTCTGGCGCATACGCAGGCCGGCGTGCAGGATAGTCTCGACCTGCTTCCCGCATTGATTGATCAGCCCTTGCCGAAACAGACGCCCTACCAGGGCGTGTTGCGGCCGGCCGACGTGGCGCGTGTGCGTGAAGCGCGCATCGATGCGGACAAACAGGCGTTTCGTCTCGGCCTGTTGAAAATACAGCAGGATATCGACAAGGTACGTGAGCAGGGTAACGAAGAAACGCCGGAAAATGGCGCAGACGACGCGCGGGACAGCGAAAGCCAGCCGTTCAAACTGCGCGAAGTCGAATCGCAGGAAACACCCGATGGTTTCAGTTACGAAATCGAACTCGATGGCCGGCCGCTGGAAGTGCCGGATAACGTCAAGGGCACCATGGCCTCCATCCTCCAGGATCTCGGCGAAATCCCTGAGGACTATCTACAGGCTGCAGGTGATGGCGTCTACTACGCAGGCGACATCAATCAACCCGGTTCCGAGGATGTCTGGAAAGGGACCTACCATGAAGAAGGCGCTTTTCTTTACAACGAGTGGGACTACGAGCGTCAGAACTACCGAAAAAACTGGGCTGTGTTGCGCGAGATGGATGTCCACCCGGGCAACGACAACTTCGTCAGTGAAACTCTGTACAAGTATCGCGGCCTGGCGATGGATTTGCGTCGTACCTTTGAAGCCTTGCGCGGTGAAGACAAACTGCTGAAGAAACAGCCCTACGGCGATGATGTGGACATTGATGCGTTGGTTGAGGCGCTGGCCGATATGCGTCATGGCGCGGAAATGAGCGAACGCCTGTTCACCCGGATGTATAAAATGGAGCGCAACATCGCCGTCATGTTTATGGTCGACATGAGTGGTTCCACCAAGGGCTGGATCAATGACGCCGAGCGCGAAGCGCTGGTGCTGTTATGCGAGGCGCTGGAAACACTCGGTGACCGTTATGCGATATACGGTTTTTCCGGCATGACGCGTAAGCGTTGTGAGGTCTACCGGGTGAAACGTTTTGACGAGCCCTACGACGATGACGTGCGTGCGCGCATCAGCGGCATCCAGCCGAAAGATTACACGCGCATGGGTGTAACCATTCGCCACCTTACCAGTCTGCTGAACGACGTCGAGGCGCGTACCAAGCTGCTCATTACCCTGTCAGATGGCAAACCCGACGACTACGATACCTACCGTGGCGCCTACGGCATTGAAGATACGCGCATGGCGTTGATCGAGGCCAAGCGCAGCGGAATCCATCCGTTCTGCATTACCATCGATAGCGAGGCAAAGGACTATTTGCCGCATATGTACGGTGCGGTGAACTACGCTGTGATCGATGAAGTGCGCAAGTTACCACTGAAGGTTTCGGATATTTACCGGCGGCTGACGACCTGAGGCGCTTTTGATTAGTCGCCTAATAACAAAAAACCACCACATCATCCTGCAACCCCATCGTGGCGTAACCCGCCGCACCCATCGCGCCATCAAGTTCTGGAATACAGTCTTCCAGTTCCAGCTTGTGCAGTTCGAGTGAGGAAGGGCACACGTAGAACTTTACGTCACATTCTTTTGCGGTTTGTATGGCTTCATAGACGCTGGGGCCGCCTTCGTGGGTAAAAATCTTTTCCGCCACGCCTTTCTTCAGTAAGCGTGTGCCTTCCATCGTGAATACGATAACAACTTCTTCAGCGTCCAGGGCGACAGCAGTCATTGCCTGGTTAAAGGGAGTTTCCAGACGCGTTGGCGTATCCGGTCCGCTGGTCATCATGATGAGCATTTTTTTTGCCATGTCTTGTCCTTCGCAGGCGACCATGCCGTCAGAGACGGCGTGGCCGGGATGCATACCTGTGTTGAGGTTTGTTTGGGTTGCTGTGCTTACTGTAACAGAAGAAAGGTGGCGCTATCACCACGCTGTACGTTGATCAGCAGTTCCTGTTTTGTTTTTGCCGCACGTTTGAAATCCTTGATGCTATGCAGGATTACGCGGTTCGCCGAGCGAATAATATCGCCTTTACGCAGGCCGGTCTGCCAGGCGGCGCTGCCGGGTTTTATGGCGCTAAGCAATACGCCATTGGTTCCATAACGTTCCTGCAATTTTTCCGGCAGGTTGCTGAAAGTTGCTCCGGCGAGCCGGTAGTGCAGTGTCTTGCCCTCCAGTTTACCGAGCTGTGCGTGTTCGATCAGAACGGATTGCTTGAACGTGCGCCCGTCACGCCACAGCGTCATGGTAACTCTGGAGCCAACGCGCAGCAGGCCAATACGGTTGCGCACATCGCTGGAGTTGCGTACCGGTTTGCCATCGACATTCAGGATTACATCGCCGACTTGCAACTTGCTACGGTCGGCGGGAGAGCCGGGCTCAATACGGGAGATTACGGTACCGTTCTGCCGGTCGATGCCAAATGCGCCAGCCAGTTCCGGGGTCAGGTCCTGGGCGGTGATGCCAAGTTGACCGCGCTCGACTTCGCCATGCTCGATCAGCTGTTGCATGATACTGCCGGCCATGTTGACGGGGATCGCGAAGCCAATACCAACATTGCCGCCGCCCGGTGCGAGGATGGCGGTGTTGATGCCGATCAGTTCGCCGCGCAGATTGACCAGCGCGCCACCCGAGTTGCCGGGGTTGATCGAGGCGTCGGTCTGGATGAAATCCTCGTAGCCCTCAATACCCAGGCCGGTACGCCCCAGCGCGCTGATGATGCCGGATGTGACGGTCTGGCCCAGGCCGAACGGGTTGCCGATGGCGACTGCGAAATCGCCGACTTGCAGGGTGTCTGAATCGGCCAGCGGCAGGGCGCTGAGGTGTTCGGCGGGAATCTGTATCACAGCGATATCGGATGCCTTGTCGGTACCGAGCAATTTGGCGTTGAAGTGCCGCCCATCATGCAGTGTGACGCTGATTTTATCGGCCTGTTCAATCACATGGTTATTGGTCAGAATATAGCCCTTGTCCGCATCCACGATGACGCCCGAACCCAGGCTTTGGGTTTGTCGCTGCAGGGGTTGTTGCGGCAGGTTGAAAAAGCGCCGGAACAGTGGATCCTGCATCAGCGGGTTCTGCCTGACTGTGATGTGTCCCAGAGTGGCAATGTTGACGACGGCCGGCGTGGTTCTGGCCAGCATGGGCGCCAGGGTTGGTAGCGGCTGGCCATTGACGCTGACGGGCAGGGAAGCCATCAGCGGTGCGGTGATAAGGGATAACACAATAAAAAGAAAATACGTTTTGAGGCGACGTGCCGAGTAAGCCAAGGTTGAAATCTCCCGGAAAATGATGAACGGACTGGCAGTAAAGACCGGTGCGTGTTTAACAAGTTCAATGTAACAGGGCGGCGGCAGACAAGGCGGCCACGTAGAGTATATCAGTACCACAATATATAGTGTTTTTCTGTTTGGCGGACCTGTCTAGCACGAGCTGCCAATGGCTTCATGCCTATAAGCAGGATTTATAGATAACCCTTTGTAAGTTAACTAGAATAATTATATAAAATTGTGTTGAACGGGGGCTTGACAGCAACACGGGTCGGACCTAACCTTAGCGCTCGTTCACACAACATCTTGTGGTTCGGTCAGAGATTAACCCCAATATGTCGGGGTGCTCATGAATAGCCAGAAAATTACAAATAAAATTAAATACATAAGGAGTCAGGAGTCGCGATGAAGTCAGTCAAGCTGAAGTCTGTTTCGACCGGTGTTGCCGATATCCCCCTGCAGGATGCCTCGATGGATATCTGGGACAAGAAGTACCGGTTAAAGCGCAAGGACGGTGTCGCGGTTGATGAAACCATCGACGATACCTATCAGCGCGTGGCGCGTGCACTTTCCGAGGTGGAAGTGACGCCCGAGAAGCAGGCACACTGGAATGAGCAGTTTGTCTGGGCGTTGCGCCACGGCGCGATTCCTGCCGGCCGTATCACCTCCAATGCCGGCGCGCTGGAGCACAAGCCGGCGACATCCACCATTAACTGCACCGTGTCCGGCACTATCAAGGATTCGATGAACGATATTCTGGAGAAGGTGCATGAGGCCGGACTGACGCTGAAAGCGGGTTGCGGAATCGGCTATGAATATTCCACCCTGCGGCCGAAGGGCGCCTATGTGTCCGGCGCCGGCGCCTACACCTCCGGTCCGCTATCGTTCATGGATATCTACGACAAGATGTGTTTCACCGTGTCGTCAGCCGGTGGCCGACGTGGTGCGCAGATGGCGACCTTTGATGTCGGCCACCCCGATGTGATGGATTTCGTGCGCGCCAAGCGCGAGGCTGGTCGGCTGCGGCAGTTTAACCTGTCCCTGCTGATCACCCGGGAGTTCATGGAAGCCGTGAGCCAGGATACCGAGTGGAAACTGGCTTTCCCGCTGACCCGACAGGAAGTCGATGAAGACAGCCTGGATCTGTATGACGCCAGCAAGGTGGTGTGGCGTGAATGGCCGATAACGGAAGGCTACGTCAGCAATGAGAACGGGCTGGTGGCCTGCAAGGTATTTCGTACCATCCGCGCACGCCGTTTGTGGGACATGATCATGGCCTCCACCTATGACTTTGCCGAGCCGGGGTTCATCCTCATCGACAAGGTCAATGAAATGAACAACAACTGGTTCACCGAGAATGTCCGCGCGACCAATCCTTGTGTGACGGCGGACACGTGGGTGCAAACCACAGAGGGTCCGCGACAGGTGTGTGAGCTGATTGCGCGGCCCTTCAACGCCCTGGTGGATGGCGTTGCACATGCAAGCGGCAGTGAAGGATTCTTCAAGACCGCCACAAAGCCAGTGGTTAACCTGCAAACGACGGAAGGGTACCGGTTGCGGTTGACGGCTGATCACCGCGTGCGCAGGGTCACGCAATTTACCCGTTACACGACGGAAACGGAGTGGTGCGAGGCAGGGCGGTTGCGTGAAGGTGATCGCGTTTTGCTGAGCGACCATCGCAGTCATGCGCAGTGGTCAGGAAACTACGACAGTGAGCAGGGCTATTTGTTGGGATTGCTGGTTGGTGATGGCACCCTGAAACAAGACAAAGCGGTGCTTTCCGTCTGGAAGCCTGCGGCGGTTGCGAATGGCGTTGATGCCGTGTTGACTGAAGGTGTTTCGGCGGTAATGGCAGAAGCATTGGATGCTGCGCGGCGTTTACCTCACCGTGCTGACTTTGCCGGCTGGAGTGAAGTTTCCGGACGTAACGAATATCGCATGTCGTTGGCGGCTCTGAAGAAGCTGGCGGAAGAAGTCGGTATGCAGCCGGGTAACAAGTCGATTACCCCGACCATGGAGCGGGCGTCAAGCCAGTTCTATCAAGGATTCCTGAAGGGATTTTTCGATGCCGATGGTTCGGTGCAGGGCACGCAGAGAAAAGGTGTGAGTGTGCGCCTCGCGCAGTCCGATTTACCTCGTCTGGAAGCCGTGCAACGTATGTTATTGCGTTTGGGTGTGGCCTCGCAGATCTACAGGGGGCGTCGTTCACAAACCTGTGCGAACCTGCCGGATGGTAAGGGTGGTATGGCTGAATACGCCATCAAGCCACAACACGAGCTTGTGATTAGTGGCGAAAACCTGTTGCGGTTCCGGGATCAGATCAGTTTTGCCGATACGGATAAAAAACAACACCTGGATAAATTGCTTACCGGATATCAACGCAAGCTGAATCGTGAGCGCTACGTGGCCAGGGTTTCCGCCGTGACCGAAGCCGGTATTGAAGATGTTTACGATGTACGGATACCCGGCATCAATACCTTCGATGCCAATGGTTTGCACGCACATAATTGTGGTGAACAGCCATTGCCCCCCTATGGTTCCTGCCTGCTGGGTTCCATCAACC
>CAYYAP010000105.1:0-8385 GCA_964469575.1 uncultured Thiohalobacter sp.
GCATCGCGCACGCCAGTGAACCCCCCATGCCGGAACGGCTGACGTTTGGCGTATTCCCTTTCGTGCAAACAGCGAGAATAGAACGTCTGTTCGCACCCATGGCAGCACGTTTTGGCGAGGTGCTTGGCGTACCGGTTGCGGTACGCAGCAGCACCAGCATGCGGCAGTTTCGGGAACGGATCGAACAACAACGTTATGACCTGATATTCATCCAGCCGTTTGACTACACTCGCTTTGCGGCCGGGTCAAATTATATCCCCCTGGCAAGCTGGACGTTCAAGGGGACCCGTGATCATCCCGGCAAACTCAACGCGGTCTTCGTGGTTCGCAAAGACAGTCCGATACTGTCACTCAATGACCTGCAAGGCAAAAAGATTGTTGCCCCCCCTCGGGAGTCTGCCATCGCCATTCTTGGAGAACTGGAGTTGCGCAAACAATTCCCGAAGCAGGTTATTACTGTGGGGTATAGCCCGGATCACCTGTCCTGCCTGCAACAGGTGGCATCCCGGCATGCCGATGTATGTATCTGTGCAGGACCGCCATTGGCGATTTTCCGCAACAAACACAGCGTTCCACTGCGCGTTATCCATATGAGCCGCTGGCTGCCCTCATCCCTGTATGCGGTAAACAAACGTATACCCGAAGCGCAGCGACAAGAACTGCGCAGGGAACTGCTGTCCTGGAAAATCGACCACGCCAATGACCGGCAGTACCTGCTCAACGGCGTCTGGAGCAGCCTTTGCCCAGCCAGCGATACCGACTACGACCCGGTGCGCCGGTTGTGGCAAGACTATAGCTCCGGCAAATGACAGTACCTTTCCGATACCGTATTGCAGCCGTTATTCTTCTGCTCGAAACCGTCATGATGGGTGCTGTACTGTGGGTAACCCTGAACCACGCCGTGGACAGCGCCACCCGTCAGATAGAGGCGGCAGAACGAGGCATGCTTAACATCATCAGTAATATTGCGCGCGTATCGCTACTCAATGAAGACTACGATTACATTCAGGGGCATATCGAATCGCTGCCTGACAACCCCGCCATACTGAAGGCAATTCTGGCAGATGAACAGGGCACTATTGTTGCCACCAGTACACTCACCGACCTGGGCGCCACCTTGCCGAAGCTGATCAACACTCCCGACAAGCACTGGCATGTCATGTCCATACAAAATGCGGCTGGCCGGCTCGGCACACTCGCCGTGCTGTTTTCCACCGCTGAACGCAATGCCATTTACCACGACGCGCTTAACCGCGGCATACTTATCGCGGTAACCGGTATGACAGCCATTGCCATATTCAGTATTGGCTTCGGCCACCTGCTGACCCGGCGACTGGATGCCGTAGTTGATGCAGCCAACCAGGTTGCCAAAGGTAATTACACGGTACGAACCGGTCTTCGCCGCGACGACGAGGTCGGCCGGGTCGGAAAGGCCTTCGACACCATGGCCGATGTAATCGCTGCGGAACGTCAGGTACTTTCCGACAACAATATCGCGCTGGAACAAGCCGTTGAGGAACGAACCCGCAAGCTGGTCGAAGCCAATCAGGAGTACGAAGCATTTGCCTACGCCGTTTCACACGATCTGCGTTCACCCCTGCGTACGATAAACGGTTTCTCCGAAATACTGATCGAGGAATATGGCCAGCAGCTTGATGATACTGCGCAGAACTATCTGCAACGCATCAGCAAAGGCTCCGTACGTATGAGCCGACTGATTGATGACCTGCTGACATTGTCACGCGTCAACCGCGCGAAGATTCGCCACCAGAAAATTGATCTGAGCGCCCTGTGCGGAGATATCATCAACGAACTGCGTGAACAGGAACCCGGGCGTGAGGTCGACGTTGTCATCGATGCATCGATCACTGCAACAGGTGACCCCTATCTGTTACGTGCCGCCATGGTTAACCTGCTTGGGAATGCCTGGAAGTTCACCGGCAAAACAGAAAATGCCCGCATCCACGTTGAAAAGCGACAGGTCAACGGCGCGAAGCTTTACTGTGTCATTGATAACGGCGCAGGTTTTGACCCTGCCTATGCGAACAAGCTGTTCACACCCTTCCAGCGCCTGCACACCGACAGCGACTTCCCCGGCACCGGTATCGGCCTCTCCACCGTGCAGCGCATCATCGTCCGACATGACGGTGAAATCCACGCAAAGGGTGAGGTAGGGAAAGGTGCAACATTCTCCTTCACACTGGGCGAACCACATCCCGACGACGATACGCCGGCCACCTGACAACCGCCGGCTCCAGCCCGAACTTGCATTTTTCCCTGACTGGACGTACGTTCAGTCACCGTATTACCACGGAGAGGCGTCGAGTGCCGCAGATTCGCGAAGCCGCTGTTGCCGGCCTGTTTTACCCCGACGATCCGCTGCTGCTTCAGCAGCAGATCGAGGGGCTGCTTGCACGCGAAGCACCCGCTTCGATACGGCCCAAAGCGCTTATTGTCCCGCATGCGGGCTATATCTATTCCGGCCCTGTCGCGGCCAGCGCCTATTCCCTGCTGCCGCCCTGGCGTGACACTATCCACCGGGTTGTCCTGCTCGGACCCGCACATCGCCTGGCATTTACCGGCATTGCCGCCAGTAGCGCGCAATACTTTGCAACGCCCCTGGGTATGATGCGGATTGACCACGAGGCCATGGACGGCATCCTGACCAAACCCTGCGTACATATGCTTGACGAGGCCCACCAGGATGAACACAGCCTCGAAGTCCAGCTACCATTCCTGCAGACGGTACTGGACGACACGGTTGGACTGGTGCCGCTACTGGTTGGCGACGCCGATCCCCGGGATGTCGCCGAGATCATCGAAGCCCTGTGGGACGGATCCGAGACACTCATCCTGATCAGTTCAGACCTGAGTCACTATCACGATTACCACACCGCGCAACATCTCGACCAGGCGACTTCAATGGCAATCAGGCAGCTCAACCCGGATGCCATCGACTATCCCCAGGCGTGTGGCCGCACTCCGGTCAATGGTTTGTTGTACGCCGCACAACACCACAAACTGCACGCCACCACACTGGACCTGCGCAACTCCGGTGATACCGCCGGCAGCCGGGACCGGGTGGTCGGCTATGGCGCCTACGCCTTTTCCTGATGTCTGCCTCGATGCTGGCTGAAGCCTATACGGATCCACAGCGTTGGGCTTCGCGAACTCAGCCCAACCTACCAGTCGATGTTGTCTGAAGCCCAACGCAAGCCACTACTGGATATCGCCTGGCAGTCGCTGCGCCACGGACTCACGCACGGGCGCCCGCTCCAGGTCGATGCCACACAATTCGACAAGGCACTGTCCGCACCCGGCGCCAGCTTCGTTACCCTGCAACGACACGGGCAGTTGCGTGGTTGTATCGGCAGCCTTGAAGCCTACCGGCCGCTGGTTGCCGATGTCGCTCAAAATGCTTTCTCTGCGGCATTCCGCGACCCACGCTTCCCCCCGCTGGAGCAACGTGAGCTGGAAGACCTGAGCCTGGAAATTTCTGTGCTGGGAACCCCTGAAATCATGGTGTTTTCATCAGAGCAGGATCTGCTGCGGCAACTGCGACCCGGCATCGATGGATTAATTCTTGAGGACAGGGGACAACGCGGCACCTTTCTGCCGTCAGTGTGGGAGTCCCTGCCGCAGCCGGCTGATTTTCTCCGCCAGCTGAAACGCAAGGCCGGACTACCTGAGGATTACTGGTCAGAAAGCCTGCGGATCTGGCGCTATACCACGGAAAAGTTTGGCGGTGAACGCTAGCGCCCTGCTGCGAGCAGGCAACGTCCCCTGGAACCGGGCAGGCAGGTGCGCTCGTCGATCCATATGGCATTATCCAGGATCGCACCGGTCAGATCAGCACCCTCGATGTTTGCGCCACTCAGATTCGCATAGGCCAGGTTGCTTTCGACCAGTCGCGCACCGCGCAGATTGGCGCCGCGTAGCGTTGCGCCGAAGAAACGGCTGCGGGACAGGTCTGCGCGGGCGAGATTGGCAAAGTCGAGGCTGGCATATTCCAGACTGGCGCCACGCAGATTCACCCCGCTCAGATGTGCAAGTTCCAGCCGCGCATTACCCAGTTGTGCACCGACCAGGTTAGCGCCATCGAGTTTCACACCTGAAAGGTTGCAGTTACTCCAGTTAACACCGGGGCGTGGCGCTGAACTGCAATCCGGTGGTACGGGATCCGGTTCAGTCTTTTCAAGCAGGAAAATAATCCCCAGCCCGATCAACACCAATGCCGTAAAGATAAGCGGGTAACGATACAGCTTGCCGTTACGGTGCGCCTTGTGCGCCAGACTGAATTTCAACTGGCGATGATGTAAGGCTTCCCCGGATTCGGCCTGGCGACGCTCCTGCCCGCTGCGTCGTTCCCTGACGGCTTGCGGTACATCGGGGTTGCGGTCGCGGCGATCTCCCGGTTCACGTTCATCTTCATGCATTCGCGCCATCAGCAACAACTGGTGGTTTTCCTCACCGGGTGGCAACTTCATGATGTCAGGGATCAGCTGAGGATAGTCATTCACGCCCGCCCATTCACCACCTTCCGGCCTCAGTTCATCACTGTCCCTGATGCGTCCCAACAGGATATAACGGCTGACCTGGCGATCCGGGTACGGGCCGCGTACGACACCCTCCCGGCGTGTATACCAGAGTACCCGCCTGATCCTGTTTGCACTCATTTGCATCTTTTCCTGTTATCCGGCTTCGCGTTCACTTCTTGCCCTGAATGATGCAGTATAGGTGCCAGTTTTACGCCAAAGGCGATACCTGTATGGAAACCCCGGGGCCAACCTCCGGCACACCGCCGATTACTGCGATCCGTAGCGCCGCAACCACTGTCCGCTGGCAGCCTGGCCAGCTGCTACAGGCCACTGTGGTGGAAAGCACCCTGGACAAGGTGCTGCTCGCCATTGGTAATCGGCAGGTCAGCAGCGAGACTTCACTGCTTCTGGACAAGGGCCAACAATTGACGCTACAGGTACGCAGCCTCGGAGACCTGCCGGTGTTGCGCATCGTGTCGGGCCTGACCACGCCGCCACTGGCACAGGCAGTTCGCGCCCTGCTCCCACAACAGGATGCCATGACCCCGCTGCTGGCCAGCCTGGCCAGCCTGGCGAAAACGCCCTACCCGTCCGTCCCACCGCTGATCCGTGAACTGACCCGCGCCATGGTCAACAACCTGCCCGATACGACCGCGCTGACACGCCCGGAAAACCTGCAGAAGGCCATACAACAATCGGGCCTGTTCCTTGAACGCCGGCTGCTGCAACAGCTGAATCCGTCTGCCACACCCGCCTCAAACCCGGCACCCGTGTCCGCCATTCAGCAGGATTTCAAGGCAAACCTGCTGCAACTGATCCAGCGCCTGCGCAACTGGCCGGGCAGCGCACCGACACCTGCACCAGCCACGGCGACGAAGTCCACCACAGCCACCGTACAGACCGGTAACCTGCTCCCCCCCGCCGCGACGGGTCAGGCGGGAACGGCACAAACCACAACCACATCGCTACGCGGCGGCAACCCGGGTACAGCGATGCTAAACAACCCCGCAAATCCTGCGAAGACACCGCCGCCGACCACCGATCAACTGCGTCGTGTGGTACGCGCTGTAACAACACCTGCACAGGGTGCTGGTGCGCGTCCGGCGGCGGCTTCAGGCACTGTCCCGCCAGGCACATCGCCAACCGCCACCACCACAGCCACACCGACAAGCAGCGTCGCTCTGCCCGGCTCGGCGCCACCGCCATTTCCGGGCGCAGCGCCTGCGCCACAGGCCGCTGTTCAGGCCACCATCGACCTGCTGAACCGTATCGGAAACCTGCGCACCGATCTGCTGCAACAGGCTGAAAAAGCCCTGGCGCGCATCCAGTTACACCAGCTGGCCAGCAGTCATCCCCGCCAGGCCGAACACGGCCTGCTTGAATGGCTGCTGGAACTGCCCGTGCGTCGTGGTGATGAAATCGATTTATGGTCAATGCGTATTGCCCGTGAAGAACACGAGCAGGCCGCCCGAAAGGCCCAGGCCCGGCACCACTGGTCTGTACAACTGGCGTTTGACCTGCCAGGGCTGGGTCCGGTGCAGGCGCAGGTCACACTGGCCGGGGAACGGGTTTCAACGCGTTTCTGGACCGGCAGGGAGGACACCTTGCCGCTGTTCCGTGAACACCTGCAAAAACTCCAGGACATGCTCGGCCATGCCGGCCTGGAAGTCGGGTCACTGGATTGCATCCCCGGCCCCATGCCGGCCAGGGCGGTGGCGCCCCCACTGATCAGGGAAAAGGTATGAACGGCGGCAGTAAACCGGTACCGCTCGCCGTTGCGCTGCAATATGACGGCGACAGCGCACCACATGTCACGGCAAAGGGGCGGGATGCACTGGCAGAGCAGATTTTGCAGATCGCCCGCCAGCATGGCATTCCCGTACAGGAAAACCAGCCACTGGCCTCACTGCTGGCAAACATTGAACTGGGAGATGAAATTCCGGAGTCGTTATACCTGGCGGTTGCCCAGGTGATTTCTTTTGCCTATTACCTGTCCGGGAAAGTGCCGGAACCCGACACGCAATAGATACCTCAGTCAGGCCGCGCCGCGCTGCATCATCACCAGCAACTCGGCCTCACCGCGCGTCAGGCCACAGCTATCGACCAGTTCATCGATATTGGCGCCCCGATTAACCAGCTGGCTGGCCTGGTTGTAGGGTCGGTCACCCGCCGAGCGCATTTCCAGCCCGTTCTGGCGCTCAATAATCCGCTGCATCTGCTGTTCCAGCCGTAGCACGTGTTCACCCGCGCCCACCGAGGCATTGCACAGCGCACCGAGTTCCTGCTCCAGCTGGTGAATCCGCTCACTGGCATCGCCACACTGCTGGCGAAACACGGACTGTTCGCGCCTGAAGCGACGAAGACCGGCGTACTGGACGCCTGCCGTGACCGCCAGGCCAGCCGTCAGTACCGAAAGAATCAGGATTATCATGGCTTCACCTCACGCATATTCATCGATTTTGGATCCATCGTCCTTGCGTGGTTTTTGTTTGTCCCGCTTGTTCCTGTGGTCTGTACCCGGTTTGCGGTGCGGCGCCTTGCTGGTTTCCCCCGGACGCACGCCCGGCTGTCCGGGAAGGATACGGTAGGCTGGTGGCAGGCTCCCGATATTTCCCATGTCTGCATACCCGGGCAGGCCACCAGCATAGACCAGTCAGAGACTGGCCAGCTCGTCCCACTCTTCGTCGGTGAGCAGTTTATTCAGGTCGACCAGAATCAACAGCTCGTTATCGCGGCTGGCAACGCCCTGGATATAGTTGGCGCTCTCATCACTGCCCACGTTGGGGGCCGATTCGACCTCGGAGGTGGCGACATCCACAACCTCGGCCACACAGTCGACGAGGATACCCACCACGTGCCGGGCGGTTTCGATAATGACGATACGGGTTGAATCCGTGACTTCTGCGGTCGCCAGGCCAAGACGGATGCGGGTATCGATAACCGTCACCACATTGCCGCGCAAATTGATAATGCCGAGGACATAATGCGGCGCGCCGGGTACCGGGGCAATTTCCGAAACACGCAGCACCTCCTGCACCTGCATGACGTTAATGCCGTAAGTCTCATCCGCCAGTTTGAATGTAACCCACTGAACTATATCGTCATTTGAATTTTCCTTGGTAGCTGCCTTGGACATATCCGAACCTCGTTGCTGTGTGGGTCGTCACCTTGACGAGCCGTCAAAAAACGGGCGCCATCACCCTGATGTATAAAAAACAGCAGGATTCATGCCATTCCATTGATCAGTTCCTGCGTCAGTTCATCGATATCGAGCAGTGCACACATCTGCTCGATCACCGTACCCGCCAGCCAGAGACGTTTTCCGGCGGCGGTGCGCCACTTCACCTGCGCGGATTCCAGCTCAATGACGTCACCAATTTTTGAACAGGCCAGCGCCCAGCGTCCTTCATCGATCACCACCAGGTGCGCGGAACGTTCGGCGATACCCGTATCGAGCTGTGCGGCGCGGTCTTTCGGGAGAACAAAACGTGCCGTATCCACCACTTTCGATTGCACGCCCTGGTACGGTGTCACACCCAGGAATAATGGCGAGTGTCCGGGCATTTCGCTGAGACCCTGTGCATTCGGGACGACACCCTTGAGTTTCACCAGCGGGACAGCCAGGGTCAGGCCGGCCACTTCGAACAACAGGGCCTGGAAGCGGGTCTGCGCCCACGCCGGAATAACAGCTTCCGTCACGTCTTCGGCTTGCACCGGCTCTGACACCGGCGCATCGACACCCGTCAGCAACGCATCGAGGTAGGCGCCCAGTGCCAGTTGCTGTTCCAGCAAGTTATCGTGACGCGTATCGCTCTTCACTGTGATGCCGCCCTTGCCAGTGGCGCAG
>CAYYAP010000106.1:0-8369 GCA_964469575.1 uncultured Thiohalobacter sp.
TTTTTTACCGATCAATTCAATTTCGTAGCCGTCGGGGTCGGTCACAAAGGCGATAATTGTAGTGCCGGCATTCATGGGACCCGCTTCGCGTATTACTTTGCCACCACGCTGGCGGATTTCGTCGGTCGCTTTATAGACGTCATCCACTTCCAGGGCGATATGACCAAATCCATCGCCAGGTTCATAATGGTCAGTATCCCAGTTATGGGTAAGTTCAATGACGGTATTCTCCGACTCGTCACCATAACCGACGAAAGCCAGTGTAAATTTCCCGTCCGGATAGTCTTTCCGGCGCAACAGCTTCATGCCCAGCACTTCGGTATAGAACGTTATAGACCGATCAAGGTCACCGACCCGCAACATGGTATGAAGTATACGCATGGTGCCCCCGTTATAGTTTTTTGCGCGCCGCAATCCGCAGCCGCAGGGCGTTAAGCTTGATAAAGCCTTCGGCGTCTTTCTGGTTATAGGCGCCCTCGTCATCCTCGAAGGTGGCGATACGTTCATCAAACAGGGAATCGCTATCGGACTGACGACCCACGACAATCACATTACCCTTGTATAACTTGACACGCACCTTGCCATTTACCGTTGCCTGCGAGCTATCGATCATCTCCTGCAACATTTCGCGTTCGGGGCTCCACCAGTAACCGTTATAGACCAGTTCGGCATAGCGTGGCATCAGTTCATCCTTGAGATGGGCCACTTCGCGATCCAGCGTCAGCGACTCGATAGCGCGGTGCGCCTTGAGCATGATGGTACCGGCGGGTGTTTCATAACAACCGCGTGACTTCATACCGACATAACGGTTTTCAACAATATCGTCACGACCGATGCCATTGTTGCCACCCAGCTTGTTCAGCTGTTCCATCACCTGGCCCGGTGTCACTGCTTTTCCGTCGATCGCGACAATGTCGCCTTTCTCGTAAGTCAGTTCCACGTAGGTCGGTGTATCCGGGGCCTGCTCCGGCGACACGGTCCAGCGCCACATATCTTCTTCCGGCTCGGCCCACGGGTCTTCGAGTACGCCGCCCTCGTAGGAAATGTGCAATGAATTGGCATCCATGGAATAGGGGGACTTTTTGCCCTTCTTGAAATCGACCGGGATGTTGTGTTTCTCTGCGTAGGCCATCAGTGTTTCACGCGAACTGAGATCCCACTCGCGCCACGGTGCGATGACCTTGACATCCGGTTTCAACGCATAGGCGCCAAGCTCAAAACGCACCTGGTCGTTACCCTTGCCGGTGGCGCCGTGCGAAATGGCGTCCGCACCCGTCTCGTTGGCGATCTCCACCAGCCGTTTGGCAATCAGCGGGCGCGCAATCGAGGTGCCGAGCAGGTACTCACCTTCATAGATCGCGTTGGCGCGGAACATCGGGAACACGTAGTCACGCGCAAAGTCTTCGCGAAGATCCTCGATGTAGATTTCCTTCACGCCCATCGCCTGCGCCTTGGCACGGGCCGGCTCGACTTCCTCGCCCTGACCGATGTCTGCGGTGAAGGTCACCACTTCGCACTGGTAGGTGTCTTCCAGCCACTTGAGAATAATCGAGGTATCCAGACCACCGGAGTAGGCAAGAACGACTTTGTTCACGTCAGACATGGGTTTTAGCCTTCATCTTTGCACTGCGACGCAGGCGTGAACCCAGCCGCCGCGCCAGTTCGCCGAACATTTCGGTCTGCGTCGGGTGCGGGTGAATCGCATGACCCACCTGCTCCAGGGTCATATTGCCCGACACCATCATCACCGCCTCGCCGATCAGCGTATCCGCGTGATCCGCCAGCAGGTGTACGCCAATAATGCGCTGCGTCTTCTTGTCTGCGACGATCTTGATCATGCCGTGCAGTTCATTGTTGATCATCGCCTTGGCGTCGATACTCATCGGCACCTTGGCTTCCACGGCGTCAATACCTTTTGCTTTTGCCTGGTCAACGGACAGGCCGACAAACGCCGCCTCGGGACGCGTGAAGATGACGCCGCAGTCCTTGTCCTGGTCGTACGTCATGTCTTCGCCAAGGATCGTCGCAGCGGCCACACGGCCCTGTTGTCCGGCGGTGTGCGCCAGCATCAGCCCGCCAATCACATCGCCAATCGCAAAAATGTGCGGTACGTTGGTACGGCAGCGCGCATCGGCCTTGATGATGCTGTGTTCACTGACGACACCGGCCTTGTCCAGGTCCAGTCCATCCAGCACCGGACGCTTGCCGGTACCCATTATGACGTAATCGACCTTGGTGGTATGCGCCTTGCCTTCACTGTCCTTGTACTTGACGGTGACCGCTCCGGCCTTGCCGCTGATCTTGTCGATCTGTACCGAGGTATGCACCGTCAGGCGCGGATCATCATTCAGCACACCGGTCAGGTGTTTGGCAATCTCCGGCTCCACTTCGGCGAGGATGCGGTCTTTCGCTTCCAGCAAGGTCACGTGGGTTCCAAAGTCCTGGAAGATCTGCGCCATTTCCAGACCGATGGCGCCGCCGCCGATAACAACCAGTTTCTTCGGCTGTTGTTCAAGCTGCCAGACAGTATCCGAGGTCAGTACGCCGCCGCCTTCGACCAGCCCTTCCACCGCGCCGGGAATCGGCGGTACAAAGGGTGGCGCGCCCGTGGCAATGACGGCGCAACCAAAGCGTATCGTCTCACCAGCCGGCTTGTCGGCAGTCTCCGCACGGGTGTGCGGGTCGTCCTGGTTACCGGCGGTATCGACAAACACCGTGTGATCATCGACGAAACGGCCAAAGCCCTGGATGTATTTGATCTTCACACCCTTGTCGGTCTTCAGCGCCATGTCGCCACGAGTTTCCAGTACCTTGCGGCGTGTCGCCTCCAGTGCCTTCCAGTCCAGCTTCGGTTTACCCGGTGTGATACCGAGATGGCTGTCGTGCAGGCGGTCGCGAATACGGTCTGCAGCAGCGCGCCAGGCCTTGGAGGGAATACAGCCGCGCCACAGACACTCGCCACCCGGGAACGGGGAATCGTTAAGCATTGCCACCTTGAGACCGTGCGCCACCAGGTCGCGCGCGCAGTCTTCACCACCCGGGCCACCGCCGACGACAAGCACATCGTAATCCCAGTCACCTTCCGGAACAGCGGGGCCACTCGGCCCCATCCAGGCATCGGGCTGCTCGATGAGTTCTTTCAGCGCCTTGAGATACAGCGCAACTTCGGCGCCATTGACCACACGGTGATCGGCGGTAATCGTGAACGGACTCCCCAGCTCGGTATTGGCCGAGATGGCAAGAATCGCGGCAATGCCCGGCGTGGCTATCGCGTCGAAGTGACTGACGCCAAACATGCCCATGTTGGAAATCTGGAACGTTGAACCGGTGTATTCGTCCGGTTTCAGGCGGCGCTTGCGGGCACGCTCGACCAGGTCTTTCCAGTCTTCGCCCAGTTCATCCAGCTCACGACTTTCGCAGTGGCGCAATATGGGTACCACCAGGCCACCGCCGTCAGCGGATACCGCCATGCCGATATCGACGTTGCTACGCTCAATCAGCTTGTCCTGGGGCTGGTAGCACCAGTTCATTTTCGGGAACTGCTGCATGGCCATGGCGCAAGCCTTGGCGATGGTCACCGTGACCGATGCGCCCTGCGCCTTGGAAGCCTTGATCAAGGCGCCCAGTTTGATGTGCGCGGTCACGTGGAAAGTCGGCATGCTCAGCGAAGAGGTCATGGAATCGCTGATGGCCTTTTCCAGTTTGTTCATGGGACGGCCGTTGCCCGGCACATCGACCTGCGGGAAACCGGCGGCAGCCGGTACCGCTGCGGGCTGTGCAGACTGCACATCGGCAGCCACGATCACGCCGCCCGGACCTGTGCCTCCCAGGCCGGACAGATCGATACCACGCGTTCCGGCGATGGCACGCGCATAAGGCGTCGCGCCCCGGCCCTGCGGCCGCGGCGCCGGCGTTCCACCCGCAGAGATAACAAGCTGTGTCGCCGGTGCAACGCTTGTCGCCGCCACGGAAGCCACACCACCTTCTGCCACTGCGGCGGATGCAGGTTCCTCTTTCGTCACAGCAACCGGTGCTGCATCTTCATTAACGACCTGCGCTTCGCTATCCACCAGGTAAGCCAGTGGACCGCCAACCGGCACCGTGGCATCGACCGGCACGCGTGGGCCGGACAGGTAACCTTCGCGGAAAACCTCGACATCCATAATGGCCTTGTCGGTCTCGACCTGCGCAACTATATCGCCACGTTTTATCTTGTCGCCGATCGCCTTTTCCCAACTGACCAGCACGCCTTCGGTCATGGTGTCGGAAAGCTGCGGCATGATGATGGTATGGGAAGCCCCTTCGGGTGCAGGACTTTCTGTCGCAGTGCTTTCAGCTGCCGGCGTATTCGCGGTGGCCGCCTCCGGCGCAGTATCCCCGGCTGCGTCCGGCTCACTCACCGTCGCCACAGGTGCAGGCGCATCACCGTGATTCACCTCGTCTTCACTCGCTACCAGGTAAGCCACCGGTTCACCCACCGGGATGGTGCTGTCGACAGGCGCTAACGGCCCGGACAAATAGCCTTCACGGAACACTTCCACATCCATGATGGCCTTGTCGGTTTCCACTGTGGCGACAATGTCGCCACGTTCAATCTTGTCACCGACATTTTTCTCCCAGCTTACCAGCACACCCTCGGTCATGGTGTCAGACAACTGCGGCATCTTGATTACATAAGGTTCAGTCATTATTTTCCAACCATCTTCCGTGCTGCGGCGACCACGTCATTGGCATTGGGGATAGCTGCTTTTTCCAGGGTATGGTTATAGGGAATCGGAATATTGACCGCCGATATCCGTTGCGGCGCGGCATCAAGCTCAAAGAAGCATTCCTCGTTGATAACTGCTATCACTTCGGCACCCACGCCAACCGGCGCTTCCGCCTCCTCGACAACAATGGCACGATGGGTCTTGCGTACCGAAGCCGCAATACCTGCGCGATCCAGTGGCGACAAGGCGTACAGATCAATAACTTCCGCTTCGATACCAAACTGCTTCGACAGGATATCCGCCGCCTGCACACACCAGTGGACGGAGATGTTGTAACCGAACAGCGTCAGGTCGCGGCCTTCGCGTACGACGTCGGAGCCTTCCAGCGGGAGGAAGAATTCTTCATCCGGCACGTCGCCCTTCATGTTGTACATCAGTTCGTGCTCATTGATGTACACCGGGTCGTTGCAACGCACGGCCGACTTCAGTAAACCATACGCCTGTTTCGGTGAACTCGGGGTTACTACGCGCAAGCCGGCAATGCCCATGAAAATCTTCTCCATGCGCGCCGAGTGCTGGGCACCCAACTGGTGCGCGGTACCACCAGCGGAACGCACCACAATCGGCGCGGTCAGCTGACCACCGGACATGTACCGCACCTTGGATGCCGAGTTAAACAGCTGATCCATTGCCAGCCAGGCGAAGTTGACTGACATCAATTCGATAATCGGGCGCACACCCAGGAACGAAGCACCAATGCCCAGCCCGGTGTAACCGTTCTCGGAGATCGGCGTATCGATCACACGCTCGGGGCCATACTTGTCGTACAGACCCTGCGTGGCCTTGTAGGTACCACCCGCCACACCGATATCTTCACCCATGCAGATCACCATGGGATCGTTGGCCATTTCTTCATCGTGGGCGCGACGGATCGCTTCCCAATACATTAACTCAGCCATCAGCGGCCACCTCCCAGCACCCAGGGATCATTCTCCGCCATGCAGTATTTCTCCAGCTCGTCGATGCGCGGCTCGGGCGACGCTTCCGCGAAGGCAATAATTTCGTCCTCGATCTGGTCGAGAATCTCGGTATCCATAGCCTTGTAATCGTCCTTGTTCATCTCGCCCGCCTCGATCAGGCGATCACGCAGCAGGATGACCGGGTCGCGCTTTGACCACATGCGTTCTTCGTCCCTGGAGCGGTAGGCATTGGAATCGGACATGGAGTGACCACGATACCGGTAGGTCATCAACTCAAGGAAGTACGGCCCCTTGCCGGAGCGCACGTGATCGACAGCCTTCTTCGCCGCCTTGAACACGGCCTCGACATCCTGGCCATCGGCCTGAGCGGAAGGAATATCGTAGCCGGATACACGTTTGTACTGGTCGATTACTGCCGTGGACCGGTCGATACGCGTGCCAATACCGTACAGGTTGTTCTCACACACATAGAGCACCGGCAGGTTCCACACCTTGGCCATATTCAAAGACTCGTGGAACGTACCCTGGTTGTTGGCGGCATCGCCGAGGAAACAGATCGATATCTGGTCCGTCCCCTTCATCTTGATGGCCTTGGCCATGCCGGCGGCCAGCGGGAAAGGCCCGCCGACCAGTGCGTAGCCACCCATAAAGTGGTGTTCGACATCGAAGATGTGCATGGAGCCACCGCGCCCTTTGGAGGAACCGGTCTCCCTCGCATACAGTTCGGCCATGACCTTCTTTGGATCGGCGCCGCACTTGATGGCGTGGATATGGTCGCGGTAACCGGTGATCACATAGTCATCACCCGGCCGTGCAGCCTCCAGCACCCCGTGGGCGCAGGCTTCTTCACCCGAATACAGGTGCAGAAATCCGCCAATTTTTCGTTCGACGTACGCTTCGTAGCAGCGCTCCTCAAAGCGCCGCGCAAACAACATTTCGCGCAGCAGCCGTTTTTTGTCGGCAACGTTCATGAGGCTCCTTGCAGTTCCCGAGACCCGGTTGGCCTCGTCAATGAATTGAAAATATTGATATTTTATCAGATTTTCCGCATGCTGCGACAATGCCGCCAGGCACTGTCGCCGCGCTCGGCGTGGCCGCCAACAGGCAACCGCTATCCGACAAAAACCGAGCGCGATATGATCTGTGTTTTGCGCGCCGAGGTCAAGGTGAAAAATGCCGCGAACGCCGGCAAAAGCGTCGGAAAATCAACGGAAAACAACCGGAATCAGCCCATCATGAACTTGACAATCCAGCGCCCGGACGATTGGCACCTGCACGTACGCGATGGCGACGCCCTGCGTACGGTGATTGCACATACAGCGCGCCAGTTCGGTCGCGCCATTATCATGCCCAACCTCAAGCCACCGGTGACCGACACCGATGCCGCATTGCACTATCGCCAACGTATTCTCGATGCGCTGCCGGCGGGCAGCCGCTTCGAACCCCTCATGACACTGTACCTCACCGATACCACCTCGCCCGATACCATCCGCGTTGCACAGGCCAGCGGCGTAGTAAAAGCCGTTAAATACTATCCGGCCGGCGCCACCACCCACTCCGACGCGGGCGTCACCCGTATCGAAAACACCTGGCCCGCGCTGGAAGCCATGCAGGAAGCCGGCATACCCCTGCTGGTGCATGGCGAAGTAACCGACCCGGACGTGGACATCTTCGACCGCGAGGCCGTTTTCATCGAACAGGTGCTGCAACCCATCGTAAAACGCTTCCCTGCACTGAAAATCGTGCTGGAACACATCACCACCCGACAGGGCATCGCCTTCGTCACCGACATGCCGGAAACCATCGCCGGCACGCTCACTGCCCACCACTTACTGCTCAACCGCAACGCCCTGTTCGTCGGCGGCGTCCGCCCGCACTACTACTGCCTGCCCATCCTGAAACGTGAACAACACCGCCAGGCGCTGCTCGACGCCGCCACCAGTGGCAACCCGAAATTTTTCCTTGGCACCGACAGCGCACCACACCCGCAACAGGCCAAGGAAAGCGCCTGTGGCTGTGCCGGCCTGTACACGGCCCATGCCGCCATCGAACTCTATGCCGAAGCCTTCGAACAGGCCGGTGCACTGGACAAACTCGAAGGCTTCGCCAATCACTTCGGAGCAGATTTCTACGGATTACCGCGTAATGACGACACCATTACCCTTACGAGGGAAGACTGGGCCGTGCCGGATTACTACCCGATGGGAAGTGACAAACTGATTCCCATGCGCGCCGGCGAAACCCTGCACTGGAAGCTGGCTGCTCAGTAACTGGGGCATCCCTCACAGAAATGTTCATGAATCTGCCCGGAAAACCTCCTCTATGAGTGATTTTTATAAATAAAGGGTACTGACCCCATTAAACCACGGAAGCATCCTGT
Source organism: uncultured Thiohalobacter sp. (assembly GCA_964469575.1). Lineage (GTDB taxonomy): Bacteria > Pseudomonadota > Gammaproteobacteria > DSM-19610 > DSM-19610 > Thiogranum. The sequence continues at coordinate 8,070 of CAYYAP010000106.1, forward strand.
GCCGGTTTGCTGGTGTTTTCCGGTGAATCGGTGCAGCCGAGCATCGCAGCAAAACGCGGAAGAAGAGAGCCCTGTTTGAGTGGTTTATGCGCAGCATAAACCGCGAGTTTGGGCGAACGCCGCGTTTTGCGAGAAGCACAGGGAACCCGCGCAGCGGGCAAACCGTTGAACCGGAAAACACCAGCAAACCGGCACTTCCCACTCCCCCTAATCATCAGGAAAATTCACTTTCAGCAAACCCTTCCGTATGCTTCGCCAATGCCAGACGAAAACGCCACCGCCAAACTCGCCAACCGCTTC
>CAYYAP010000107.1:0-3525 GCA_964469575.1 uncultured Thiohalobacter sp.
GGCAAGATCATTTCGGCAGGCTTCACACCCTGCCAGGTGTGCCTCGACAATAGCGGCCTGTTCGCTATTCAGTTCCTGATCGACATAGCCTGCCAGCAGATCCTGCAAGTGTTCATGCAAGGCAACCCAGCGGTTCGAGTCGGTGTCAAAAGACTGGCTCATGGTTGCACCTCAGTATTTGCTTCGGCTCCCGGGAGGGGTTTTTCATCACTCTGGAGTCTGATCAGCGTCTTCGCCAGCATGCGGCGGCCACGTGACAGGCGGCTCATAATTGTGCCCTGGGGCAGGTCGAGGATACCGGCAATGTCACGGTAACTGAGTCCTTCCATATCTCTCAGTAAAACCACCTGACGAAACCCCTCTGGCAGTTTATGGATGGCGTCGGCGACCTGCGCATGGGTTTGCTGCTGCAGGGTTTGTTCAAAAGGCCCGGGCGATGCGCAGGCGTGTGTTTGCAATTGTGCATCGTCGACGGCGATGATGGGGGCGAGTTGTCGGCGGCGTGCTTCACGACGCGTGTCATCGGCAATGACGCGATCCAGGATTTTCAACAGCCACGCATACACGGCGATAGCATCCTCGAGTTGACTGAAGTTCCGCCAGGCACGCAACAGGGTTTCCTGGGTCCAGTCTTCGGCCAGTTGGCTGGCACCGGCCTGACGCAGTGCGACACCGTACAGGCGTTCGCGCCATGGCCATGTCAGTTGTTGAAAATGCTGTTCTTTACGTCGGGAACTGACCACGTCGGAATCCATCGGTTTGCAATCTACAGGGCAAGGCGTTACGAGGCCCTCTTTTATTCCGGGTGCGGGAATAAAATCAGCACAGGTAACGCCCTGCCGATTATGCACGCTTGTACTGTGACTGTACCTACAATGTTTCAGACGGGATAAACCGAGGATAACTCCATGAAAGAAAAGTCAGTTCTGGTCTACAGTTTGTTTTTACTGCTGCTTGTTGCCTTCAGCGCATCAGCCAACCCGCCATCTACCTCGCCGGTGGCCGGGACAGACAAAGCCGCAAAAACAGAGTTTCCTGAAACCACCTTCATTACCATGAAGGGAAGCGGCACGGTCGAGACCTTCCCGGATGAGATCGTGTGGCAGGGCGGCCCCAACATGCTGTACGACGCTATCACACCGGATGCAACAAAAGTCCTGGCGACCAGTCCGTCCAGTAACAGCGTTTATGTCCTGGATGCGAAGACAGGTCGTCAACTGGCGGTGATTCCTGTCGGTAAGGCGCCCAAGGGCGTCAAGGTGGCGCCGGATGGAAGCTACGCCTATGTCAGCAACCAGGGGTCAGCAAACGTCAGCGTGATTGACCTCAAAAAACTGGCCGTGACGGATACCATTAAAGTAGCGGAAGGGCCGCATAACGTGCGGTTCACCCGCGATGGCAAGCTGGCCTATGTTACCTTGCAGGGTGGAGCAGGTATCGGAGTGATCGATACCCGGCAGCGCAAAATGATTCGGGTGATTCCTGTGCCGGGTATCACCGGCCCGCATAACATGGACCTGTCGGCGGATGAAAAAACGCTCTATGTGCGCGATTTTGTACACCAGGTCGCGGTACTGGACCTGGAAAGCGGCAAGGTCAGGAAAGTGATCAAGGTCGGCAACGGACACGGTGGTATCGATGTGTCGCCCAATGGTCGTTATGTGGCAACCTCGGCCATCGGCGATCATTTCGTTTCATTGATAGACCCTGAAAGTTTACAGGTGACCCGTATCGACGTTGGTTATGGATCGCATGGTATCCGCGCAAGCCGGGACAGTCGCTGGATTTATGTCACCCTGACAAGCGAAAACAGGGTTGCAGTGATCAATGCCAGGACGAAACAGGTGGTGAAAAAAATTGCCGTCGGTAAGTTCCCGTTCTGGATCGCCGTGCAGGGTAATCCCTGAGCAATACAGGCAGGAAACTTGTTCATGAACCAATATACGAGAGATCAGGAAGCCATCGCCGCGCTTGAAACCGAACAATATTTTGTGACACAGGAAAACGGCACTGAACGGCCCGGAAGTGGAAAATATCTGAATAACAAGGAACCGGGTATTTATGTGGATGTGGTGTCTGGCGAGCCGCTGTTCGCCTCGTCTGACAAATTCGAGTCCGGTTGCGGCTGGCCGAGTTTCACCAAACCTGTTGATACTGAATTTATCAAGGAGTTGCGTGACACAAGCCATGCCATGATTCGCACGGAAGTGCGTTCGGCCCACGGCGACAGTCATCTGGGTCACGTCTTTCCTGACGGTCCGCAGGACCGGGGTGGTCTGCGTTACTGCATCAACTCCGCATCGCTACACTTTATTCATCTTGATGATATGGAAGCGGAAGGCTATGGAGACTATATCAGCCTGGTTGAAGATGGGAAAAGATTGTGAGTATTGAACATGCCATTCTTGCAGGCGGTTGTTTCTGGGGGATGCAGGATCTGATTCGTAAAAGGCCGGGCGTTGTCACTACGCGGGTGGGTTATACCGGTGGTAGCACACCGAATGCCACTTACCACAACCACGGTAATCATGCTGAAGCCATAGAAATCGAGTTCGATAATGAGAAAACCTGCTACCGCGATATTCTGGCCTTCTTCTTCCAGATACACGATCCTGCCACGGTTAATCAGCAGGGGAATGATCACGGTTCTTCTTATCGCTCGGAGATTTTCTATCTCGGCGAAGAACAGCGGTCCATTGCGTTGAGAACAATTGAGGACGTGAATACTTCCGGTCTATGGCCGGGACCGGCGGTGACCAGAGTCAGCCCTGCAGGTGAGTTCTGGGAGGCGGAACCGGAGCATCAGGATTATCTTGAGCGGTTCCCACAGGGATATACCTGTCATTATCCACGCCCGGACTGGATATTGCCTGATGACTGACCACCAGATTGGCGACGGCATTTTACAGCGCCACCGAGTCCAATCAGTCCTGATATAAACAACATAGCCGCCGCGGGCAGCGGGACAACCGCGGTAATGTTATCGACACCCATGGTGGCAGTCACCAGCGAACCGGTCCAGGCCGGTGTCGGGCTGTTCAGCAGGCGTAATTCCAGCACATTGGCCAGGGTGGCATTGACATCATTCCCGGTGGTGCCGGAATTTCCGCTGACAGGCGTCAAATCACCCGGCGCCAGTGAGAACACGGCATGGGTCCAGCCACTGCCGCTGGTCAGGGTGATACTGGCCGTCGTGGCAAACAGACCCCCGATAAAATTGGAGGCGCTGTCAGTATGCCCGCCGTTGATGGCAAGCCTCAGGTTCAGCGATGTACTGGAACTGAAATTCTTCAGGTCCATGCTGATGGTACTGATGCCGGCGCCGGTATAGTTTCCGGCCCACTGTTGCTTGTTGAAAAATGTGATTTTGTTGCCACTGCTTGTCTCGTTCTGGTGCGAAATGACCTCGAGATAGCGGTCGTTTGTGCCTGCCGGACCGCCAGTGGCGATGTTGGTCATATGGTTGTTTGTGACCAGTACCTTGCCCATCTGCCAGCCTTGCAAGGTGGCGTCCGAGAAGTTATC
>CAYYAP010000107.1:3625-6859 GCA_964469575.1 uncultured Thiohalobacter sp.
ACGTTCGGCATGGCAACCTGCTTATAGCGGTTGAACAGTGCCATGGCGGTAGGGTCTTTTTCCTTCAGCATGACATCGGGTTCTTTCAGCCAGCGGATCAGCCATAGACGATCCCTCCGGTCTGCCACGCCGAGCAGGTCCGGCCCCAGTTCATCACCGGCTCCGACCGTATGACAGGCGGCGCAGCGTGAGCGGAACAGGTCCTCACCCTTGGTGATATTGGGCTTTGCTCTTACCGCTGCGTAGTTTCCACCGCGCTGCGCGCGCCCCGAAACAGTTTGCAGCCGGTCGACCAGCGCCGTGACCAGCGTTTCCGGCGCATCGAAGGGGGTGCGTTTCAGCCATTGCCCGGTTCTTTCGTTACCGATGATGTAGTTGACATTGTGTTCGGTAATATCGGACTCGCTCTCCCGGTACATACCCAGGCGTTTGCGTATCATCTTGATGTCCGATTCCTTGCCGGTCAGAAATTGCCAGCCCGGACCGACCCGGTATTTCTCCATGTATTCCTTGAGCACCGCCGGGGTATCCCTGTCCGGGTCGACGGTAATGGAATACATGAACACATCCTTGCCGACATGGTCTCCAAGCATCTTTTGCAGATGGCGTAGTTTGGCGGTCTCCAGCGGGCAACTGTAGCCGCAATTGGTGAACATAAAATTAATGGAGACAACCTTGCCCTTGAGCACGTCATCGTAAAAATGCAGGACCTTGCCGTCCTGGTTAATGAGCGGGGCATTGCCGAAGTAGCTTGCGCCACGTTGGCCGGCGTATAGCGTGGGCATGGCGAACAGTGCGCCTGCCAGCAACAGGGTGCTGGCCGTCTTGCGCCAGCCGGGTTTTGCCAGTGTCTTGTATGGATTATTCATGTCACTTCTTCCTCGTTATTTATGGCGCCGGTGCAGGGGCGTAGCCGGTCGACTGGCGGTATTGCCCCCGGAAGTTGAGGTAGTCACTCAGGCTGACAATCTCATCTTCATCCATGTCCGAATCGTATAACCCACGCAGTCGGTACTGGGACCGGAACGTGAGGTAGTCTGACAGGCTGACGATACCGTCCTTATCCATGTCCGCAGTAAGCTGCCTGGGTGGTACAAAAGTTGCCGCTGCGGTGGCGTCACCGGTTACTGCGGTAGGTAGCGTGGTGGTCGGGATATAGTTAACCCCGGACCAGGTGGGGGAGGGGGTTTCCATACGCACGGTCTGGTTCGGGTGTTCATTGTCCCAGCGCACCAGCATGGCGTTATCCTCGTGCTGGGTATTGTGACAGTGTTCCATGAAGGTGCCGGCAAATTCGCGGAAGCGGATCAGCACATCGACCTGCATACTGCTGTCGGGTACGGTGATTACACCGGTGATCGGGTCCGGTTTGCCCAGCGGCGAGATGCGGTAGACATCCTTGCGCGCCCCGACTTCCCACACGGGCGGGATATGCTTCTCGGCGCCATTGCCGCGCAGCAGGATCTGGCCCTCCTCGAAGTGGATGTGTATCGGGTGGGCCCAGCCGCCGCCGGCATTGATGAGATGCCAGATCTGCAGTTGGTTGAACTTGGGTGCCGCCGCGACACGTGTCGGATCCGCGTTGAATTTCGCGCCGCCATCGGTGGCAACACTCCACGGCAGGGGATCTCCACCACCTTTACCAAATTCAAAGGTGTGGTGTACCGCCCCGGCAATCTGGGCGTCGGTGAATTTCACCAGCGGGATCATCTGTTTCTTGCCCAGTTCGTAGTCAGCCGGGTTCATGCTGAGGTCGGTGTCGTCATAGGCCTGTACGCGCAGTTCCAGGAACTTGGTTACGCCGGGATCCGCTTTCCAGAAACCGTTGCCGTCCAGCGTTGGCGCATAAGTGCCATCGAGGATCTGTGTCAGCGGGATAATCCCCTTGGGGCCGGTGCCGTCAGCGTGTTCCAGGGTATTGACCAGGTACAGTTTGGTGCCAGGCGAATAGGCGCTGAAGTCGACGACGATGTCGTAGCGCTCGGCAATGCCCTGGATCGGCAGGTCCTGTGACTGGCTGTTGGGGAAGGGCACCGCGTGCTGCATGATGTTGCCGTCGTTGGCGACCATGTGGAAGGGGACACGGCTGTAAGACTTGTTCGAATTAAGCGGGCCGGGCATGTTGCCTGTGGTGGCATCGTTAAACTCCTGCACCACGGCGATCTTGAAAAAGCGCGACACGCTGCCATTGAGGATGCGAAAGCGGTAGCGGCGCGCGCGAACATCCAGGTAGGGCTTGTACAGCCAGTTGACCGTCATCAAATCGCCGAGGAAACCATCGAGGTTTAGCGTATTGAAAGTCAGCTGGCCGGCTGCATCCACGGCCTTGTCAGCGACCAGCAGGTTGACGTCGTAATCGCGGTTGCCCCAGTCGAGCGCCGTGCCGCTGGGGAGGCACAGGTTAACGTTGGCGGAATTGGCGTAGTTGCAATTGAAACCTTCCTTGCCGCGATCGATGGCGCTGTAGTAGTTCATCATGGCCGCATTGCCCTTGTAGACGTTCTGGGCGGTGCGGTCGATCATGTGGTCATGGAACCAGTGGGTGCTCATGGTCTCGTGCCAGTCACCGGCAATCTTGACCGTGCCATTGGCTTCGCAGGTTTTGGCAATGCCATCGATCATCACGACCTCGCCAGGAGAACAGGGTGTGGCTGCACGCGGGTGCGAGGCGTTGGTATTGATGGTGTCATGCCCGGCCAGTTGTATTGGCCAGCGGTAATCATAGTACTCACCGGGGAAGAAGTAGGAATTGAAGAAGCCGTCACTTTCGGCCGGCGTGTGGCCATTGTGTTCGTGGGTAGTGATGGTGTGTTCACCGAAACCACGGTTAGCCGCAATATCAATCGGCAGCGCGTTGTAGTGGCGGAACAGTAGTGGTATGCCATAGCGGGCCATCAGCAGCTTGGGTGGCAGGGTACCATCGAAGGTCCATAGCGCCAGCGGGTCCTGTGTGGGCCAGATCGAACGGAGTTTGATGGGGATTCCTTTGGTGCTGCCATCGAACTGATGGTCGATGACGCCTGTAACAGGATCCGGTCCAACGGTGTTGTGGTACAGCCCCGTATGGCCTTCCTGATTCGTCAGTGCAGGACCGAACTCGCCGTCGGCGTACTGGTGTCGTTGCAGGTTATCGCGGAAACCGCCATTGATACGTGAACCGGCCTGCGCGCTCTGGAAATACTCCTGGGGGAAGAATTCACTCCAGCGCTGGTGTGCGAACGAGATGCCTGGCGG
>CAYYAP010000107.1:6959-8298 GCA_964469575.1 uncultured Thiohalobacter sp.
GTATGGATGTATTCATACTCTCTCCGACATTTCATCGCTATTCTCCCATTGCTAGATGCCGAATCGTGTTCAGCATTATTATGTTGTCTTGCAAATCATTGTTACGGGGCGCAGCAGGACGGCCCCGGCATTTTTCTGTAGAAGCTGCGGAATTTCAGGAAGTCACTCAGGCCGACTGTGCCGTCACCATCGAAGTCGGCATTTTCCGACAGTGGCGGGTTAGAATTCGCCGGGGTTCTGTAGACACTGCGGAACGCGAGGTAATCACTGAGGCCGACCGGGCCACCGCTGGTGTCAATATCACCATCACACATATTGCCGTAGCCATTGCCGTTGGTATCACGCTGGCTGAGTACACTCATGCCGGCGGGTAACAGGGTGCCATTTTCAACCAGGGTGCAGTTGTCGCAGACATCACCGATACCATCGCTGTCGGTGTCGGCCTGGTCATTGTTAGCGGCGAGCGGACAGTTGTCGCTGATATCGGCTATGCCATCGCTATCGCCATCGCTGCTGTCGATGACCCTGACCAGCTGCGTATCACTGCCACCCGCAGACGATGTCACGGTGACAGTACCCGGTGGTTTTATCGCGACACCCGGTGACGCCTCGGTGACGGATACGCTACCGGCCACCAGGGGCAGGCCCAGTTCAACCAGCCGAAGTGTCGGCGGAACCCGGGTATCGCTGGAGACCGCTTCAACCGTCAGGGTAGGCGGTGTTTTCAGGTCGTATTCGGCACGCGTGATGGTGACCTGGTCGGTTAATGCCGTGACCAGGTGTGTCGCGTCTGTCGGTGTTGCCGCACCGCCATCGGTGGCATCAATATTTACGTTTTCCGGTAGTGTGTCTGCGTCGGGTAACAACAGCTGGCTGCCGGAAAAGGTCCCTGCATTGTCACTCTGCAGTGCGTAGGGGCCATTCACATTGGGGCCACTGACAAATGTCACATTGGCCGTGTCAGCACCATGGCTAAAGACATCCACCTGTGCGGTTGTTCCCGCAAGGTTACGTGCGTAGGTGGCGCGATCCAGTGTCATTTGTGTGGCCAGCCGGCCATCGTAAATCTTGCCCACGACCTGGAAGAGGTTGGTCTGAAGCCCGTTCAGGTCGCACGCACCGGTGCCGCTGCCGATGGGCAGGTCACACTGTGAGTCCAGGCTGCAGGCCGTGTCCGGCCCCAGCGATGTCGTGCCATCACCGCTACAGTGGTTGTTCACACCGTTCAGGTCTATCGGCACGGTGAGTGCCACATCGCTGAACGCCTCGATGCGAAAGTAATTCGTACCCGCCGGACTGCCGGTCACAGCATGCGAGGTGGCGCCGTCGCCAATAAAGT
>CAYYAP010000108.1:0-3123 GCA_964469575.1 uncultured Thiohalobacter sp.
GCCTGCGCCAGTAAACCGGCGGCGGTGTCGGCGTGGAATTTGTACAGGTCCTTGCGCCAGTGCAGATAACCCTTACGGCCGGCCGGGTAGGCGTCACGGGGCGACTTCCAGCGCTCGATGTGCTGGGTGCGGACGGCCAGCTGTATCGCCTCGTCAGCTTCAGGCGCATAGCGTTGCAGCATGTCGGACATGCGTTGCGAGTAAAGTGATTCCTTCGGACAGGCCTTGCCATCCACTATTTCCTGGTTCGGGTCTTCACGATTGGCGGCATCGATCAGTTCGATGGCCCGGTTGAATGCATCATCTTGCGACATGTGTTTTCTCTGGCAGTGTGGAGACACTATGTTACAGGTGTATTTGTCAGTTTGAACAGTGCGGCCACCGGTCCAGGACGGAATCCAGGGGGGAAGGCGGTAATGGGCGTGTCTGGATCCCGGCCTGCGCCGGGATGACGATGGCGCCAGGGGATGACAGAGTGCCGGGGGATGGCGTCGTCGGGCTAAAGTTTCCGGTTAATGCGGATTGTTTCAGGCGCCCGATTCTGGTAGTCTGGCTTCCCGTCCAGACGTTGTTTTCTCCTGCATTTTTCGGAGCTTCATGACCCGATTCATATTCATAACTGGCGGTGTGGTTTCCTCTTTGGGGAAAGGCATCGCTGCCGCTTCCCTTGGCGCATTACTCGAAGCCCGGGGCCTCAAAGTCACCATGATGAAGCTCGATCCCTACATCAATGTGGATCCGGGTACCATGAGCCCGTTCCAGCACGGTGAGGTGTTCGTGACCAACGACGGGGCGGAAACTGACCTCGACCTTGGCCACTACGAGCGCTTTATCCGCACCACCATGGGCAAGCGCAACAACTTCACCACCGGCCAGATCTACGAGGCGGTGATCCGCAAGGAACGCCGTGGCGATTATCTCGGCGGTACGGTGCAGGTGATCCCGCATATTACGGATGAAATCAAGCGCTGCGTCCACGCCGGCGCCGAGGACTATGATATCGCCATGGTGGAAATTGGTGGTACGGTGGGTGATATCGAATCCCTGCCGTTCCTCGAAGCGATTCGCCAGATGGGCGTCGAGCTGGGCCACAAGAAAGCCCTGTTCATGCACCTGACGCTGGTGCCGTATATCGCTGCCTCGGGTGAGATCAAGACCAAGCCGACCCAGCATTCCGTGAAAGAACTGCGCTCCATCGGTATCCAGCCCGATGTGCTGCTGTGCCGCTCGGACCGCACCATCCCGGTCGATGAACGGCGCAAGATTGCATTATTTACCAACGTGCCGGATCGCGCCGTTATTTCCGCCATCGATGTGGACAGTATTTACAAAATCCCGCTGCTGCTCAATGAACAGCACCTTGACGACACCGTGGTCGAGTTGATGGGTATCGACGCGCCGGACGCCGATCTTTCCGAGTGGCAGAATGTGGTTGAGCGACTGGAGCACCCGGAGCGCGAGGTGACCGTGGCCATGGTTGGCAAGTACGTCAACCTGACCGAATCCTACAAGTCGCTGTCCGAATCACTGATACATGCCGGTATCCAGACGCGTACCCGGGTAAAAATCCGTTATGTGGATTCTGAGGTCATCGAACAGAAAGGCCTGGAAGTGCTCGGCAAGGCGGACGCCGTGCTGGTGCCAGGGGGGTTCGGCGAGCGCGGTGTGGAAGGCAAGATTATGGCCGTACGCTACGCCCGCGAACACGATATCCCCTACCTGGGCATCTGTCTTGGCATGCAGGTGGCAGTGATCGAATTTGCCCGTAATGTGGCAGGGCTCTCCGAAGCGCAGAGCACCGAGTTTCGCAAGGACACCAAAGACCCGGTGATCGGCCTGATTACCGAATGGCAGGACGAGGCCGGCAACATTGAACGCCGTGACGAGGATAGTGACCTCGGCGGAACCATGCGCCTCGGCGGCCAGACCTGTAAACTGCTGCCGGGTACCCTGGCGCGCAAGGTGTACGGCAAGGATGAAATCGTGGAACGCCACCGCCATCGTTATGAATTCAACAATCACTACCGGGAGGCGCTGGAGCAGGCCGGCCTGACCGTCGGCGGGACATCGCTGGACGGCAGCCTGGTGGAGATGGTCGAGATCAGTAACCACCCCTGGTTCCTTTCCTGTCAGTTCCATCCCGAGTTTACTTCCACGCCACGCGATGGCCATCCGCTGTTCACCAGTTTTATTGAAGCAGCCAATAAGCATCGCAGCACTGTAACCCTGCCCGCCGACCAGCCCAGTCTGGTGCGTGCGGATGCCTGATATTTAACGACGACAAGGTCTCTGAACCATGAAATTATGTGGATTTGAAGTGGGGCTGAATGCCCCCTTTTTTCTGATTGCCGGCCCCTGCGTGATCGAAAGCGAGGAACTGGCGTTGTCCACTTCCGCCGAGCTGAAGAAGATCACGGCCGAGCTGGGTATACCCTTTATTTACAAGTCTTCCTACGACAAGGCCAATCGTTCCTCGGCGGACAGTTTCCGCGGCCCGGGTATCGAGGAGGGGCTGCGTATCCTGCAGAAGGTCAAGGACGAAATCGGCGTGCCGGTGTTGACCGACGTACACGAGGACACGCCACTGGACGAAGTCGCCAGTGTGGTCGATGTCCTGCAGACGCCGGCCTTCCTGTGTCGCCAGACCAACTTCATCCAGAACGTGGCGCGTACCGGTTTGCCGGTCAACATCAAGAAGGGGCAGTTTCTTGCACCCTGGGATATGAAGAACGTGGTCGACAAGGCGCACGCTGTGGGTAACGAACAGATCATGGTGTGTGAGCGTGGCGTATCATTCGGCTATAACAACCTGGTCTCTGATATGCGTTCGCTGGCAGTAATGCGCAATACCGGTGCGCCGGTGGTGTTCGACGCCACCCACTCGGTACAGTTGCCGGGCGGGCAGGGCAATGTGTCCGGCGGGCAGCGAGAGTTTGTGCCGGTGCTGGCGCGCGCGGCGATGGCGGCCGGTGTGTCGGGCGTGTTCATGGAAACGCATCCCGATCCATCGAAAGCGCTGAGTGACGGGCCCAATGCCTGGCCACTCGGGCAGATGAAGGATTTGCTGGAGACATTGAAGATACTCGATGACACGGTAAAATCGCGGCCGTTCGCGGAGACGGA
>CAYYAP010000108.1:3223-8261 GCA_964469575.1 uncultured Thiohalobacter sp.
ATAACCTTTTGTATCTGGAGTAGAAATGGCAAAGATTACCGATGTCCGCGGCAGGGAAATCCTGGACTCGCGCGGCAATCCGACGGTTGAAGCGGATGTGTTGCTGGATGATGGTTCGATGGGGCGTGCAGCGGTGCCGTCCGGTGCCTCGACGGGGTCGCGTGAGGCGGTTGAGTTGCGTGACGGGGACACCTCGCGCTATTCAGGCAAAGGTGTGCTGAAGGCGGTCGGCAGTGTAAACGGTGAACTGCGTGATGCGGTGACCGGGATGGATGCCTCGGAGCAGGCGGCACTGGACCAGAAGATGATCGATCTGGACGGGACCGAGAACAAGGGCCGGCTGGGCGCCAATGCCCTGCTGGCGGTTTCGCTGGCGGCGGCGCAGGCGCAGGCGCAAGCGAATGGCCTGCCCCTGTATCGTCACCTGAAGGGGGATGGACCCTACCAGTTACCGGTGCCGATGATGAACATCATCAACGGCGGCGCGCATGCAGACAACAGTGTAGACCTGCAGGAATTCATGATCCTGCCGGTGGGTGCGGGCAGTATTCGCGAGGCAGTGCGTTATGGCGCGGAAGTCTTTCACGCACTCAAGGCGGTACTCAGCGGTCGTGGACTCAGCACCACGGTGGGCGATGAGGGTGGCTTTGCACCGAACCTGTCGTCCAACGAAGCGGCTATCGAGGTGATTCTCGAAGCCATTGACAAGGCCGGCTTCAAGGCGGGCGAGGATATTTATCTCGGCATCGATGCCGCCAGTTCCGAGTTTTACAAGGACGGTCGTTACCAGCTTGAATCGGAAGGCAAGTCGTTCGATGCCGAGGGCTTTACCGACTTCCTGGCGGCCTGGGTTGACCAGTACCCGATTCTGTCGGTCGAGGATGGCATGGAAGAGAGTGACTGGGATGGCTGGAAAGTCCACACGGAGAAACTCGGCGACAAGGTTCAGCTGGTGGGCGATGACCTGTTCGTCACTAATACCCGTATCCTGCAACGCGGCATTGACGAACACATCAGTAATTCCATCCTCATCAAGCCTAACCAGATCGGTACGCTGACCGAAACCCTGGCGGCGATCGAGATGGCAACCAACGCCGGCTTCACCTCGGTGGTCTCGCACCGCTCCGGGGAAACCGAAGACGTCGTGATTGCCGATATCGCGGTCGGCAGCAGTGCCACCCAGATCAAGACCGGGTCGCTGTCGCGTTCTGACCGTGTCGCCAAGTACAACCGCCTGATGCGTATCGAGGAGCAGCTGGGTTCCGACGCCAGTTATGCCGGTCGTGGTGGCTTTAACCAGTTCGCCTCCTGATCCCGCACTAAGCAGCCCGATATGCGTGTGCTGATCTGGCTGTTGGTGGTATTGCTGGTGCTGTTGCAGTACCGCCTGTGGGTGGGTGACGGCAGCCTGGCGGAAGTCTGGGGCCTCTACCAGCAGGTCGAGACACAGAAGGCCGAGAACCGTGAGCTGCGTGAACGCAACCAGGCGCTGGAAGCCGAAGTGAAAGATCTGAAACAGGGGCTGGATGCGATCGAGGAACGCGCACGCGAAGAACTGGGTATGACCCGTGACGACGAGACCTTCTACCAGATCATCCAGGAACCGGAGAACGGTGGTGAGTGATACACCGGCCTGCTGGGCTGTGGTTCCGGCGGCGGGCAGCGGTCGCCGTATGGGTGCGGCTTTACCCAAGCAGTTGCTGCAACTCGGCGGGCAGACAGTGCTTGAGCACAGCCTCGATGCGCTTTGGCGCATCGCGACACTGGCCGGCCTGGTGCTGGTCAGTCAGAAGGATGGGGATATCGAAGCCATCGCCAGGCGCTATCGTGAGCGCCGCTTGCTACACGCGCCCGGTGGCGCCGAACGCTGTCACTCGGTACTGAACGGTTTACAGGCGCTGACCGGTATGGCGGCCGATAGCGACTGGGTGCTGGTTCACGATGCGGCGCGCCCCTGTGTGCGCACGGCGGACCTGCACAAACTGATCGAATCATTATCCGGCCACCCCGTTGGCGGTGTGCTGGGGGTGCCAGCGCACGATACGATGAAACGCACCGATGCTGACGGTGCCATACAGGCGACCGTGGCGCGTCAGCATTTATGGCATGCCCAGACTCCGCAGATGTTCCGGCTCGGCCGTCTCCGCGAGGTGCTGGAAGTCGCATTGAAGGATGGCTACGAAGTTACCGACGAAGCCTCAGCCATGGAACACGCCGGCGAGCAGCCGCTGATGGTGGAAGGCCACGCCGACAATCTTAAAATCACCCGCCCGGAAGACTTGCCGCTGGCGGAACTGTACCTGCGACAACAGGGGCGCTTATGAGAATCGGTCAGGGCTTTGATGTTCACGCGTTTGAAGCCGGTGGTTATTTACGGCTGGGCGGTGTCGATGTGCCGCATACGCAGGGCCTGAAAGCGCACTCCGATGGCGACGTATTGTTGCACGCATTGTGCGACGCCTTGCTCGGCGCGGCGGGGCTGGGCGATATCGGCCGGCACTTCCCCGACAGTGACGAAGCTTTCCGTGGCATCAACAGCCGGGAGCTGCTGCGTCGGGTGATGGCGCAACTCGATACGCGTGGTTTGCGCGTCGTTAACGCCGACCTGACGCTGGTGGCGCAGGCCCCTAAATTGGCGCCCTACGTCGATGCCATGCGCGATAACATTGCGCAGGATGTGCGCGTCGATACCTCCCGCATCAACGTCAAGGCCACCACTACCGAGCAGCTGGGATTCACCGGTCGCAAGGAAGGCATCGCCGCCTTCGCCGTGGTTCTGCTGGATGAATGAAAGCATCCCGTTGATCCTGCCATACGCGTATGGCGGCACACTTGGCCCGGCCGTTATCCGTACGGAACCGGAAGACTTTCACGTGATTGAGATCCCTCTGCTGGCGCCGGACGGCGAGGGTGAGCACTGCTGGTTATGTGTCCGCAAGCGCAACAGCAACACCGCCTGGGTGGCGAAACAGCTGGCGGATTTTGCCGGTGTGGCGCACAAGGCCGTAAGTTATGCGGGGATGAAAGACCGTCATGCCGTGACCGAGCAATGGTTCTCCGTACAGTTGCCCGGGCGTGAAGCCCCGGACTGGCAGGCAATCAACAATGATGATTTCGAAGTCCTGGAAGCAAAGCGGCACAGCCGCAAACTCAAGACCGGCGCACTGCGCGGCAACCGTTTCCGTCTCAGGTTGCGGGGTGTGGCGGCGGACCCCGGGCTGATTGAGGCGCGCCTTGAACAGCTCAGGCAGGGATTCCCCAACAGCTTTGGGCCGCAGCGTTTTGGTCATAACGGGGATAACCTGGTGCAGGCCGAACGCCTGTTCGCGCGGCCCAAAGCGCGTGTACCACGTCACAAACGCAGTATCGGGCTGTCCGCCGTTCGCTCGGCCTTGTTTAACCGCGTACTGGCGGCGCGCATCGAAGCCGGTAACTGGAATCAACCCTTGCCGGGTGATGCGTTTCAACTGCAAGGCAAGTCAGCTGTGTTTGCGGCAGACGTTATCGATGCAGAGATTGAAACACGCTGCGCAGCCGGTGAGATCCACCCCACCGGCCCTTTGTGCGGCAGCGGCGAGGTGATGGTGACGGGGGAAGCCGCTGCGCTGGAACAGGCTGTGCTGGAACCCTGTTCTGACTGGATAGACGGGTTGAACACTTTCCGTATGAATCACGCACGGCGCGCATTGCGCGTTGTGCCAGGTGAGTTGAGCTGGGAACAGGAAGCGCCAGACCAGTGGGTCGTATCGTTCAGCTTACCCGCCGGCAGCTATGCTACCAGCCTGTTGTACGAACTCTTCAAGGTGAGGGAGCGTAGCCCCCGAGAGGGTGGTCTGGGCCACGAGGTGAAGACAGCGGATGCCCTCGTGTGACGCCCTGACAGAAGTCCGGCAACGCATGGCCGAGGCGGCGCAACGCGCCGGCCGCCATGTTGACGAGGTACGCCTGATTGCCGTGTCCAAGCGGCAGCCGCTTGAGGCCATCGAAACACTGATGGCCTGCGGCCAGACAGACTTTGGTGAAAACCAGGTGCAGGAGGCGCTGGACAAGATCGGTCGTTTAAGCGATCAGCCTGTCGAATGGCATTTTATCGGCCATCTGCAGTCCAACAAGACCCGCCATATCGGCGGTCATTTTAACTGGGTACATACGGTCGACAGTGTGAAACTGGCCCGGCGTATTGATACCTCCGCCCGTGAAGCGGGACGGTGCGTTAACCTGCTTCTGCAGGTTAACGTGTCCGGCGACCCCGCCAAGCACGGCATTGCGGAAGATGCCCTGATGCCAATGATCGACGCCATCCTGGAACAACGGCTTGAGGCTATCCGGCTGCGTGGGCTGATGACCATCGGCTACCGTGATATTGCAGAATCTGAAACACGCCACAGTTTCTCACGCCTGCGTGAGCTGCTGGAATCCTGCCGTAACCGCTACGGGGCAGACTTCTCCGAGTTATCCATGGGAATGAGCCATGACTACGCGCTCGCTATCGAGGAAGGCGCCACCCTGGTGAGAGTGGGCAGCGCCTTGTTTGGTGAACGACCGGATCAGGTGCGTTTCAGCAACACATAGAGCGCCCCTGTTCCCCCGTCATAGTGCCGGGCGGAACAGTAGGCGAGTACTTCATCACGCTGGCGCAGCCAGCCGCCGACCTTTTGTTTCAGCACCGGGGCGCGATGTCGCGAGCCCAGTCCCTTGCCGTGAATGATGCGCGCGCACTGCACGTGGCGACGCCGGCATTCACGCAGAAACCCGGCCACCGCAGCGCGCGCAACCGGCACCGTCATGCCGTGCAAATCCAGCTCGGCCTCGACCGACAGTTTGCCGCGCCGCAGTTTGCGTACCGTGCGCTGCTGCAGGCCGGTGCGGATGTACAGCAGTTCGTCCCCGGTTTCCATCTCTGCCGGGTCGAACAGGTCCGAGAGCATATCGCGCAAAACCTCGGTCTCGTCGCGCTCGCGGAACACCGGGCGCGGGGAGATTTTCCGCCGTATCGGTGCGAACCGGTCATTACGCACGGGCTTTACCGCGCCCACGC
>CAYYAP010000109.1:0-8102 GCA_964469575.1 uncultured Thiohalobacter sp.
GTATTACGCCCCCAACCGAGCAACCGCGCGGCATCCTGACGACGACCCCCGGTGCGCGCCAGCGCAGTTTCGATCATCACGCGTTCGAATGCAGGCAGGGCTTCACTGAGCAGGTCCTCGTCGCCATCCGCCAGCTTGCGGCTGGCCCAGGATCGTAGTGCTGACTCCCAACCCTTCACCGCACCCGCTTCACTACCCGGTGTCTGGCGAAGTTCAACCGGCAGATCATCAATACGGATTTCCTGTCCCGGCGCCATCACGGTCAGCCAGCGACACAGGTTTTCGATCTGTCGGACGTTGCCCGGCCAGTCCAGTTGTTTAAGGTAAGCCTCTGTGGCCGGCAACAGCTGTTTTACATCAACGCTTAACTCGCTGGCGGCCGCCTGTAAAAAATGATTCATCAGCAGGGGAATATCCGCACGCCGTTCACGAATCGCTGGCAGGTGAATACGGATCACATTCAAACGGTGAAACAGATCCTCACGAAAACGCCCTTCACTCACACGCTGCTCAAGGTTCTGGTGGGTGGCTGCGATAATGCGCACATCGACACGCACCGGGATGTGCCCGCCAACGCGGTAGAATTCGCCGTCTGCCAGCACGCGCAAAAGACGCGTCTGCATCTCCGCCGGCATGTCGCCGATTTCATCCAGAAACAGGGTTCCCTGATCTGACTGCTCGAAACGCCCCATGCGCTGACTCTGCGCACCGGTAAAGGCGCCGCGCTCGTGGCCGAACAGTTCGGATTCCAGCAGGTCACGCGGGATGGCGGCCATGTTGAGTGCAACGAAAGGTTTGTCTGCGCGTGGACTGTGGCGGTGCAGGGCATGCGCAACCAGCTCCTTGCCGGTGCCGGATTCACCATTAATCAAAACGGTAATATTGGAACGCGACAACCTGCCGATAGCGCGAAACACTTCCTGCATGGCGGGCGCTTCACCAATAATTTCACTGTCGATCTGCACATCGACCCTGTTCGCCTTGTCGGCACGGCTGCGACTTTGTTCTATCGCCCGGCGTGTCAGCTCAACGGCATCGTCTATGTCGAAAGGCTTCGGCAAATATTCAAACGCGCCGCCCTGGTAGGCGGTCACCGCACTGTCCAGGTCCGAGTGCGCAGTAATCACGATCACCGGCAGATCCGGGAAGTCTGCCTGAATAGCATTCAACAACTCGAACCCATCCATACCGGGCATACGCACATCGGTAATCAACACATCAGGCTGACCGCTCTGCAAGGTTTCGAGGATACCGCTGGCAGACGAAAAAGCTCTCACGGCCATATCTGCTTTTCCCAGCGCTTTCTCCAGCACCCAGCGAATGGACTGATCATCGTCAATCACCCATACGCTTGCCTTGTCCGTCATGCGTCCTCCAACGGTAAAAAGATCGTAAATACGGTATTCCCGGGTTCACTGGAAAATTCAATAATCCCGTTGTGCTGGTTCACCATCGACTGGGCAATCGATAAACCCAGGCCGGTGCCTTCCGCACGACCGGTGACCAGCGGATAAAAAATCTGTTCCTTCATTGTTTCGTCAATCCCCTTGCCGTTGTCCACGATATCGATCCGCACGGCGAGACGATATCGCTTCTGTCCAATCGTTACCTGTCGCTGTGTGCGGCTGCGCAGTATGATCCGGTCTGCACCGGACTGTGCGGCATTACGCACCAGGTTCAGTACGGCCTGTATTAACTGCTCCGAGTCGGCGTACAGGTCCGGAATACTCGGGTCATACTCGCGCACGACTTCGACCGCGTCGTTTTCCTCCGCCCCCACCAGGCTGCGCACATGCTCAAGCACCTGGTGAATATTCATCATCTGCTTGTGTGGTAAATCATTCGGCCCGAGCATGCGATCGATCAGATTTCTCAGTCGGTCCGCCTCACGCATAATAACTTGCGTGTACTCCTTCTGTTCTTCATCGTGCAGCTCACTTTCCAGCAGTTGTGCGGCACCCCTCAACCCGCCCAGCGGGTTTTTGATTTCATGCGCCATGCCCCGCAACAACTCGCGCGCGGCGCGCTGCTGCGCCAGCAACTGTTCTTCCTGGGCAATCCGGATGTAACGATCCCTGCGGATAACTTCCAGCAGCAACTCCGACGGACTGATCGCCGTCACAGTAAAATCCACCACCATTTCCTGACCACTCGTGGTGCATAACTCAAGCTCCCGCTCGGTAAACGAAATCTGCCGGTCGAGGGCATCCAGCAAGTATTCTTTCATCTTTTCTGACACGCCCACCACACTGGTCCAGGCCTGCCCGGTAATCCGCCGATGGCTCACCTGAAACAGGTTTTCCGCCGCAGGATTCAGATAACGCAGGCGCAAATCTCCGTCCAGGAGCAATACGGCTGTATTCTGCAACTCCAGCAAGCGCGCCGGCTGCACCCTTTGCGGCTCATCTGACATGGGCATGGTCAGGAGTTAGCAAAAAATACGCCGCTTTTGTCGGTTTACCCGGATGCCATCCAAATAAGAAGACTATTCCTTTAAAAACAATGGATAACATTAATCTCTCCGGGGAAAATAGCGGGCCGTTGTTTTCCTGCTGGCGGCTGCATTAGCGCACAGGCACAGATTCGCACCCAACGCGCACCACTATAGTGCATCGCGCGCTGGCTGCACAGCCGTTGTTGAAGGGGGAAGTGCGGTTACTTGCCGGGAGACTAGGGGGCAGGCTGCTGGTTACGGTTACCACTGCGTGCTGGATTGAAAATGGTCTGGCGATGCAGGAAGAAACGCACCGCTTTGCTACGTTTCAGCAATTTGCCACTGGCATCGACAACCGCCACAGCAACCCGGTGCTCACCACGATTAACCCCGGCAAGGATCTTTGTCGCGCCCGGTTGGGGTTTACCCATCGGCTTACCATCCAGGAAAAACTGGAAATTGTGACCTTGCTTACGCGATAGCGCCGGCTCACTACCGGCTGTCACGGTGACGTTACCGGGATTGTCACGCACGGTTTCATCCGCTTTTGGGGAGACGATGGCAACGCTTTTGTACCCTGAAACCGCCGATGTATTACCGGCATCCTCGTTACGGGTAGTTTTGAACTCGGGCGCACTGTATACCGACAGGGGCTTCAGTTTTACCGGTTCCGCACCTTTCGTGGCCTGGTTGGTAAAGGTGACATTGCCTTGTGCATCAACGCTACGGTAAATCGTGGCGGGTGACGGCGTTGCGTACGCAATCGCCATGAACAACAACGCGCCAGTTGCAGAATATCGCTTCATAACAGTCACCTTATACGCCGGGGTTTCATCTTACCTTACCCATAGCCTGTCGGACACGCAACCCAAAACGCCCCCTTTCGGGGGCGTTTCCGGTACCGCTCGTCAGTTGCCGTTACAGGCTGTAATACATATCAAATTCAACCGGATGGGTGCTCATGCGCAGACGCGTCACTTCTTCCATCTTCAGGTCAATAAAGCCATCGATCATATCGTCAGTGAACACGCCACCGGCAGTCAGGAACTTGCGATCCGTGTCCAGGGCTTCCAGCGCCTGATCGAAGGTAAAGCAAACCTGCGGGATCTTGGCTTCTTCTTCCGGCGGCAGGTCGTACAGATCCTTGTCCATGGCGTCGCCCGGGTGGATCTTGTTCTGGATACCGTCAAGGCCGGCCATCAACATGGCGGAGAACGCCAGGTAAGGGTTGGCGGTAGAATCCGGGAAGCGGACTTCGATACGACGTCCCTTGGGGTTGGCCACATAAGGAATGCGGATCGAGGCGGAACGGTTGCGTGCCGAGTAGGCCAGCATAACCGGGGCTTCAAAACCCGGCACCAGGCGCTTGTAGGAGTTGGTCGAGGCATTGGTGAAAGCATTCAGTGCCTTTGCATGCTTGATGACGCCGCCGATATAGTACAGCGCCATATCGGACAGGCCGCCGTACTTCTTGCCACTGAACAGGTTCTTGCCTTTCTTGCCCAGCGACATGTGTACGTGCATGCCGTTGCCGTTATCACCCACCAGCGGCTTGGGCATGAATGTTGCCGTCTTGCCATAACTGTGCGCCACGTTCATGACCACGTATTTCAGGATCTGCACTTCATCGGACTTGCGCACCAGGGTATTGAACACGGTACCGATTTCACACTGGCCTGCGGTGGCGACCTCATGGTGATGCACTTCGGTCGGGCAACCCATCTCGTCCAGTGCAAGACACATGGCGGAGCGCATGTCGTGCAGGGAATCGACCGGGGGTACCGGGAAATACCCCCCCTTGATACCCGGGCGGTGACCGATGTTGCCGTCTTCGTAAACGCGTTCGGTATTCCAGGAGGCTTCCTCGGAATCAACCTTGTAGAAGGCACCGCTCATGTCATTGCCCCAGCGGACATCGTCCAGCACGAAGAACTCATTTTCCGGGCCGAAGTAAGCCGTATCGGCGATACCCGTGGACTTCAGGTAAGCCTCGGCGCGATGCGCCAGGGAACGCGGGTCGCGCTCGTAACCCTTCATGGTGGTGGGCTCGAGGATATCGCAACGCAGGTTCATGGTGGATTCGTCGGCAAATGGGTCCATCACAGCCGTGGTGGTGTCAGGCATCAGCACCATGTCGGATTCGTTGATGCCCTTCCAGCCGGAGATACTCGAACCGTCGAACATTTTACCGTCCTTGAAAAAGCCGGCATTGATTTCGCTGGAAGGAACCGTAACGTGCTGCTCCTTGCCCAGTGTGTCAGTGAAACGCAGGTCAGCAAATTTGACCCCGTTATCCTTCATCAGTTTGTTTACCTTCGCTGCGGACATCTAAACTTCCTCCGAAATGGGACTCGATTGATCCAAAAAGTGTTCCTGAAAAGAGCACGAATTATGCCACGGGGAAAAACGCTGGCAAGTCGCATAGTTGCGCCTTCCTGCCGCAGTTCTCCTGGGCAAAACGCACCAAATGGGTGCAGTGTATGCCAATTATGCTCCAAATTTGGGCGGATCAGGCGCGGAAACAGACCTGCACCCCATCCACCTCGGGTAATGATTTTGCGGCGCGCTCAATGTTCTGCACCAGCTGCGCCGGGTCATCATACTGTTCCAGTGCCGAAAACGGCAATGTCACATCAACCTGCAGCTTTCCACCCAGATAGTGCAGAGTGATATCCTTGCCGTCGATGCGGGCAACTCCGGCCCATTGCTCACCCAGGCGGTCGATTAATTCGTCGCGTAATGGCAGATGATCGCAGGGTGATTCCTTTTCGTCATCCTCCGGGTCAATGTGCACCGTGACATCCGTCACTTCATCGAAACGCGACAGCAGTAGCCGCCGTACGGTATCGCCGATCTGGTGGCCTTCCGACACGCTGATACGTGGGTCAACCTGTAAATGCACATCGGCCAGCGCCTGCCCGCCGCTGCGGCGGGTACGTAACATGTGCAATGCGCGTACACCGTTTACACCGGTGATGGCCCGGCGAATTGACTCGACCAGCTCGGGTTCAAGCGCGGTGTCGATCAGTTCACGGGTACTCGACAACACCAGGTCAAAACCGATTTTGGCAATCATCACCGACACGGCAACGGCGGCGACGGCATCCAGATAATGATACCCCATCATGGCGCCGGCCACGCCGATAAACACCACGATCGATGAAATCGCATCGCTGCGGTGGTGCCAGGCATTGGCCATTAACATATTGGATCTCAACCGCCGCGCCACAACAATGGTGTACTGATACAGGGATTCCTTGGAAAGGATCGACAGCATGGCGACCACCAGCGCCAGCACGCCGGGGGTAAACAGCAGGTCCGGCACACCAATACGACCGACGGCATCCCAGGCAAGACCAAACGCCACCAGTATCAGCATAATACCAAGCCCGACGGTAGCCAGCGTTTCGATACGGCCATGCCCGTAAGGGTGGTCCTCATCGGCATCACGATGTGAATGCCTGGCGGCGTACAACACAATAAAATCCGTCGCCAGGTCCGACAGCGAATGGACGCCGTCAGCGACAAGGGCTTCGGAATGCGCGATCCAGCCAACCACAATTTTCGTCACGCCGAGTACAAAATCGACGATCGCGCCCACCACGGTGACCCGGCGCACCTCACGGTAGCGCGGATTGTGGATGGATTCTTCCGCCATGAATTTCATATCAGTCCTGTTGACCTACGCGAACCGTAATGATGAGCGCATCCTGTTGTTCTTCAATAGAAACGATCTCGTGCCCGTTCACGCGGCACCAGGCCGGGATATCATGTTTTGCGCCGGGATCGGTACAGATCACCGCCAGCGTATCCCCGGCTTGCAGCTGTGCAATCCTGTCCTGGCTGCGTATCACCGGCATGGGGCACAGCATACGTCGCACGTCGAGTTCGTAATGGCTCACAGATACCAGTCCGCCGGTATGGCGCTACCGCCAATCGGTTTGACGCTCAGTGTCAGGGTGTCGGCATTCAACGGGTGAATTTCGACATCGACCTGGTCTGCACTGCGACCCTGGCTGAAGCGCGCCGTAAGCTCGGCGGCCAGTTGCAGGTCTTCATCACTGGCTTCACCGTCGAGCAACACCAGTGGCCCATTATGACTGGTGGCAAACAGGTGCGTAAACTGCTTGCGGTAGCCTTCAAGAAATTTATTCTCGCCGTCTTCACGGCCAATGATCAGCTTGAAATTCGGGCGCGGACGAATATGACGACCGACCTTGAGCAGCATAATGTCATCAAACTCATACCTGCGCTCACCACGCGCGCGCCACAGGTCGGCCAGTTTTTGCGCGTATTTGGCATCGGTCAAAAAACAGCAGCCACCCGCCGGCTGGGCATATTCCTCAAAACCGAACTGGCTGGCCAGCGCCATTTGCGGTTTACGGCTACGGCCTTCGAAATCGTACAGTGTTTCGCGATCCACCCAGCCTTCCTGCTCTGGCAGGGTAGGGGGGAGGTTCTTTGCGCATAAGGGCCGTAACAGGCGATCTTCCGCGCCCGACTCGATGGCAATCACCGGCATGGTGTCCTTGCGCTGTGACTTGGGGCGCTGACCGATCACTTCACCGGTAATAATAAAATCAAAGCCGTTGGCCTCGATCCATTCCCTGGCCTTCTGCACCATGAAAATCTTGCAGTCGAGACAGGGGTTCAGGTTGGCGCCATAACCGTGCTTCGGGTTGAGCACCACATCCTTGTATTCCTCGATAATATCGACAATGTGCAGCTTGATCCCCAGCTGCTCGGCCACCCACAGCGCATTGTTGCGCTTGGGTTTGGCGCGGTCCTTTTTACGGATGGCGTGCGTATGGCCTTCCACACAGAAGCCGGTAAAAAAATTGATGCCCTCGACGTGAATGCCCTGTTCCTGCATCACACGGGCTGCCAGCAATGAATCCAGCCCGCCGGATATCAACGCGACGGCTTTGCGCGGTTCGCTCATAGTGTTACCGATAAAGTAAAAATCCGGGCGGATTGTACCCTATGCCCGGACGGACATAGAGCGCTGATTGAAAGGGGATTTAGTCGCGCGTCAGGATCAGTGGCGTGAGCGCTGGTCATCGCGCGACGCGGGCAGGTAACCGGATTCCGCCATCGTATTCCAGGCGCTGCGACTGCCCGTGTCTGCCCACAGCTCTGCCGCCGCCAGCGGTTGTAACACCGGGTCGCCGGACAAACCGCGCATGGCGTGCAGCACATCCATGATCGCGACGAAACCATCCGCCAGGTTGCTGAACAGGCGATCACTCTGACGATCCACCAGCGAAGAGAGCTGATCATAGGCACTGCGGCCAATATTCACAAAATAACTCACCCGGACCATCCTTTTTTCCGCGATTTGCGGGAATAATCCAGAAAATAGCAGGCATTGGTCGCCAACATCACGTAAATCACCTGCCTGGCCAGAATTTGCCTGTTGCGCACGCAGAAACTCCAGCGCCATGATCTTGCGCGCCAGTTCCGGCCGGTCGGCAAACCGCATAAGCAGGAAAACCAGATAGGATTCAAGAGTTTCCTCAAGATTACAGTCACAGGCCTGCTGCGCTTCGGCCACCAGCGCGTGCCATTGAGCCAGGTCTGTCGGTTGGAGAACCAGCGTTGTCATCCTTCACCTCTCTCACGTCTCCCTCAGACAGGCTAGCGGCCGATGGGTTTCCCGGCTTGAAAC
>CAYYAP010000110.1:0-4220 GCA_964469575.1 uncultured Thiohalobacter sp.
TGCTGGGCCTGTCTGTGATTTTCCCGGCGTATACCGCACATAGCACCGACCGCAATGATTCGGCCATAACGCTCAAACTGGGCGACTACCGCTTCTCACCGGATACTATCCAGGTTGTTGCCGGCGTTCCGGTTCGGCTGGTGCTGGTGAATACCGATGGCATTACCCCGCATAACTTCACATTGAAAAACAGTACGGGCGCACTGGACCTGGATGTAAATGTTTCCGCCGGCAAAACCCGTGAGGTCGAATTCACTCCCCGGGTGCCGGGTACCTACAGCTTTTTTTGTAACAGGAAGTTACCCTTCATGAAAAGCCACCGTGATCGCGGTATGCACGGTACGCTTGAAGTCGTTCCTGCGGAGTAGGCGCCTGTGATGCGCGTCATGCTGGTCTCGGCCAACCGCGAACAAATCCCGGATCCTGTTTTCCCGTTAGGGATGGCCTATATTGCTGCGGCAGTCCGCCAGCGCGGGCATGCCCTGCATATCGTCGACCTGTGTTTCGAAACACAGCCGCTCGATGCCTTGTGGCGCCACATCAAATCTTTTCAGCCGGATGTCATCGGACTTTCCCTGCGCAACGTGGATAATGCCGCCTACCCGCTAACTGTGGATTACCTGGGAGGGCACCGCGAACTCATTGAAACGATACGCGCGGTCAGTGACGCCGTTGTCGTGCTCGGTGGGTCGGGGTTCTCGATTCTTCCCGAGGCGTATATGGAAGCGCTGGGTGGCGACTGGGGTATACGTGGCGAAGGTGAACAGGCATTTGTGCAGTTGCTTGACGCGTTGGAACAGGGACACAACCCGGGTACTATCGCTTCGGTGGTTTCCGCGCCGGGCAGACCGGTATACGCGGAGGCTGCCATACAGCCACACCCCGTTGTACAGCGCTGGGACACCGGTTTGCGCCCTGCGCGTGACCTGTTTGATTATCCCCGTTACATCCGCCGCGGCGGCATGGGCAACATCCAGACCAAACGTGGTTGTGTGTTTAAATGCAGCTATTGCACCTATCCCCTGCTGGAAGGCAACCGTTTTCGCAGCCGTTGTGCCGAGGATGTGGTGGATGAACTCGAAAGCCTGATGAGCGACTACGGACCGCACCCGGTATTCTTTGTCGATTCCATTCTTAACTTTCCGCGTGGACACGTTGAGGCGATCTGTGAGGAGATTCTCAAACGTCATCTCACGGTTCGCTGGGGTTGTTACGCGACACCGGTCAAGCTCGACCGCAACCAGGCGCAGTTGATGGCGCGCGCCGGTTGTGATGGCATTGAGCTGGGCACGGATGCCGTTGATGACGATCAACTGAAACAACTGGGTAAATCGTTCAATGCCGATATTGCCGAGCGCGCCAACCGTTTCTGTATGGAAGCGGGGCTCAAGGTATGTCAGACCCTGATTTTTGGTGCGCCGGGCGAGACGCCGCGGAGTATTCGCGCAAGTTGTGACGCGTTAAAACGCATGCGGCCGACCGCCGTGGTGGCGATGACCGGTGTTCGCCTGTACCCGGGGACGCCATTGACGGAATCTCTGATCGAACAGGGCAGTATCCGTCGCAGTGATGTCGGTTTGCTCCCTACCTTTTTCGTTGATCCGGCCGTCGAGGATTTTTTGCCGGGCTACCTGCAACAGCAGGCGCTGGAAGCCGGTAACTGGGTATTGCCGGGGCTTGCCGCGCCCATCCTGCCACACAATCAGCGCCTGCTACGTCGCCTGGGCATCTCCGGGCCACTGTGGCGCCTGTTGAATAAACCCTGGATGAAAATCCTGAACCGCTCCAGGTTTCGTCAGCCGAGTACCAGCTGGGGTGTACCTAATTCGAAAAGCAAAGTGATATGAGTCTGCGTCAGTTATGTCCGGAAGTTAATCATCCTCATCGTCTATCCGTTCAATAATCGGGCAGCCATCTTCGCTGCCCCGGCACAGGTTCAGGAGTAATTGCAGTTCATTGCCCAGTGTCGTGAGTTCGGCCAGGTGCGCCTGTGTTTCTTCCAGTTTCTGTGCGGTAAGTTGTCTTACCTCGTTCCGTGCATGCTGCGGGTCTTCGCGCATACTGAGCAAATCACGAATCTCGGCAAGGCTGAAGTTCATTTTTTGTGCACGCTGGATAAATCTCAAACGCGAGATATCGGCGTTGTCGTACTGGCGAATACCACTTTCTGTGCGTGCAATTCTCGGCAGCACACCGCTCTTTTCGTAGTAGCGTAGGGTATCCGCACTTAGTCCGAGTAATTCGGTGATATCGCCAATCCTGTAGACCTGATGTTTTGTGCTGGTGTTCATCGGCATGCTCCGGCTCCACAAGTCCAGGGAACCTCTGAGTTAATTCCTTTACCGTCATCCCGGCGTATGCCGGGATCCAGTGTTTCCAATGCCCTGGATTCAGATGATAAAGAAATACGCGTTAAGCAGGTATATTCCCGTCGCGATCAGCACGAGGCCTGCGATCATCTCAAATGTTTTCTGATAGCGGGACAAGCCCTGCAGCGATTCCAGCCAGCCCATTCCCCAGACGCCAAGCAGTATCGGTATGCTGCGTCCCAGCGCAAAGGCCAGCAGCAGGGCAAAGCCAAATGTGACCGAACCGATGGCTGCGCTGGCCGTCAGTGAAACGAGCAATGCCGGTGTACAAAACGGGCATATGGCGACAGAGAAGGGTATCCCCAGCAGGAACGCGCCCCAGACACCGGTGACACTGTGTCCACGCACCCCGAACCAGGGCAGGCGGATGTTGATCCAGCCGCACCAGACGAGGCCCAACAGGATTAACAATGGCCCAAGGAACAGGCCCCACTGACGGCCCATAATGTTCTGAACCCATTCCCCGCCCAGGGCTGCCGTTACCCCAAGGGCGACATGCGTGACCAGCATGCCCAGGACAAAAGCGCCCCCCATGAGCAGCGCACGGCGTTCTTCGTGGGCTTTGGTGACATAGGCCAGCATCACCGGAATGGAGGCAAATGAAACAGGATTGAAGCTGAACACCAGCCCGGAAAGAAAGGCAATGCCGATGCCCGCCCAGCTCGCCTGCGCCAGGGCTTCCTCAAGCGGTTGAGCGCTTATGTCCGGTGAGATCATAAGCAGAAACAGGGTGGTGCCTGTCAGTAAACGGGCCGTCATGTCTGTCGCTCATTGCCATCAGGGTACAGGCGGTACTCGAGTTCGGCGCGCAGCCTTTTCTTTGAAGGCAGGCCGGTAAAGACCAGTTCACCGTCGATGGCGATGGCCGGGGTCGACAGGACGCCCAGGTTTACGGCATGATCCAGTTCTTCCAGGATATTGACCTCACGCCACTGTACAGAATCGCCACCCAGTTCAGTGGCGAGCGCGCGCAACACCTCTTTGGCATGGCCGCACTTGCTGCAACCGGGTGAGGCGAACACTTCGACTTTGATGGTCATTGCTCAAATTCCATTGTCACAGCTTACTACCTGGAGTTGGCTCCAGGTCAAGGGTTTTCTTAGCCTGGTTTTACGGTCGTTATTGACCTTAATCAATCGATCTTGCTGGTAAATTCAGGGAGTTGTGCTAAATTCTTTATAAGTAACAAGTCTGTTAGAAAGCAGGGTGTGAGACGCGAAATTAGCGGAGGCGTTTTGAAACTGGTATGAAATCGGTTATACAGATGTTCGTGAAGCTACTGTTGCTGACGAGCATTGTGTCGGCACCGGTTGTTGCCGGGGTGCTTTTGTCTGATGTCTCCACGGTACCTTGTCAGCATGCCATGAAAAAGCAGCACCCAATGGCAATGCGCCAGGCGTCAGCCAAAAAAACTCACTGCACATGCCTTGTCGATCATTGTCATTCAATGGATGACGACAACTGCCAGCACTCTCCGGTATCTTCATTTACAGCGCTCCTGGCAGGTTCTATTAAACTCCCTGCTATGCCCCATGATCACCACCTGGCGACAGTTTTTCGGGAGAGCCACACCGGTTTGAGTGTACCCCCCGAATCACCTCCCCCCATCGTATAACGCCCTTCAGACGGCAGCTTGCCGTTGCTTGTGTGGCCAAACTTTTCCGCACCACGACGCCATTCTTCGGGATTCCGTGAGATACATAGTTGTTCCCGGGTTGATTTGTTTAAAAACCTTGACCTGTGCCTAAGGTACAGGTTGTAGATTAGGTTCCGGAGTCATGATGATTCCAGTAACCAGGGAGGTCTTACCATGAAACACTTGATCAGTTCATTGCTTGCTGCACTGGTGAT
>CAYYAP010000110.1:4320-8095 GCA_964469575.1 uncultured Thiohalobacter sp.
CGGGCCTATGTGACCAACAGCGGTAACGGGACGATAAGTGAGATCGATGTCGCGACCTGGAAAATCACGCGTGCGCTGGAAGGCGGCCCCGGCCCGGAGCATATGGTGATGTCCGGAGACGGAACCCGGTTATTCGTCACCAATCCCCGCGCAGGAAAAGTCTCTGCGGTCTCCACCAAGACAGGCAAGGTTACCGATAGCTGGAAAATTGGAGACAACGTGCATGGCCTGGATATCGGTGACGACGGGAAGACGCTGTTCGTCAGCAGCAAGCAGGGTAACAAGCTCACCGCACTGGATACTGAAACCGGAAAGCTTATTCGCGAAACAAGCCTGTCTCCCGCGCCTTACCAGCTGAACGCTATTCATGGTACCGGCAAGCTCTATGTCTCCAGCCGCATGGAACCGAAGATCTGGGTCGTGGATCAGAAGACGCTGAAGGTGCTGGGAGAAATCGCCCTGCCTGGTGGTGAAGGTCATCAAATGGCAATTGTGAAATAAGCGGAGAAACCATGTACGCACTGACTGTTACTGACCTGGCAAATCGCAGTGGCGCAACGCCCCATGCCGTGCGTTACTACACGCGCATGGGTCTGTTGCGACCGACTCGAAACCCGGATAACGGCTACCGCCTGTACCAGCATCGTGAGGTGGGCTGGTTGCGTTTTATCCGCCAGGCAAAGCGGCTGGGTTATACCCTGAACGAGATTCGGGAAATCATGCAGGACTCGGATCAGGGTAAGTCACCCTGTCCGCGGGTACGGGAAATCCTGCTGCAGCGTATTGATGAAAATCGTCGGCAGCTGGAGGAACTCATGGCACTACAGACGCGTATGGAGCAGGCGCTGGATCAATGGGCGGAGATGCCGGATGGTGTCCCGGACGGGCATTCTGTCTGCCACCTGATTGAGTCATTCGCCAGGAGTGATGATGAACAGCCGGATAAAAAGCATTGAGCCTGTGCTGGATTAAGGTATTAACGGACTGAACTACGGGAGAGTAAAAATGGACGTAATGATAATCGCATCCAGAGAGTGTACACATTGTAAAAACCTGGCCCGGGAGCTGGACGATCTTGGTATACCGTACCAGTTGGTCTACGTGGAAGCCGAGCCTGACATGGTGAAAAAATACAATATCCGGCATTCGCCGAACCTGATTGTGGATGGTGAGGTCAAATTTCGCGGTCAGCCAGGCGAACAGGAGTTACGTGAGTGTCTGGGACGCGGCTAGGCGCATGGGATGCTATTTCAACCAGAATAGAAGAAGGAATCGTTATGTTGAAGCACGTTGATGAGATGGCGGACAGCGAGGTACAGCAGGTTGATCCTGTCTGTGGCATGCAGGTGTCTGCCGACAGTGAACACCGGCATGTGCATGAGGGTACGGAGTACCTGTTTTGCAGCGATTCATGCCGCGGGAAATTTGTGACAGAACCTGAAAAGTACCTGCATCCGGAAGAAAAGACTTCCCCTGAAGAGGACGGTGCAAAGCCTTACTGCCCGGACAACAGCTGTGAGGTTGATACGTCACTCTATACCTGCCCTATGCACCCGGAAGTGCAGCAGACGGGCCCGGGCGCCTGCCCCAAATGCGGTATGGCGCTGGAGCCCATGACAGTACCGATAGCGGCTACGCGTACTGAATACACCTGCCCGATGCACCCGGAAATTATCCAGGACCATCCCGGCAGTTGCCCGAAGTGTGGCATGGCGCTGGAGCCGCGCAGTGTCGAAGTGGAAGAGGATACCAGCGAGCTGGACTATATGACCCGCCGTTTCTGGTTCAGTACCCTGCTTGCCATCCCGGTGTTCCTCAGCGCCATGGCGGCAGAATTCTGGCCGGATGCCGTGGCACAGATTGTTTCACCCCATACCCGTCAGTGGTTTGAACTGATACTGGCGACGCCGGTGGTGTTATGGGGCGGCTGGGTGTTTTTTGTGCGTTGCTGGCAATCCATCGTCAACCGCAGCCTCAATATGTTTACCCTGATTGGCATTGGTGTATCGGTGGCCTGGAGTTACAGTGTGGCAGGAACGGTTTTCCCCGGCATCTTCCCGGCGTCAGTATTTAATGAGTTTGGTGTGGTGCCGGTCTACTTTGAGGCGGCCGCTGTGATTGTCGCCCTGGTGCTGATGGGCCAGGTGATGGAATTGCGCGCCCGCAGTCAAACCAATGCGGCCATCAAAATGTTGTTGGGACTGGCGCCCAAGACAGCACGTATCGTCCGCGAGGATGGTAGCGAAGAAGATATTCCCATGGAACAGGTCAAGGTTGGCGACATCCTCCGAGTGCGACCCGGTGAGAAAGTCCCGGTGGATGGCACGGTTCAGGATGGTGAAAGCAATGTCGACGAATCCATGGTCACCGGCGAGCCTGTTCCGGTTGAAAAGACATCCGGCGAAAAACTGATTGGTGCGACGGTCAATGGGACCGGCAGCCTGTTAATGCGCGCTGAAAAGGTGGGTTCAGACACGCTGCTGGCGCAGATTGTCAAGATGGTGGCCGAGGCGCAACGTTCCCGCGCGCCAATCCAGAAACTCGCCGATGTGGTCGCGGCTTACTTTGTACCGGCGGTGGTACTGAGTTCCATCATCACCTTCATTGTCTGGTGGTACTGGGGGCCTGAGCCTGCGCTGGCCAATGCTGTGATCAACGCGGTTGCCGTTTTGATCATTGCCTGCCCCTGTGCGCTGGGGCTGGCCACGCCCATGTCGATCATGGTCGGTACCGGCAAGGGTGCCATGATGGGGGTGTTGATCAAGAATGCCGAAGCGCTGGAAGTGATGCGCAAGGTGGATACCCTGGTGGTCGACAAGACCGGTACCCTGACGGAGGGAAAACCCAAACTGGTATCGATAGTCGCAATCGATGGTTTCCAGGAGCATGACATTCTGCGCCTTGGCGCAAGCCTGGAGCGGGCCAGTGAACACCCGCTGGCAGAGGCTATAGTGCGTGGTGCAGAGGAGAAGGGTGTCACCTTGGAGTCAACCGATAATTTTGAATCCGTCACCGGCAAGGGTGTGACCGGCAAGGTGGACGGGCGGACTGTGGCGCTGGGAAACCTGAAATTGCTGGAAAGCCTGTCCATCGATCCGGGTGAGTTGCCCCGGCTGGCGGAGGAGGGCCGTGCACAGGGTCAGACGGTCATGCTGATAGCCATTGACGGCAAGGCGGCCGGGCTGATCGGTGTGGCCGATCCGGTTAAAGCCTCCACGCCGGAAGCGATTGCCGATCTCCACAAGGAAGGACTCAGGGTGGTGATGTTAACCGGTGACAGTCGTACCACGGCGCAGGCCGTAGCCGGTAAGCTGAATATCGACCAGGTAGAGGCGGAAGTTCTGCCGGACCAGAAGGCGGCGATAGTGAAGAAACTCCAGGATGAGGGCTGCATCGTTGCCATGGCCGGTGACGGTATCAATGACGCCCCGGCGCTGGCCCAGGCGCATGTGGGTATCGCCATGGGTACAGGTACGGATGTGGCCATGGAAAGCGCCGGCGTTACGCTGGTGAAAGGTGATTTGCGTGGCATCGTGCGGGCGCGGCGTTTGAGTCGTAAGGTGATGCGTAATATTAAAGAGAACCTGTTCTTTGCCTTTATTTATAACTCGCTGGGTGTGCCGGTGGCAGCGGGTGTGCTTTACCCGGTATTCGGTATTTTGTTGTCACCCATGATTGCGGCTGTGGCGATGAGTTTCAGCTCGGTTTCAGTGATTAGCAATGCGTTGCGTCTGCGTAAGGCGCGTATTTAACCCAGGAGGTAACTATGGATTTC
>CAYYAP010000111.1:0-8054 GCA_964469575.1 uncultured Thiohalobacter sp.
AAGCCCAAACCCTCCGAGGCGCCAACCAATCTTGCTGTGGTAGGACGTTACATCCTGACGCCGCACATCTTCGATCTGCTGGACGGTATCCCCAGGGGTGCCGGTGGCGAGATCCAGCTCACGGACGCCATTGCCGCCCTGCTGAAGGAAGAGCAGGTGCTGGCATACCAGTTTGAGGGCGAGCGCTACGATTGCGGCAGCAAGCTGGGTTACCTGCAGGCAACAGTCGAATATGCGCTGCAACATCCGGAACTTGGCGAGGACTTCAGCCGTTACCTCAAGGAGCGCTTTGGTGAGGACGGTGCGAAGATCGCGCAGCTCTTTAAGCGCGCCTGAGCGGGCGGGTAGTCTACCCCAGGGGCTTTTCTGTTGGTGTTCCCTCTAACTCGTTACAGCTTATGCTGCGCGTTGCAGACGACTGACCACCGATTAAATGTCCCTCCATATGCTGAACAACCCGCTGTGCCGGCTCCTGCTGGTTATGTCAGTTTTCCAGGGATCGGCGCAGGCTGAACCGAGTACTACAGGTCAGACCGGCTTAATCAATATGCCGGACGCGCGTATTGAGGAAGATGGCACGTTTCGTTTCGGTGCCAGTTACTTTCGCCCCTACCTGCCCGTCTGGACCAGCATTTCGCTGATGCCACGTCTGGAGTTGTCCGGTCGTTATACCGTCGTAAGGGGGGTATCGAGCGGCCTGGGCCAGGGGTTCGGTGATTTTAAGGATAAGGCGTTCGATGCGAAGGCGCTGTTTCTGAAAGAGGGTAAATGGTGGCCCGGTGTTGCGCTGGGGAGCCAGGATTTTACCGGCACAGGTCTCTTTAAAGCCAATTACGCGGTCGCTTCCAAACGGTTCGGTCGTACCGACTATACCCTGGGCTATGGCAATGAGCGTATCAGCGGCCTGTTTGGTGGTATACGCCATCATTTCGACTGGAATAAAAACGTCTCGGTGGTGGTGGAGTACGATGCCAACGATTACAACGCTGATCCTTTCGCATCAGACTCAGGCGCAGACACACGTGACGGTGGCTGGACCTACGGCCTGGAATATAAAAAAGGCTGGCTCGGTGTGCAGCTTGCTACACAGGGCGGTGATGTCGGTGGCAATGCCTATGTCTCTGTACCCTTGATGAAACCGAAATTCGTACCCAAAATCCATGAGCCTGATCCCTACTCAATCAAACAACCGGAAGCCGCCATCGGCCAGTGGCTGGCGGATACCGATTACGCCGCCAGGCTGGCGCATGTTCTCTACCAGCAGGACTATAAAAATATCAGGCTGAGCTTTAACGGTCACACCCTTGCCGTCAGCCTCACCAATACACGTATTTCGCAAATCGGTCGTGCGGTCGGGCGCGCGGCGCGCGTGCTGTTGACGCTGGGTCCAGTTGATACCAGGGCTATTCAGATTACCTACACGGCAAGAGACATGCCGCTGCTGACCTATACATTTACAGACACACGAAAGCTGCGTCGTTACTTCGACGGCTTGTTGTCACGCAGCCAGCTGGACCAATATCTGGAAATCACCTATCCGGATTCGCAGCTCATTGCCCGACTGGCAGAAAATGAAATAGACATTCCGGTACGGGACGAGGCGGATCTGTACAAGGATGTACAGCGTAGCGATGAAGGACACGTGCTCAGCTATCGTTTTGATTCCAAAAACCTGAGCACATTCCAGATTGTGCCATTCAATGCAGGCTTGTTTTTTAATGACCCGAATGGTGCCGCACGTTTCAATCTGTTTGCGCGTGCAAACTATACCAGGCAGATTGGTCGAGGCCGTTTTTTCGAAAGCAGTGCCGAATTTACACTGTATGAAAATGTCAGCAAGGTATCGCAGGCTTCCAACAGCACATTGCCTCATGTGCGTTCGGACATTGCACTGTATCTACAGGGCAATGGTGGCCGTATCAAGCTGACCCGGCTACTGGTGAATCAGTTTCTGCAGCCACGTAAACGGCTATACGCCCGCCTGTCGGCGGGATTCTACGAGATGATGTTCGCCGGGGCAGGCGGACAGGTGCTGTATCTGCCGGCGCGAGGCAACTGGGCGGCTGATCTGTCCATTGACTGGTTGCGTCAACGGGCGACAGACAGTATTTTCGGGTTTCGGGATTATGATACGGTCACTGCGCTGGGGGCGATCCATTTCCGCATCCCGACCTGGGGGCTGACAGCGACTGCGCGGGCAGGCCGGTTTCTTGCCGGGGACAAAGGGGTACGCTTCGAGCTGAAACGCCGCTTTCGTTCGGGAATTACCTTCGGAGCCTGGTACACCCGCACCGATGGAGACGACACCACACCGCCGGGTCGTCCGGGTGATCCGTATTTTGACAAGGGAATCTTCATGTCGGTGCCACTGGGTTCCATGCTGACCCGGGATACCCGGGCACGCAGTGAGTTCTCGCTCGCACCCTGGACACGTGATGTGGGGCAAATGGTGGTTTCACCCGCTGATCTGTACACTACAGCTGAACGTACCCTCATGCTGGATGCCGCTGACCAGGGCGTCGCCAGCCACTTGGGGCAATGATTGACGATGTAACTGGATATTCATGAGAAATCAACGACGATCAAAAACAATAGCCCGGTTTGTCAGTTTTATTCTGATGCTCGGCCTGATCGCGACAGTGGCGGCGCAGGCGCCCACCCGCCAACAGTTGCAGCGTTTTGAACAGCTGACAGCCGAACAACAGGCCCGGGTAATGGATGCCATCAAGCAGGAAAAGGGTTCACAGGTCGAGGAGCCGACACTTGTTGCCCCCAGGCTTGTCGCGCCTTTGTCTGCAGATGTCCCGCAGCATTCAGAAACCGGCGAGGTGGAACCTCAGGTTCCGGATGACCAGAAGCCAGCGGATGAAACAAGTAAGGCCATAGCGCCACTCAAACGTTTCGGCTATGGGCTGTTTGCCGGTGTGCCAAGCACCTTCGCGCCGGCCACCGATATCCCTATCGACGTGAACTATGCGCTGGGTCCCGGAGACACTGTAAAGATCCAGTTATTTGGCAAGGAGCACGCCAACTACAGCTTGGTAGTGTCCCGCGAAGGCCGGTTACATTTCCCGGGTCTGGGGCCGATCCCGGTAGCCGGTCTGACCTTCCGTGAAATGCAGGAAATGCTCAAAACCCGGGTTGAAAGGCAGATGCTGGGTGAGCAGGTAGCCATCACTCTGGGTGCGTTGCGCTCGATCCGGGTATTTATTCTCGGTGATGTTAACCAGCCGGGTTCCTATACAGTCAGTGCACTCTCTACTCTGACCAATGCGCTGTTCGTGAGTGGTGGCGTGAATGAGATTGGTTCATTGCGCAACATCCAGCTGAAACGTCGCGGCAAAGTCATCACCCGTCTGGATCTTTATGACTTGTTGTTACACGGGGACACCGGTCACGATGTCCGTGTGCAGCCCGGTGATGTGATTTTTGTTCCACCGGTCGGACCTACGGTTGGCGTGGCCGGTGAAGTGCGACGGCCGGCCATATATGAATTGAAACGCGAGCACAACATTCAGCAGGTGCTGGAGCTGTCCGGTGGACTGTTGCCAACGGCGTATCCGCATGACTCGCAAATCGAACGTATCAACACGCGCAGTGAGCGTACCCTGGTGGATGTTGATCTTGGAAACAAGACGGTGCTTGAAACTGAAGTGCGTGATGGCGACACGTTACACGTTTATTCCATTCTGGAAAAAATGGAAGACATTGTCCTGCTGTCCGGGCATGTCCAGCGACCGGGAGGTTACCAGTGGCGTGACGGTATGCGGCTTTCCGACCTGATCCCCTCCATGGAACATGATTTGCTGCCGCGCCCTGATCTCGGTTATGCCCTGATCCGACGGGAGCTGTTGCCGGATCACCGTATTGACGTGTTTTCTGTCCGTCTTGGCCGGGCGTTACAGAATCCGCTTTCGAAGGACAACGTAGTGCTCCAGCCACGCGATGAGGTTATTGTTTTTGATGCCAGTGCAGATCGCGGTGAATCGGTTAATGAAGTGGTGCAACTACTCAGGCAGCAGGCCAGTTTTCAACAGCCCGTCCGGGTGGTTAAAGTCGATGGTGTGGTGCGCCACCCCGGTGACTACCCACTTGAAACCTCCATGAAGGTGAGTGACCTGATCAGGGCCGGCGGCGGACTGGCCGAAGCAGCCTACGCCCTGGGTGCCGAACTCACTCGTTACAAAGTGATCGATGGCAGTTACCGGGAGATCGCACATGTTGATGTCGATCTCGCCAGTATTTTGCAGGGTGGGGGTGATGCGGATATTGTTCTGCAATCGCATGATGTTCTCAGTATTAAACGTTTACCCGAGTGGGCGACTGCCGAGACAGTGGAAATCAAGGGTGAAGTGCGTTTCCCGGGGGTTTATCCCATAGCCCGGGGTGAGCAGCTCAGTGAACTGCTGGAGCGTGCGGGTGGGTTTACCGACATGGCTTTCCCGCAGGGCGCGGTATTCCTCAGAGAGGAACTGCGCAAGCGTGAGCGGCAACATATTGAGGAGATGAGCCGCAGGCTGAAATCTGACCTGGCGTCAGTGTCGCTGAAACTGGTGCAGGAAAAGGGTGGTAATGCCGACTCACTGGAGATTATCCACAAACTTACCGATCAGTTGCGCTCCGTCGAGCCTACCGGGCGCCTGGTCATCAATCTGCCGAAGCTGGTCGAAGAGACCCGGGATCAACGTCGCAGTGACTATGATGTGACGCTGGCCGATGGCGATAAACTCTACATTCCTTCGACTACCCAGGAAGTCACGGTGACCGGCGAGGTGTTCTACCCTACCTCACACCTGTATACGAAAGGTCTTGATCGCGATCGCTATGTAAACATGAGCGGCGGTGTAACCAGTAAAGCCGACCCCCGGCGAATCTATGTGATACGTGCCGATGGCAGTGTTGAATCGGGTGGTCACTGGTTTAACAGCATTGGTCAAGATCCCATCAAACCCGGTGATACGATTGTTGTTCCGCTGGACGTCGAACCTGTCCGGCTGATCACACTGTGGAGCAATGTGAGCCAGATTGTCTTTCAACTGGCGATTGCAGCCGCCAGCGCTAACGCTATCGGAGTATTCTAGAGCCGGTTATGTACGCGAAATGGAAAGCATCACGTGACAAGCGTGACAAGGCAGGCAGCGATTTGCCTCGTGTGGTACGGGTTCCCGTTTACGGGGAAGTGCTCGAGCCTGACTCCTCCGAGGCAGAGATCAGCCTGTATGACATCTGGCGGGTTCTTGACCGATACCGGGGATTGCTGCTGAGCGTTATGTTGCTGGCCGGTTTGTTGTCCGCTCTGGCCGCCTGGTTGATGACGCCCTTGTACCGCGCCGAAGTACTACTGGTGCCAGTAACGGGTCAGGACGAAACAGATCGCTACCTGTCGCCCCTGAATGACTT
The DNA here is from genome assembly GCA_964469575.1 of uncultured Thiohalobacter sp. Classification (GTDB taxonomy): domain Bacteria; phylum Pseudomonadota; class Gammaproteobacteria; order DSM-19610; family DSM-19610; genus Thiogranum. The sequence goes on from CAYYAP010000111.1 coordinate 5,401, forward strand.
CGGTAACCTTGCCGCACTGGCTGGAGTAAACCTGAACCGGCGCGATGGAAAGAATGAATCCATCGCCACACTGAAGTCGCGGAAATTCGGTGAGCAGTTTATTAAAGATAACGAACTGGACAGAGTATTGTTCGCTGACCGCTGGGACGAGAAGCAGCAACGCTGGTCGGTAACCGATGAGGCGGATCGTCCTACGATGTGGGAGGCCTACGCGAAGTTCGACAAGCGTGTCCGACACATCAGGGAAGACCGGAGTACCGGGCTGATCACCTTGTCGATTGAATGGGAGGATCCCGATACCGCTGCGCAGTGGGCAAACGAGCTGGTGTCCAGTGTGAATGCAACCTTGCGCCAGCAGGCCGTCGAGGCGTCCAACCAGGCGATTGCTTACCTTCGTGTGCAACTCGCTCAGACCAGCGTGGTTGAATTACAGCAGGTACTGCACCGCCTGATTGAGGTAGAGATGAAGAAAATCATCCTTGCCAATGTCAACGAAGCCTTTGCCTTTAAAGTCATTGACCCCGCGACAGCACCTGAGGAACCCTTCAGGCCCAAAGTACTGTTGATGGTCACATTGTCCACGGTACTTGGATTGATGCTGGGGGTTGTTCTGGTGTTGATCCTGAATGCTGTGCGAGGGCGCAGCGCAGCGGGGGATAACGGCAGCGACGCGTAGCCAGGACGGCTAGTGCTGGGGTGTAGAACTTCCTCCACCTGATCCGGATCCCCCCCCCCCTCCAAGGGCGGCCAGCGCGCCGGCAACCAATACGCCAATTCCAATAGCTACTCCATAGCCCGAGCCGCTGTGATCGACTTTTTTTGTTTCTTCAACCTTTTTTGCCTGTTTGGGTGGTGCCGGCTCGGGTTGTTTGGCGGGTGCTGGTACTTTCTTGACGCCGACTTCCACCGGTGCGCTGTCGATTTCGATTTGGATCACGTCCTGGGCGAAAACCGGGTGATTCAGGAATAATGCCCAGATCAGAAATTGGAAAACGGGATTTTTGGTCAAGGTATCTAGCTCCCTGGCGATCCGATTGACGGAGAAATGCATCTGCTGGCACTAGAATCGTGAGTAGAGGGAGCGAAGTCAAGGTTTTTTTGATGAGCAGGACACAAGATTATGGCATCGGCCGGGAAGTTCAGGAGGTAATTTTTGAAGAATCTTCTAAAGGTTGCGATAATTTGCTATAGCAGATTATTTCTATTGGCACGGGAAGGTGCAGTTTCACGATAAGCAGGGGCTCATTGATCCAGATGTTCGATGTTTACAAAGACTATTACGGTTTGACCGGTGAGCCTTTCCGCATGGGTCCCGACCACCGTTTTTCCCTGCACCACGAAAGTTATGCCAGTGCCAAGGCGTATCTCGAATACGGGATTCATCAGGGTGAGGGGTTTATAGCCATCACCGGGGGGCCGGGTACCGGAAAAACCACCCTGATCAACGAAATTCTTGCCGGCCTGGCTCACAACAAGGTTCAGGTGGCAACGCTGACCAGTACTCAGGTCGAATCACGAGACTTGTTATCCATGGTGGCGAATTCACTCGGCTTGTACCTGGAGGGTGCAGACAAGAGCACTCTGCTAGTTGAAATCGAGTCGTTTCTGATTCATAAAATCCGTGATGGGCAGCGTGTAATACTGGTTGTCGATGAGGCCCAGGGCTTGTCTCCCGCTGCGCTGGAAGAATTACGCTTGTTGGCAAACCTGCAACTCCAGCACCAGTTACTACTGCAGATATTTCTGGTTGGTCAGGAAGAGCTTATCAAGCTGATTCATGCGCCGGCGATGGAAGCATTGCTCCAGCGGTTGGTGGCTGCTACTTCACTGGAGCCTCTGGGTTTCGATGAGACCGTTGACTATGTGGAACACCGCTTGCGTAAGGTTGGCTGGGAGGGTGATCCGGCCATTGATGAAGGTGCCTTGCTTGAACTCTATCGCTATAGTGGAGGTGTACCGCGCCGAATCAACCTGATTGCCAATCGCCTGTTTCTCTATGGTGGACTCGAAAAGAAGCACCGGTTTGACGTGGAGGATTCGAGCAGCGTCATTCAAAGTCTGGTTGATGAACTTCTGCTGACGTCCGAGCCAGTGATTACCGATTCCGATTTTACTTTAGCGCCTGATCAGGTTGACAGTGAAGGCTCGCGCAGCCTGCCACGTGGCGATAAGATTATTCATGTGGCGATTCCTTCCGCCGTGCCCTTGCCCCCCAGGCCGGAGGATGACTTTTCATCAGTCCCACCTGACGCTGACAGACCCCCTGAACCAACACAAAATGTAGCGCCAGAATCTAAAACAGTTCCAGACGCACCGATTCCATCCCGGCCTGTGTCAGATGCGTCGCCCCAGTCAAAAAAAGACGGCTCCGTCAAAACGATTGTGGTGGCCGTTTTTCTGTTGGCGGCTGCGGGGGTCGGGTACCTACTGCTCGACACGGGCAGTAAGCAGCCTCAGACTCATGACCCTGTCCACCTGGCTACAGAAGTTGAGTCTGGAATCCCGAAACACTCGGAACTGAACATTGCGAGCGAAGTGGCTCCGGTTACAACGGCTTTACCCGACAAGGCCAACCTGATCGGCATAACCATAAGGTCGGCCAGTAATCCGGAGCCGGAACTTAAGCTGGAACCGAAGCTGGAACCGAAGCTGGA
>CAYYAP010000112.1:0-7995 GCA_964469575.1 uncultured Thiohalobacter sp.
TCTTGGGGTCCGCCGCCCCAAAAACCAAGCGCTGCACCCGGGCATGTATTATTGCGCCGGCACACATATAACAGGGTTCCAGGGTCACATAAAGCGTGGTATCGCACAGGCGGTAATTGCCTAGTCGCTGAGCGCCGGCACGCAGCGCAAGAATCTCCGCATGGGCGCTGGGATCATGCGCCGCAACCGGGCGGTTGAAACCCTCGCCGATTATTTCATTCCTGAAAACCAGCACGGCACCCACCGGCACCTCACCCGCTGCGGCTCCCTGCCGTGCCAGGGCCAGCGCGCGCTTCATAAAGCTTCGGTCATTATCGCTCATGTGGGACTGTTCACTTCGGAAGTTGCAGCAAGCGCGCACTGCACCAAACGCGGGCGATGCCCACCTGCCCCTGATCACGTCGGCATACGATGCGAAACAACGAATGGATGAGTTCCCACCGGAAAGGCTGATCGAATTCGGACACCACCTGTCCCACTTCAGCGCGGCCGGCCCATGCCTGGACACTTTGGAGCATATCCATCACCAGCCTCACCTCGTCATCAGACATCCCTTGCTCCTTAAATATATATGACACAAATTATGTCCCGCAGCACCCGTCTCATGGGCTACTCACTGTACCAGCAGCCATTTACCCTTTCTTTTTTGCAGCATGAAACCATATTTGGTACCTGGCACGCGGATGCCAGCCCGGTTGCTGCCCACGCCATAGCGTAGCGTAAATTCAGGATTTTCCGGCAATTGAATGCTGGCCCGTATTCTTTTCATCTTGGGAGGTGAAAAATACAACAAGTGTTCGGGAATGACCAGGTAAGGGATAAAATCATATTCTTCATTCGTTACTGCATCAAGCCACGCCCTGAGGACAGCAATAGGGTTGCTGTAATCGATGCTGGACGCTTTCTGCTGCAGTTCAGTTTTGCGCTGCTGATCGACGTTCCAAACTTTATAGGTGTCTTTGTTATAACCACTTTCCCGGCGCAGGGCATCCAGTTCATTTGTCAGATCGTCACAGCGATAATAGTCGATCTCCGAATAGCCGCCGGTAATGGTCAGAGAGAAGCTGCCCTCGGTAATATTCCTGAATCTTTCATCACCATAAATGGTGGTCGGCCTTTCAAAATACGTGGTATTGAGGCAGCCAAAGCGATAACAAAACAGCACCTGATAATAGTCGTTGAAATACAGTGGTGTAATCAAAAGCATAGGCGGCTTAGATGAGGACGAGATATCGCTGTTCGCACAATCCGGCAACCAAATACCTTCCAGTTCGGCACTTGCCCCCTGTGCAAATAACAGACAGAAAGCCATTGCAAGTAATGTTATGCGAATGTTCATTTCAGTATTGTCTTTTGTTGTAGGCTATCCGGGCATGTCAGGTGCGCTTTCTTCCATTATCGGTAGCTCCTTAGTATTGTGTGAATCTGGTGGCGGCCGGGAAAAAATGGAGGCTACCCTTTTATACATGCATGCTGATATCGATGCTGAAGTAATCAGCATCGAAACATCAAGATCCGATAGGGAAATGCTGGATACATTTATCGAATTCCGGTATCCCTACAAAATTGGGCCAGGGGTGTATGACATTCATTCACCCGCTATTCCGTCAGAAAGATTCTGGGTGAACCCCGGCTGTGGTTTGATTGCCCGAAATAATTGCCGATTGAACGCTGCCAACAACATTCTACGCCTCCTTCCGGGCTTTTATTCTATGTGCACCTTCCTGATAAGGCTGATTGTAAATTATATTGACAATTAGCCAATATCCGTTAAATTACCTGTTACCGCATAATATCAGAGCACCTTCAATGTACATCTCACGGGACGCAGAAAACCAACTCCAGCACTTCGCCCACGGTTACCCGGTGGTCGTGGTCACCGGACCTCGCCAGTCCGGGAAATCCACGCTGGTACGGCATGCCTTTCCTGAGCACCCCTATGTATCGCTTGAAGATCTCGACCAACAGGACTTCGCTGAAAGTGATCCTCGAGGCTTTCTGAAGCAGTTTGCCGAAGGTGCCATTCTGGATGAAGCGCAACGCTGCCCTGCGCTGTTTTCCTATTTGCAGACACGCGTGGATGAACGGCAACAGCCCGGAGAATTCATCCTGACGGGCTCGCAGCAGTTCGGCCTGCTATCGGGCATCACGCAAAGCCTTGCCGGTCGCGCCGCCTTGCTTACACTTTTACCCATGAGCTACGGCGAGTTGCAGCGCGCCGGAAAAATTGGCGACTCACTCAACCAGGTACTTTTCGAGGGCACATACCCCCCCATTTTCGATCGTGGCCTGGAACCCCGTCCGTGGTGTGGAAACTATGTACGTACCTATCTGGAACGTGATGTCCGTCAACTGATCAAGGTGCAAGACCTGGGTACCTTCCAACGCTTCCTGAAATTATGCGCGGGGCGTACCGGACAACTGCTCAATCTCTCTTCACTCGCCAACGACTGTGGCATTACGCACAACACCGCCAAAGCCTGGATATCGGTACTGGAAGCCAGTTACATCGTGCATCTGCTGCCGCCCCATCACCAGAACTTCAACAAGCGCCTGGTCAAGACCCCCAAACTCTATTTTCTGGATACGGGTCTGGCAGTCTGGTTGCTTGGCATACAAACGCCCGACCAACTGAGCACGCATGTTCAGCGCGGCGCCTTGTTCGAGACCTGGGTTATCGGTGAATTGCTCAAGGCCCGCTATAACGCAGGTGAAGTATCGAACCTGTATTTCTGGCGTGATCGTTCCGGACACGAGATCGATTTGCTGGTGGATCATGGCAGCACACTGTCACCGGTTGAAATCAAATCCGGGCAAACCATCAACCGGGATTATTTTAAAGGGTTGGAATTCTGGCGAAAACTGGCGGGGCAATCCGCAGGGCAGGCATGTCTGGTGTATGGCGGCGACACCCGGCAGAGGCGCTCCGACGTCACTATCCTGCCATGGAATAACATTCAGCCCGAGCAGATTGTGATGTCTGTTCCTTCCTGCTAAAAGCTTGGAAATAAGGAATAATATAAAGCGACCGTCATGAACTATACAAAAGAACGCAAAAGACTAGTTGATTGGCTTCGTAAGCAGCTAATGGGACCCGCCTCGGAATCAAATAAAATCAATAGCTTATTTGTAGTAGCAAGTGATAATACTATGAAAAATTCCATGTTCAGATAAAAGTTCTGGACTGAAACAGGTCCCACCGGTGACCGAGCCAACCTGTGCCCTGCCCCGGACATAGCCCAACACAGGCCCTTTCCCATCAGTTTCGTGACGCTGGCGTATTTCATTCTCAACCCCCTGCGCACTACAGCGCTTTGACGACAAGCTGTCGCCATGAACTGCGGGCCACCGTATCGCCCCGCTGGTTCATTGCGGTTACCCGCCAGCGAATATCAGCACCCGGTTCGAGTGCGACAAAAGGCGGCAGCGTGTAGGACGATACGCCCGGTTTGATCATGGCGGAAAACAGCGGCGAGCGGCCCTGCTCGATTTCCAGCTTGTACAGGTCCGCCGTGGCGACATCCACCCAGCTGAAATTGGCCGCCTGCGCCGGGTCCAGTCTGTCGCCATCCTGCGGTAACATCAGCATCAGTTCCCTGCCGTTTTGTGACATGGCCTTTTCCAGCGCCGGTAGGTCTTCGTTGTTGCCCACGTAGTAACGCAACACCGGCATGGGGAAGCCGGCCACGCCGCCGCTGACGACCGTACCCGCCACGGTGTTCGAGTTTCCTTCCTTCTCGCGCGTCGCCTCGATCCGTAACAGGATTTTGTACGGACCGTCGAGATGCGTGGGTATCAGCTTGGTGTCCGGTCCCGGCAGAACAAATTTCCCGGTGGGCTTGAGGAACACGTCAAAGCGGTTGAGTTGCAGGTAACGCCGCTGCAGACCGCGCCGCTCCACCGGCAGACTGGCTTCGGTCAACAGGTCTTCGAACTGCGGCTCAAGGTCGCCGGGCTTGACGACTTCCCAGCGGCCCTTGAGCCGCCCGCTGCCGTTGTAGTGAATCACCGCGCTGATCGACGGCGGCTTCTGATCGCGCGCCAGCAGGTACACCGGTTTTCTTTTCGTCCCGACATCAAAGAACACCTCGACATTGGTTAGCGCCAGCGGGACGCGCGCGCCGCCACCCGCCATACGGCAGGTTACGGCGATAAACTCCTCCGTACCTCCGCTGTTGATAAAACGGCGGACATAGAAAAACTGCGAGGCGTTGCCGGCCAGCGCATCCTGGTAGGCGCGTCTCGCCACCGAGGCAGGAATGGTCATGATATCCGTGGTATTGGAGAAACCGCCCGTTCCGCTTGCCGCAGACAGGTCGTTGCGCAGGGGAAGATGCCCGAATACCGTTCCCGGCACACAGGGGTTTACCGGGGTCGGCGTGTTGGCCGGGACCGTGATGTCGCCACACCAGAAGGCATCGGTTGCGGACTGGCCGGCGGTCCCCTGGAAGGTCAGGAACACCGTGGTCACGCCGGTGCTGCGCACATTGACGCCGGTGGGGTTTACCGCGGTTACCGCAGCGGCATAGGGCGCGATGCCCAGCATACCCAGGAATATCCAGAATAAAGTCATCGTATTTTTCATATCACGTCCTTAGAACAGGCTCAGGCTGAGTCCCGAATTCACGGTCCAAATTCTCTGGTTGGTTTCAAAGCCGAACAGCTGGTCGCTACTGCGGCTGTCCTCAAGGGCATAGCGAATAAACGCCTGCCCCGGCATCTTTCTGCCTGCCGCCGGCAGGCTAAAGTTCCAGTTCAACTGGGCGTTGGCCGACTGGCTGTTGCTCTTTGCCTGGTCCTGGCTGTCGTCCTGCCTGGTAAGAGTATAACTCCCGTTAACGGCCCAGCGGGGAGAGATGCGCCAGTCCGCGTTCACGCCCCATGAGCGGGTTTCACGCTCCAGGTCCTGGGCCCGGTCATCGTTTCTTCCCAGTGAAAAATCCCCGGAGATATTGATTGATTCCGTGGCCTGCACGCCGATGTTGAGAGTACGCGTCACCACCTTGAAATCCGCCGTCTCCCGCCCGGCCTGGCGGTTGTCCTGGTCATTCAGAGAAAACCGGTAACCCAGGCTCCAGCGATCCACCAGCCACTGCGCCTCTACATCGTGACTGGTCGTGACCTGGTCCGGCAGGTGACTGCCACCGTTAAAACCCGAGTTCGCAAAATCAGGATCATTGGCGGCAAACTGCCGGGTGCGGTTATAAGTATAGACAAGGTTCGGCCACCAGGGCGATGTCGTCTGCATATTCCCGAGCAGGAATGGTAAGGGCGCGCTGAAAGACGCCGAACTGCTCCGGGTTTTGGTTTTCAGTATGGTTGGCACCTTGTCGATATTGTCCTCCCCGTCCAGGTACTGGAGCTGCATGCCCAGCTGCCCCAGCTGCCCGCTGAGGGCAAACTGGTTTGCCTTCCAGTCCGCCCGGGTAAAGGCCGCCACGCTCTTGTACAGCGGGTCTGTCCGGTCATAGGTATAACTGAAGGTGATCGAGGTATCGAGCGTTTCGCCCAGCAACATGCTCTGGATAATGTCATAACCAAGTTCCAGGTGGCGCGCCATATCCGTTGTCGCCTTGACCTTGACCAGGTTATCGCCCTGGGCCAGGAACGGATCATTGGGGTTGCGGTAACGGCTTCTGGCCAGCGTCAGGTCACCGCGCAAACGGCCGGAATGGTTGCTGCCCGTAAGCCGTAACCCCATGCCGCGGTTGGTTTCAGCATCCGGAACCTCACCGACATCGAAATTAAAAAGCGACTGAATCGAGGCGTCCATGTAGGTAATTTCCATGCGCAGGCCACCCGGCCGGGAAGGCAGGAATTCAAACCCGAGCGAGGCCGCCGAGATATTATGGTCGCGCGAGTTCTGGCCCAGGATGTTGGAATAACCAACGATACTGGTGCCGTTCATGCTTGATACCGAAATATCCATTCGCCCGCCCAGCGCATACCGCGCAATGATCCCGCGGTTAGCGACGTTGCTGATCAACAGGGAGTTATTGCCGTAACTGATATGCCCGACCGCAAGTCTCGCATTGCCTTTATCGACTTCAATCAGGTAATCACTCAAATCGAGCTTCGGCGCATTCTGCCCCTTTTCCCCGAACCGCAGCGCCTCCTCGCGCACCGACGTACCCAGCAGGTTCAACGAGGAACGTAACTCCAGGTCGCCGCGCGTGTGCCGCGAAGTAAAGCCGATCTGGGCGGCAATATCCTGGAATCTCTGGCGATCAGATTTAACGGCATCGCCAAAGGTATTCTCGTCAAGTTGTCCCTTGTTGGTCAGGTTAAGCTGCGGATTAAATTCGGATGATTCAAAACCACCCGGCATATGCACTTGTAACAACTGTCGACTGATCTCCCGCCATTCGCCCGTACCGTTTACCAGGTACAGGACAACCTCACTCTCGCCACGCGGCAGGGAAAACACCCGGCTGTCCAGCCGCAGCAGATTATTGGAACCAACCAGCAACAGGGATGTGACGTCAGTAGCGCCGATAATGACATGAACGTCTCCCTCGCCTGGGTCCGGCAGGTGATCCAGCTGGATAGACAAGGCGTCATCCGGGTTCAGCCACTGCCCCTCGAAACTGGATGACTGGACGACAACCTGCCCGGAAGCCTGTTGCGCGAACAGGGCAACAAGCAATAGTATCGAAAACCTTCCTGTTGCCCCACTCCGCCTGTTACGCGACCCTGAACGCTTCATGAGGCGACCGCCTGTAACATGGACTGCCCCCCCCCGCTAAACGCATCGCCGCGCATAAGATAGATTCCGAACATACTGCTGATACTCACAACATTCTCCTTAAAGAAAAAACGCACACAGGGATTTTATGGACGACCCGGCCGACACTGGCCTGAAATACGACGGCGATACACATGCAACTGGTACTCGAGATAACCGGTAGGTTCGTGATACCAACGCACCACAAGCGGCGAACAGCGCAGGCAGCCTGCACGGGGCTTTTTGACAATCTCGGCCTTTCCGAAACGCCGGTTTTTGTAGATGATTCTGGCGTGGTCGAAGACCAACGCCGTTGCGCCACAAGCCGGCTGCGGGCTGCTGACATCAAAAAAATCCTCACCCTTGTCGCCGACGCTCAGGCGGTGTTCACGCTCAAAATACAACAGCCCGCGCGCCATTCCCGGGGTAACGGGCCGGTCTATGGTTTTCGCCGGGACAAGCTCGCCAACGGCTTTCCCGGCGGCGCAATTGAACGCGAGCATGACCAGCCCGATTCCCGCGAGTATCCCCGCCAAGCGCCCGGGATTGTTTACTGGCTGCATACCGGGAACAGCGCCCCGTCCTCGAGCGAAGCATTGCAGGACGCTTCCACATCGGCGGAATGTCCGGTCTGGTTATATCGCTCCAGCAGATATTTGGCCGACGAGCACCCGGCACGGCTGCCACACTGCTCCGCGTCGCCACATACCCGACGCACCAGCGCGGTACAGGCGTTGGACGGCGCAATCAGGGTGGCATAGTCGGTCGTGCCACTGCGCCAGCCGAGCTGCATCGCAAGGCGGTTGGCGGCCTTAACGCCGGACGGTTTCGCCTGCGTGGTCCGCCGCCCGAACGAGGCCGTTGAACGCTGTGTAGTTACGGTGACCCGCACCGGCAGGCTCGCCAGCGCTCCCCGGCTGTCCGCCAGGCGGATGTAATAGGCACCGGGTTTGACTCTGCCTGCCAGCGTCAGGCGTCCACGACTAACGCCACCCGCGCACCTGACGCCCCCCAGCCGGCCGACTTTCTGCTTGCCCGCCTTGTCGCGGTACAGGGCACCGCTACGGATGGTTTTAAGACCCGAACCCTTAACGGATAGCATCACCGCTTTACCGGGCTGCAACTGGACAACGTTCGGCGTCGCCGAGACAATTCTGACCGCCGCCTGCAGCTGTCCCGTCATGAGTAACAGGCTCAGCGCGCCCCCCGAACCAGATAGTGAGCGATGGTATTATTCTTGAAGCCTGTCCCGTCATCCTCGAAAACCCCTG
>CAYYAP010000113.1:0-2616 GCA_964469575.1 uncultured Thiohalobacter sp.
GGGGGGATGGCCCGAATAGACTTTCCGGACATCATGGGAATAATTCCATTCTAATTCAGTCTATTTAAAATAGTTCAGCAGTACCCGACTGGCCTTATTACTTCACGCAAACGGGTCGTTCTAGTCGAAGTTTCCGAATATAAGGATACGATTGCGCCTTTACTACCCACCCTCTATTTTTGAATGGTCCCTATATGTTGAGTAACCCCCCGCTAAATATACAAGAAAGAACTATAATGCACTGGCTCAGCCGCTATCGGCCGGCCGAAAGGGTTGTGCGATCCCAGGGATAGGTGCGCTCCGATGAAACCCGTCAATCTCAAAGTCCGTATTCTGGTTCCTCTGGTGCTTGTATTGGCATCAGTTCCGGGCGCTTTTATTCTGGGCATGATTGTCGAGTCGAACGAGCATGTTGGGGAGGATTTTGCCCGTAGTAGCGGTAGTTACATAACGCTCCTTTCTATCGTTACCAGTGTAATGTTAGCTAGTGGTCTGTTGTTCGCATTTTTCGACCGACTGGTACGGCGGACGGAGCGCAGGAACCTGGATGAGCACGCCAGAATTGCTGAAAGCGAACAACGTATGCGATTGCATTATGATCGAACGCCATTGGGTGTTATCGAATGGAATACGAATTTTGAAGTTGTTGACTGGAATCCGGCAGCTGAACACATCTTTGGTTATACAAAAGATGAAGCTGTGGGCTGTCATGCAGCCAGGTTAATTGTCCCGGATAGTGCCAGAAAGGAGGTGGATACGGTTTGGCAGGAATTAATGTCGAACGAGGATGTCATCCATCAAATTAACGAGAACAAGACCAAGGATGGTCAAATCCGTTTGTGTGAATGGTACAACACGCCATTGATCGACAGGGATGGAAAGTTGATCGGTGTGGCCTCATTGGTAGAAGACATTACCAAACGGCAGCAGGCAGAGATACTCTCGACGCGCATGCGCCGTATCCTTGAACACTCCTGGAATGAGATCTACACCTTTGACGCGGAGACGCTTCGTTTCGTCGAGGTCAGTGATGGCGCTTGCCAGAATCTCGGTTACTCCGTCGAGGAAATGAAACAGCTGACACCAGTGAATATCAAGCCGGAATTCACGACCGAGCAATTCGAGGCCTTGATCGAGCCGCTGCGTCGGGGGGAGGAACAGACAACCACCTTCGAGACCGAACATCGCCGCAAGGATGGGTCTCGCTACCCCGTGGAAGTGCGTCTTCAGTTCGCCGGCACTGAAAATCCTCCGGTTTTTATAGCCATCATTCAGGATATCAGCGAGCGAAAACGCTATATCGCCGAACTGGAACACAAGGCCTTGTACGACGCGCTTACCGATTTGCCCAACCGTTCCTTACTGCAGGATCGTCTCAAGCATGCGCTGACAGTCGCCTGCCGGGAAACATCGTCATTGGCGGTACTTTTGGTCGATGTAGCACGCCTTCGAGAAATCAACGACCTGCTGGGCCATCGAAACGGCGATCTTGTGCTACAAGAGGTGGCTGATCGGTTGAAAAAGTTATTACGCGAATCCGATACCGTGGGCCGGTTGGGCGGGGACGAATTTGTTCTCGTATTACCCGCAGTGGATCGCGAGCACCTGTCCGCCACCACAGAGAAGATTCAAAAGTTGTTCGAGGAACCCATTACTGTCGAGAATACTTCCCTGGAGGTCGAGGTAGTCATCGGTGCCGCGCTGTACCCGGAGCATGGCGATGAGTCAGACCTTTTATTACAGCACACGGATATCGCCATGCGTGTAGCCAAGAATGAGGCCACCGGCTTTAGTATCTACAATCCCGAAGATGATCCCTTCAGTCTGCGGCGGCTGAAGCTCCATGGAGAGCTACGTCAGGCGATCATCGATAAAACACTGGTCCTCTATTACCAGCCGAAAATCGACATCAAAACCAGCAGGGTCACGAGTGTCGAGGCACTGGCGCGCTGGCCGCATCCTGTTGAGGGGATGATCGCCCCCGCCGATTTCATACCCATGGTTGAGCAATCAGGACTTATCCGGCCGTTTACACTCTGGGTGCTTGAACAAGCCATCGATCAGTGCAAACGCTGGAGCGAGAACGGTATTGGTCTCACTATTGCCGTTAACCTGTCCACCCGTAATCTGCTCGACCCCGGCTTGCCGGGAAGCATTGCCGAACTGCTCGAGTTCTATAAAGTCAGTCCTGCATGTCTTTCGCTGGAGATTACAGAGTCTGCGGTCATGTCACGACCTGAGCACGCGTTGAAGATACTTTTGCAATTACACGAGATGGGACTTAAGTTGTCTATCGACGACTTTGGTACCGGCTATTCGTCCCTGGCCTACCTGAAAAAACTGCCGGTCCATGAGCTGAAGATCGATCAGTCCTTTGTTTTTGGTTTGACCACAAATGAGGATGACGCCATTATCGTACGTTCAACCATTGACCTTGCCCACAACCTGGGGCTGCATGCTGTTGCCGAAGGGGTCGAGAGTCAGGATATACTGGATTCGCTGGCGGTGCTGAACTGTGACATTGCCCAGGGTTACCACATCAGTCATCCGGTACCCGTGCAAGAACTGGATCACTGGTTGATAAACTCGCCCTGGGGCATCCATGATTAAGGAAGT
>CAYYAP010000113.1:2716-7893 GCA_964469575.1 uncultured Thiohalobacter sp.
AGCGTTGGAAGCGAAATCAGTACCCAGACAAAAATTACTTGTCGGATATTATCTGGTATTCGAATTGGTTAAAGCCGTTGCTGGCATCCAGTAGGCGCACAAGACGAATCCGTTGTACGCCTTCTTCGTTACTGATATCCAGCACTGAATCTACATCATAGATTGCATTGGCAAGCAGAACACGGGGTCGTCCCAATCCGCTCGTCGCAGGTGGAAGAAGCAATGCGTGGGTTTTCAAGCATCCGGAGCCGACACCTTGTACACCACTCGCGCGCGCAGTTCGCGCCTGTTCACCGAGCTTCCGAATGCCCGCCGTAACCTGTTGGCCATCACTCCTTTTCATCCAGCGGATATCGCCGATGTGCCAGGGTGCGTCTTCCTGTTCCGGGTCTCGGTAGCTTATCAGATCGCCAACCCGCATATCAGCTACGGCGTTTTCCGATATGGAGAAGTCATCGTGGTTCGCTGCGGTAAGGTTGCACATATCAGGACCAAACTCGACACCCAGTCCGTCAGCAGAACGATCCCGAATCGCCCATTGTCTGATGAGCACTTCTGACGCAGTCTGTTTGCCGGATGTCGCAGGTTTTTTCGGCGAAGCGTGCGAGACCGTCGCGTTCGGAAAATCTGGTACATCCGCCGTCGCGGCATCCAGCGATTGAATCGCGCCTTTGGCAAGGAGTTCAATCACATCCAGATCCATCAATGTCAGTGGTATTTCCGATGGGTCGAGGTTTTCTGGCGGCGGGTCGCTGGGTATGGCTAACAGTTGATGTGCTGCAACGATCCCGGTGGCCACCTCAATCTTTCCGTTACCGGCAGTTCGGGGTGAACGACGCTCGCAGCGCTGGCCCAGGAAGTGAGCCAGGCGGAGCAAAAGATTCCGCTGGGTTCTCGATTCCAGTGTGCTTTTACCGCCCCGTATCTGTGACTGCAACAGCGCCTCGGATGCCCGATCCAGCAATCCCATGAGGTCATCGATCACGACAAACCGGCCGTCTACAGGTTTTACCTGATGCCACTCTTCATTCAAACGCAGGCGGCGCGGTGGTTTATCACTGTTTAGCTCAAGAAAACACTTTCCCGCTGGGGATTGGCTTGAAATGGGGGCCAGATCACAGTGTTGCGACCAATCTCCGAGCAGTTTGTAGAGTCGTTCCGCATCGCCTGGCATCAATTGATAGGGGTTGCACAGGGCCAGGAGCAGTATGCGTTTGTAGTATTGGTCGATACTAAGATTCCCCTCCTGCGCCGCTACGATAGTTTCCAGCCAGCCTTGCCTTTCTGTGAATTGGTAGATCTGATGCAGATCCTGCCAGACCCCGTTGGGGACGTGCTCATATATGCGATAGCAGGTGTGTATTTGCTCGGTCAGCACACACATGGCTCTAACCAGGGCCTCCATAAGAGCCGCTTGCTGAGAACGGTTGCGTCCTGTTCCCTGATTAGCGAGTTCAACCAAAGCCAGTTTGTACCCATCGGCCAGGACGCCGTACAAACTTAACAAGGCTCGTGCAGTCCGTAGTTTAGTTTCCGGAGCATGGCCACCGAGTTGACGGCATTGCCTCTGTAACGCGGGCAGTAAGCGTCCAAATCCCCGGTGCAGATGACCTAGTGTGGTGAGACGCTGTTTTGCTGGCAGTGTGTCCTGATTGGCGCAATCACAGAGGTCGAAAAGCCAGGCGGCTTGATCGACCGTCGTTTGGCCCGACAGGGCACCGCCGTTCCCAAGCTCGCTAATCTCCTGCTGCAGCACGAGCATGGATAAACGATTCGGTTTTTTATTGGTTGTTAGAACCTTCAGTGTCAGCATATGGCCTTGTTACCTTAGTCAAAGTAATACACACAGGGCAATCCGCAAGGCCTTACAGGCGAAGACCTTCACCACCGGAACGAATGGAAGTTTCATGAGAAAAACAGGGAGATAACGCGTTTTCGTCTGGCGACTCCGCTGTCATAGGACTCATGTGATCCCTTAGACCGGTGGTTTTGCGCCCCTTGCCTTTCGACCAGGGTTGCCCTTGTCAGAATTTCACTCGGTGCCCCGTGACACAGAAATGTGACAGAGTTCACATTTTATGTATCGGAACAATCTGAAATATCTTGAAGGATTTTTCCATTTGCGGCCTTAAGTATCTACAAGATTGGGTAACTGCATGTTTATCTGAGTTTTTCATCGCCACCGAAATAAGTAAAAGAACGGTTGAAGCGGGCCCCCGCTACCAAATGCAAAAAGCCCAGGTGAGTCAATCACTTGGGCTTTTTTTCGTTTTAGCGCCCAGGATCTGATGGAAAATTCCAAGTCCGCTGGTAGTTGTCCTGCTCCTTAATTGTTATATGTGCATGTGTTCTTGCCCTGTTCGAAGTCGGATGGACATTGCATATTCAACAGACTGAGTTCTGAAAAGATTTTTAGTGTCAGTTGTTTGTTTTTGCGATGGGTGCGAATCAGCTAGCCTCCTCCTGAATTGATATTGTGGCCTCAATCCGCTAATCTAGGTCAGTTCCATGGCGTTCGTTTTGTTCGCCTTTTGGCTCCCGCTGGCATGTATCTGCATCCAAGGTCGGACGACGTTTGTCGTATCGATCGTCAAGGTATTGTCTGAGTGAATAGAACTCAGCCACATTGTTGAACAATATTCGGCGTAACCGGGTGTTTTTCCCGAAAAGAGTATCTTTATCGAGAGAGCGTAAAGGAGACAAGCAACGAAGTGACCAGAACCAGGATTACACGTATTCGGCGTCAGAAACTGCGTGCGTTTTTTAAACCAGGAATTGCAGTGAACGATTTACTCAGCGAGGGCCGACTATGACTGATTCTGACCGCATTACCACAGCACTTTTACTTGCCGCAGGGACGGGAACCCGCCTGCGGCCATTGACCCGAAACGCCCCGAAGTGCCTCACCGAGGTTGGCGGCCGCCCGATCCTCGATCGCCTGATTCACAACCTGCGGGCGAAGGGCATCGAACGGCTGGTGGTGGTACTTGGATACCAGGGCGACAAGATCCGGGAATTTCTGCGCCACAAAGCGGGCGACATGCAGATCGATTACGTCGTCAACCCCGACTATCGCACCACCAACAACCTCTACTCCCTGTGGCTGGCCCGGCAACAGATTCAGGAACCATTCCTGCTGGTGGAAAGCGATCTGGTTTTCGAAGCCAGGATGCTGGACGACATGCTCTATCCGGACCGGATTGCGATTTCCCGGCTGCGACCCTGGATGAACGGCACCACGGTGGCTCTCGTTTCCGGGAGCCGGGTTGCGGCGTTCCACCCCGACTGCAATAACTCCGATACACCCTGCTACAAGACGGTGAACCTCTACAGTCTGTCGCTGAAAACCTGGCAGGTGATGGAGGAAAGGTTAAGCAGCTATGTGTCGGATGGCAGGCTCGGTGTGTATTACGAAGCTGTATTCGCCGACATGGTTGCCGACGGTTCGCTCGCATTCGACGCGGTCTTCTTCGATGCAGACCGGTGGTACGAAATCGATACTCTGGCAGACCTGGATGAAGCGGAAAAACTGTTTGGCAGCCGCCGTTCCACCACGGGCCGTTCCCTTGTCGCCATCGAGCCGGTGCCTACGCTTGCCTGAGATCGATCACACGGCGGTCGATCAGTATTGGTCAGGGGTCAAGGCCTCGATCCTCGGCCCGTATATGATGGATGGCTTTGGTTTTCCGGCGAGTGCGGGCCACTATCGTTTTCGGGCAGAACTCAGGGTCGTCAAGCGGCTGCTTCGCAGTGTGGATCCGGACGGTACGGTCCTTGACCTTGGGTGTGGTGTCGGCTACTGGGCCGAGATATTTGCTCAGCGCTTCTCACGTGTGGTTGCTGTTGAGGGCAGCGGCGTGCTCTACCAGGCGATGGAGGAACGGTGTGCCCCGTACCCGAATATACGCGCCGTGCCTGGTAATGTCCTGTCGTTCGAACCTGAGGATCACTACCGCGTGGTTTTTCTCGGTGGCTTGCTCATGTATCTCGATGAGCAGGCCGTGCTCAACCTGTTGCGCAGATTGGCTGCCCATCTCGAACCGGGCGGGATCATTCTGTGCCGCGAGTCCACGGTACGTGGTGAGACCGAGAGGCGTGGAGGTGACTACCCGGTGGTCTATCGATCCGTGCAGGATTATCAACGCATCTTCAAACAATGCGGACTAACGGTCCGGCAGAGCGAGCGGAACGAGCCCTATGTTCTCATGCAGATGGGGTGTGAAATGATCAAGAAATGGAAAAAAATCGTGCCGGGAATGTTTCAGATGCTGAGGATTATTGGTCCCCTGACTTATTGGACGATGCGGTTGGGAAGCTCTTGGATCAATCGTTTACCAAAAGTGCTGGGAATCCAGTTCCCGAAGCTGGAAAATCATTTTTTTGTACTTGAACCGGAGGCAAGCTGAATCCTCACAGGGCGTGTATGTTGATGCAGCTTGGTGGGTTGGCTGAATTCACCATGGTGAGCCGATAAAGATGGAAAAAGTGCAGAAAAACTTCCTTTACCGGAACCTCGCCAACCTGACATCAATTCTCGGTGTGCTGCCCCTGGTATTACTGTTCTTTGATGACGGCTACCGTTACGTCATCCCGTTAATCATCTTCAATAATATTATGGACGACCTCGATGGCGTTCTGGCGGCCAGGCTGGATATTCGTAGTCGATTCGGGGCTGACCTTGATAATGTGTGTGACGCTGTCGCTCACGTCGCCCTGGCGCTGGCGGTCGGCGCACATTTCGGTGGCATGATTCTGATCGCCAGTGCCATCGCGGCGGGTTCGGTTATTCTTCGTGCCACCTCCCGGCTCAACCCCGAAGCAGCCTCGGGAGGTGGTTCACCTACCAATGAACTCATGCGCCACCTGCTGTTTGCCCTGCTGCTGGAACAGCCCCTGGGTTTCGAACCCGGGAGTGTGCTGATCCCGCTGTTTCTGCTACATACCGTATCGTTGCAAGTACCCTACAAGATGCCTGCGCTTATTCGGAGCTGGGCCAAATCGGCCACGGCGGTCGGCGCGGTCAATGCCGTGCTGATAGCTGCATGGCTCATCCCGTCGATTACCTTGTTTATCGCCGAGGCCTTCGTCCTGACCTATTTGTATTCGTTCGTTGTGGAAGGAGTCCGGTGGCTAAGAAGGCAGGAAAGTGAAATCTGAACCCGAAAAAACGGTGAATG
>CAYYAP010000114.1:0-7889 GCA_964469575.1 uncultured Thiohalobacter sp.
TAAAAACGGGGCCTCGCGCCCCGTTTTGTTTTTCCGCAGACTATACTGTGTGGCATGCTTGAACTGTTCCTGATTCGACACGCCAAAACGCATCCCCCCGGGCAAGGTCTCGCCGACTTTGATCGCACCCTCAACTCGCGCGGTGAACAGGATGCACCGCGCATGGGGCGCTGGCTGGCAGAGCAGCGTTTGTCTTTCGACCTGATGTTGTCCAGTCCGGCCCGGCGTGCGGTTCAGTCCGCCCGGCTGATTGCCGGGGAAGTTGGTTACCCCGTGGGTGATATTCGCGAGATCGAAGCCTTCTATGATGCGAACGCCGATACGCTGCTGGCGGAAGTGCAGCGCACTGACCCGGCTTGCCGGCGCCTGGCGCTGGTGGCGCACAACCCGGGTATCAGCAGGTTGTGCCAGTTACTGACGGGGGAATCCGTTGAAATGCCGACATGTGCCATCGCCGTGATCCATTTCGATCTCGATGACTGGCAGGCGGTGCATAGCGATGCTGGCTGGGTCGCGCACTATGAATACCCGGCAAAACTGGCCGACGGTTGATAGAAAAATCCCGGATGAAAAAACTCGTTGCAGTCCCGCACCGGTTTGCCTATAGTTTTACCCGAATCGACCGTTAGCGAATTTATGGCACATTACAGCGACAATCTGATCTTCTCTCCGGCCCGGGATCTCCGCGGCCCGTCGCTGCCTGCACGACTGCTGCTGCCGCTGCGCGGCTAATACTTTGCCTGGCGAGGCCAAACGCAACACCCGGAAATGACACTGAATTTGATGCGCAAGCAGCGCCCGTTTTGGTATGCTGCGTGCGCGGGATGCGGCCGATGCCGTGCTGGAGCAGAACATGAGCAGCGATCCATTAATTATTTTTGACACAACCTTGCGCGACGGTGAGCAGAGCCCCGGCGCGTCCATGACCAAAGACGAGAAAGTGCGTATTGCCAGGGCGCTGGAGCGTCTGCGCGTTGATGTCATCGAGGCGGGTTTCCCCATTGCCAGCCCCGGCGATTTTGAATCTGTGCAGGCCGTAGCGCGTGCGGTGAAGGATTCCACGGTGTGCGGGCTGGCGCGGGCGCTGGATCGTGACATTGACCGTGCCGGCGAGGCGTTGGCCGATGCCAGTTCGGCGCGCATCCATACCTTTATCGCCACTTCGCCGATTCACATGAAAATGAAATTGCGCATGGAGCCTGAGCAGGTGGTCGAGCAGGCGGTCAAGGCGGTGAAGCGCGCCGCTAAATATACCGACAATATTGAATTTTCCCCGGAGGATGCCGGTCGTTCCGAACTGGATTTTCTCTGCCGCGTACTGGAAGCCGTGATCGACGTCGGTGCGACCACGGTGAATATCCCCGATACGGTCGGTTACAACCTGCCACACCAGTTCGGTGAATTGATCCGCCAGTTGAGGGAACGTGTGCCCAACTCGGACAAGGCGGTATTTTCGGTGCATTGTCACAACGACCTTGGCCTGGCCGTGGCCAACTCCCTGTCTGCCGTGCTCAATGGTGCGCGTCAGGTCGAGTGCACCATCAATGGCCTTGGCGAGCGTGCCGGTAATGCCTCGCTTGAGGAAGTGGTAATGTCGGTGCGCACCCGGCGCGATATTTTCAGTTGCGATACCCGGCTGGAAACGCCGGAGATCATGACCTGCTCGCGGCTGGTTTCCGGCATTACCGGTTTTGCGGTGCAACCGAACAAGGCGATTGTTGGTGCTAACGCCTTTGCGCATGAGTCCGGGATTCATCAGGACGGCGTACTCAAGAGCCGTGAGACCTATGAAATCATGCGCGCCCAGGATGTGGGATGGTCGGCCAACCGTATCGTGCTGGGTAAACATTCGGGGCGTAATGCCTTTCGTACCCGGCTTGAAGCACTGGATATCCATTTTGAATCCGAAGAGGCATTGAATGAGGCCTTCGCGCGCTTCAAGGATCTCGCCGACAAGAAGCACGAGATTTATGACGAAGATTTGCAGGCATTGGTGACCGAGGCCAGTCAGGAGGCGGAGAACGAACAGTTCAAGCTGGTCGCCTTGCATGTGTGTTCCGAAACCGGCGAGACGCCGAATGCTGATATCACGCTGAATATCAATGGTGAGGAACGGCAGGCGAGCGCTGCGGGTGGTGGGCCGGTGGATGCGACCTTCAAGGCCATCGAATCGATTGTTGGCAGTGGGACGGAATTGCAGTTGTATTCGGTGAACAATATTACCAGTGGCACAGACTCGCAGGGTGAAGTCACCGTTCGTCTGGAGAAAGCCGGGCGTATCGTCAATGGCCAGGGGGCGGATACCGATATTGTTATCGCTTCGGCGCGCGCCTATGTCAATGCCCTGAACAAGATCATCGAGCCGGAAGGACGTGAGCACCCGCAACGGGGCGATGTGTAGTTGATATGAATCATGGTGGTGGCACAGATCAGAGCACCCGGCAGCAGTACCTCGATGCGATGGGTATCCTGCGTTGGCAGCGGAGAGACCAGGAAACATCACAGGATGCGGTTGCCCGGGAACCTGCGTCGTCGGATCAGGAACGGCCCCAAAGTACCCCGGCGGTTGTAGCGGCTCCTGCCCCCGATACGCCAGAACACCGGGGTTCGGACATTGCCTCACTGGATTGGGATGCCCTGCGCTCACGTGTCAGTGATTGCTGTGCCTGTGAGTTACACACCAGTCGCACACAGACTGTGTTTGGCGTAGGCAATCACACGGCAGACTGGCTGGTGATCGGCGAGGCGCCAGGGGCCGATGAGGATAAGCAGGGAGAGCCTTTTGTCGGGCGCGCCGGTCAGTTGCTGAATGCCATGTTGCTGGCGTGCGGGCTCAAACGCGAGCAGGTGTACATTGCGAATATCCTGAAATGCCGTCCACCGAATAACCGTGACCCGCGGCCCGAGGAAGTGGTCAGCTGCGAGCCTTACCTGATGCGCCAGATCGAGTTGATTCAGCCAAAACTGATTCTGGCCGTGGGCCGTATCGCCGCGCAGAACCTGCTGCAGTGTGATACGCCCATTGGCAAGTTGCGCGGTCAGGTCCACCGTTTTCGTGATACCGGCATACCGCTGGTCGCCACCTATCACCCGGCCTACCTGTTGCGTTCCCCGGCAGAAAAACGCAAGGCCTGGCAGGACCTGCAGCTCGCCATGCGTACAGTGGACGAGTCTTCCGCATGAGTGCCATTTTATCCGACCAGGGTGAACGTTTACGCCCCATGAACGTGGCTGACCTCGACAGGGTGATGGAAATTGAACCGCGCGCCTATGAATTTCCCTGGAGCGAGGGCATCTTCCGTGACTGCCTGCGGGTAGGTTATTGTTGCTGGTGTTGTGAGGAAGGCGATACGCTGACTGGCTACGGGGTGATGAGTGTTGCCGCAGGCGAATCGCATATCCTTAACCTGACAGTACGTCCGGAATCACAGCGCAAGGGTATTGGCCGGAAACTGCTGAAACATTTTACCCAGCTGGCGCGGCGTCACGGTGCTGATACCTTGATGCTGGAAGTCAGACCCTCAAACACGGCGGCAATCCGGCTGTATGATGCGATGGGGTTTAACGAGATCGGGTGCCGGCGGAATTACTATCCGGCCGTGGATGGTCGGGAGGATGCCTTGCTGTTCGCGCTCGATTTTAAGGGGACAGATTTATTTTAGGGTGCATTCCCCGTCATTCTGGTGCATGCCAAAATCCAGTGGTTTCAATGATATGGATACCGGCATACGCCGGTATGACGAATTAATCAGAGTTGCCCTAAGCGTATCTTTCAGGGTACTTCGCCCCTCTTGAACGGCAAACTAAAGCCTTATCATTATATGCTGATACCCTTGTATTATTTTGGTGATATAGTCACTTTCATGGGTAAATAAGCGCAGGTGCCCGATGCTGGCGGTCGGGTAATAAAAGCAAAGTGAAGAAGAGAACAGTCCTTGTTTTACTGGGTATCGCACTGGTGGGTGTGCTGGTTGTCGCCCTGTTATCCACGACGAAACCGGATGACGTCCAGGTTGCGCCTGATCATGCCGCTGTCGATGTCCCCGCTATCACCCCTGAAACTTCAGCACCAGCGCAGGCAGAGAAAACCTCACCAGCACAAGAACACGAGCGAGTCGTATCCACGGATTCGGCTTCCTCACCACAGGCGCCTGCGCTTGAGCCGAAGATTCGTGAAGCCCTCGGGAAAATCCTCAATACTTCATCGGAAGGGCTGGTTGAAGAAACCCGGAATGGCGCCACCAGCGTAGACTTAAAAGGACGTTTCCAGACAGCACCGGTTGCCACCATAGACAAGGACGGGAATATCCAGATTACGGATTACTCCCACCTGCCCGGCGCAGCGAAGCAGCCATGAAGATGCCGGCTGGAATGAGACTGTGCATTCTGGCCATATTGCTGGGGTTGTTCAGCCTGAACGCCTGGTCGACGCAAATTATTATCTCGAACCTGGATGGGGCCGGTGAAGGTTTCAATGATGCCACGCCGGTTGCACCGGTGGGTGGTAACCCGGGCACGACACTGGGCCAACAACGTCTCAATGTGTTTGAGCAGGCCGCCAAAATCTGGAAAGCCGTGGTAGGCAGTAATGTACCGATCATTGTTGGCGCGCAATTCAACCCCCTGACCTGTAGCGCCAGCCAGGCCGTACTGGGTTCTGCGGGTACGACCACAATCCACGGGAACTTCGTGCATGTGCCAATCCGGAATACCTGGTACCCGGCGGCGCTTGCGAACAGTCTGGCAGGATCAGATCTTGATACGACCAAGACTGAAATTACAGCCACTTTCAATTCCGACATCGACAACAACAATAACTGCCTCAATGGCACCAACTGGTATTACGGTCTGGATGGAAATCGGCCGGGAGGCACCATTGAACTGTTGACTGTGGTGCTGCACGAAATTACTCATGGCCTTGGTTTTCAGACGTTTGTGAACCTCAGTACCGGCGCAAAATTCAACGGGGTGAACGATGTCTTTTTGCTCAACCTGGAAGATCATAGCCTGGCGAAGACATGGGACAAGCTGACCGATACAGAACGCATGGCCTCGTCCATCGACACGGGCGATCTTCACTGGACAGGCCCGAATGTGACGGCGTTGGTTGCCAATTTCACCGGCGGCGTTAACCAGGGACACATCCGTATGTATGCGCCGGGAACAGTGAATTCAGGCTCATCGGTCTCACACTTCAGTAATGCACTCAGCCCCAACGAGTTAATGGAGCCAATTGATACCGGGCCAAAGTCAGGCCCCGGTCTTGCCTTGTCCCTGATGCAGGATATCGGCTGGTTGACGTCCGCCAACGCCACACCGGTAATTGCCAAAATAGGCAGTCAGAGCGCGATGGACGGTGAAACCATCCCGGTCACCGTGCTGGTCCAGGATAACGACACGCCGCTGGGAAATCTCGTGCTCAGTGCCGTGTCTTCCGATTCAACCATCGTCGACGCTTCCGGGCTGGTGTTCAGCGGTTCCGGCAGTCAGCGCACCCTGTCCGTCACCCCGCTCGTGGGACGTTCGGGTAATGTCACCCTAACCGTCACCGTGTCGGACGGTAACAGCAGCGCAAGCGAGAACTTTGCGCTGACTGTTACGCTGAACAATCCCCCGGTCGTGACCATTACCAGTCCCGCCAACAACACCATGGTGCTGGATACCGACCTGGTCAGCCTGCAGGCCGGTGCAACCGATGTAGAAGACGGAGATGTGAGTGCTTCACTGACCTGGTCATCGAGTCTTTCCGGCGCACTGGGAAGCGGCGCAAGCCTCACAACCACGTTGCTCGAGGGCGTGCATACGATTACGGCGACGGCGACCGACAGCCTGGGCAGAACAGGCAGCGCGACCCTGACCGTGACAAGCTATGGCAGCAGTGACACCGATACCGACGGCCTGGCCGACAACTGGGAGTTCTCCAATTTCGGTACGCTGGCGGAAACCGGCAGCGGAGATTTCGACAATGACGGGCTGCTGAATATCGATGAGTTCAACCTGGGTACAATACCGACCCTGCAGGACACCGATGGTGACGGTCTTACCGACGGCGACGAGGTCAACCTCTATGGCCTCGACCCCAACACCTCCAACAAGGGGGACATCGGGCCGCGTAATGCCCCGGACGGCCTGATCAATGCCGGTGACCTGGTGGTCATGACGCGCCTCGTTACCGGTGCGATTCAGCCCTCGGCGCTGGAATCGGCGCTGGCGGATATCAACAGTGACAGTGTGTTGAATGCCGCGGATCTCCTGTTGCTGCAGAAGGCGGTTCTGAACGGCACAACGCCCTGAGCAAAAAACCGGCTGCTGGGGTAAAATGGCGGTTTGGATTAACCGGCATCACCCAACATGAGCAGCATCACCGACGAGGCGCAGCGTCGCCGCACCTTCGCTATCATTTCCCACCCCGACGCGGGCAAGACCACGCTGACCGAAAAGCTGTTGCTGTTCGGCGGCGCGATACAGCTGGCGGGAACCATCAAGGGGCGCAAGGCAGCGCGCCACGCGACCTCGGACTGGATGGTGATGGAGAAGGAGCGCGGTATTTCCGTGACCTCCTCGGTGATGCAGTTTCCCTACAAGGACGCCATGGTCAACCTGCTGGATACGCCGGGCCATGAAGATTTCTCGGAAGATACCTACCGTACCCTGACCGCTGTCGATTCTGCACTTATGGTGATCGATGTTGCCAAGGGTGTCGAGCAGCGCACCATCAAACTGATGGAAGTCTGCCGCCTGCGCACCACGCCGATCTTTACCTTTATCAACAAACTCGATCGTGAAGGCCGTGATGCCATCGACCTGATGGACGAGGTGGAGGATGTGCTCAAGATCCAGTGTGCGCCCATCACCTGGCCGATTGGCATGGGCAAGCGTTTCAAGGGCGTGTATCACATCGAGCAGGACAAGGTATTCCTGTACCAGGGCGGCGACAGCAGCAGGAAGCAGGACGTTACCGTGATCGAAGGTCTCGATAACCCGCAACTCGACGAGGCGCTGGGTAACCAGGCGGAAGAACTGCGCGAAGAGATCGAACTGGTGCAGGGCGCCAGCCACAGCTTCGACAGGGAGGCCTACCTGCGCGGTGAACTGAGCCCGGTATTCTTTGGCTCAGCGATTAATAACTTCGGGGTGCAGGAGTTGCTGGATTACTTTATTGAATACGCGCCACCCCCGCAGCCACGGGAAACCACGACACGCGATGTCGAAGTGACTGAGGAAAAGCTGACCGGTTTCGTGTTCAAGATCCAGGCGAACATGGACCCAAAACACCGCGACCGCATTGCCTTCTTCCGCGTCTGTTCCGGCAGTTATACGCGCGGTATGAAAATGCGTCACGTGCGCATCGGGCGCGATGTACAGGTGTCCAACGCCATGACCTTCCTCGCCTCCGACCGTGGCCATGTGGAAGAAGCGTTTCCGGGTGATATTATCGGCCTGCATAACCACGGCACGATCCGCATCGGCGACACCTTTACCCAGGGCGAGGAACTGAAATACACCGGTATTCCCAACTTCGCACCCGAACTGTTTCGTCGCGCCGTGCTGAAAGATCCGCTACGCATGAAAGCCCTGCACAAGGGACTCGAACAGCTCAGTGAGGAGGGTGCTACCCAGTTGTTTCGCCCGATGAAGAACAATGACCTGATTCTTGGCGCTGTCGGCGTATTGCAGTTTGAAGTGGTGGCGCAGCGTTTAAAGGATGAATACAAGGTCGAGTGCCTGTTTGAAAATATCTCTGTCGCGACAGCGCGCTGGATCGAATGTAATGACGCGAAAGTGCTGGAGAAGTTTCGCGAAAAAGCCTACGACAACCTGGCGCTCGACCAGGCCGGTGAGCTGGTTTACATTGCGCCCACACGTGTGAACCTGGAACTGGCGATGGA
>CAYYAP010000115.1:0-4143 GCA_964469575.1 uncultured Thiohalobacter sp.
ATTGAAACGATCCAGCAGGGTCAACAACGCATCCCGGTTGGCCACACAGATATCGCGCCACATCACCGGGTCACTGGAGGCGATACGGGTAAAATCCGCAAATCCACCGGCGGCATACTCGAATATCTCGCGCTGCTCGGCGAGCCGTGCGAGACTTTCCACCAGCGCGAACGCCAGCATGTGCGGCAAGTGACTGGTGGCCGCCAGCACTTCATCGTGGTGCTCGACGCTCATCTCGTTTACCTGCGCGCCGGCGGCTTCCCACATGGCGCGCACCCGGGCAGTGGCTTCGGGCAGGGTCTGTTCCAACGGCGTCAGTATCACCCGGCGGCCGCGATACAGATCAGCGAACGATGCCGAGACACCGCTCAATTCGGTTCCGGCGATGGGATGCCCGGGCACGAACCAGTCCGGTACGTTTCCCACTGCCTGGCGGATATCCCGCACCACGCTGGCCTTGGCGCTGCCGCCATCGGTGACCACCGCGCCGGGCGTCAGCGCGCCGGCAATGGCCTTGAAGACCTCACCCATCGCACCCAGCGGTACCGAGACGAAAACCAGGTCAGCGCCTTCCACCGCCCGCGCCGGCTCGGTGTCGAAGCGGTCGATCACGCCCAGATCAACGGCTTCCTGCAGATGTGCTTCGCGTCGGCTGGAACCGACGATTTCCCCGACATAGCCCGCCTCGCGCAAGGCCCGCGCCAGCGAGCCGCCGATCAAGCCAACACCGATAATGCACAGTCGTTTAATCATGCCAGCACCTTGCTCAGCGCATCGAGACAACGCCGGTTCTCGTCTTCAAGACCGATACTGATACGCAGGTATCCGGGCATGCCATAGTTGTCCACCGGCCTGACGATAACGCCTTCGCGCAATAACGCCTCATAGACGTCACCGGAATCGCACCTGACATTCACGGCGATGAAGTTTCCCACCGACGGGATAAAAGACAAACCCAGGGTTTCAAAACCACGGGTCAACCGGGTCATTCCCGCGCGGTTCACGGCAATCGTACGCGCCAGGTGATCACTATCATCCAGCACGGCGCGTGCCGCCAACTGGGCAAAGCTGTTGACATTGAAGGGCTGGCGAACACGGTTCAATACATCGGCCAGCCCGGGCTGGCTGATGCCATAACCGATGCGCAATGACGCCAGCCCGAAGGCCTTGGAAAAGGTCCGCGTCACCAGCAGATTGGGGAAGTCATCGATCCACTGTGAGGTATCCGGGTAATCGGCTTCATCCACATACTCGAAGTAGGCTTCATCGACCACCACCACCCGGTTTTCCGGCATGGCTTCGATAAAGGCGCGCAGTGCAGCGCGCGGCAGCCAGGTGCCGGTGGGATTATTGGGGTTGGCGATGAATACCACGCGCGTCCCCGCGTCGGCCTGCGCCTGCATGGCATCGAGGTCGTGCCCGAAAGCCGGGCCACGGCTGCCATCTGTGGCCGGCGCGACATGCGCCTGCGCACCGATGGCCTGGGTGACAATCGGGTACACCGCAAACGCATGTTCGGAAAAAACGGCAGAGGTCTGCGGCGACAGGAAAGCCCGCGCCACCAGTTCCAGCACATCGTTGGAACCATTCCCCAGGGTGATCTGGTCTGTCGACACGCCATGCCGTTCCGCCAGCGTCGCTTTTAAATCAAAGCCGTTCCCGTCCGGGTAACGCGCCAGTTCATCAAAGCCGCCCCGCAGTGCGTCCAGCACCGCGGCAGAGGGTCCCAGCGGGTTTTCATTGGAGGCCAGTTTGACCGCATCACGGATGCCGTACTCACGCTCCAGTTCGCTGAGTGGCTTGCCGGGTGCGTAGGGGCGCAGGGCCTGCACGCCGGGGATGGCGGATTCAAGGATGTCCACAGTCATTCACAACTCGCACCTGGGGTAAGATCCCAGCACCTTGAGCATGGACGCGCGTGCTTCCAGTTCGGCCAGTGCGGCGGCGACATTTTCATCCTCGCAATGACCGTCGACATCGACAAAGAACACATAATCCCATTTGCTCTGGCGCGATGGCCGCGATTCGATTTTGGTCATACTCACACCGTGGCGTGAAACCGGCTCCAGCAGTGAGTACAGCGCGCCCGCCTTGTTGTGCAACATTACCATCAGCGAGGTCTTGTCCTTGCCGCTGCGTCCAACCAGATGGTCACCGATGATCAGGAAGCGTGTGGTGTTATTCGGGTCATCTTCAATATTCGCCGCGAGGATATCCAGCCCGTAGGTTTGTGCTGCCGCTTCGCTGGCGATGGCGGCAACCGTCTTGTCCTTACTGGCCTGACCTGCCGCTTCGGCATTGCTGCTGACAGCAATGCGTTCCACACCGGGAAGATTGGCGTCCAGCCATTCCCGGCACTGCGCGAGCGACTGCTGGTGCGCATGTACAGACTTCACGGCATCGAGTCCTTCAGCTTTGCCGATCAACTGGTGATGAATACGCAGCTCGACATCGCCGCAGATTTTCAATGGCGAGCGAATGAACATATCCAGGGTGTGATTGATGGCGCCTTCGGAAGAATTTTCCACCGGCACCACGCCAAAATCAGCGCTGCCCGCTTCCACCTCGCGGAAAATCTCGTCAATCGCCGACAGCGACCTGAGCTGTATGGAATGACCGAAGTGCTTGAGCGCGGCTTCCTGTGTGTAGGTCCCTTCCGGTCCGAGGTAGGCCACCATCAGGGGTTGCTCAAGCGCCAGGCAGGCCGACATGATTTCACGGAACAGGCGGGTCATTTCATCGCCGGAAAGCGGCCCGGCATTACGCTCACGCACACGTCGCAGCACTTCCGCCTCACGCTCCGGCCGATAGAACACCGTAGTACTGGCATCCTCGGCGCGCTTGGCTTCCGCCACCTGCTGGGCGCAACTGGCGCGTTCGTTCAGTAGTGTCTGGATCTGCTCATCCAGCACATCAATGCGTTTGCGCAGTTGATCGAGCCTGGACTCAGTCATTGCGCACCTAGACGACCCGCACCGACAATACGCCTTCGATGGCCGCAATCCTGTCCCGGCATTCCGGGGTGATTTCACATTGCACATCGACCAGCGTGTAAGCAATATCACCCCGTGACTTGTTAATCATGTCGTTAATATTCAGCCCTGAATCCGCCAGTGCCGTGGAAATCTGGCCAAGCATATTCGGCACATTGGTGTTCACCACACACAAGCGGCCGGCGCCGCCGCGCTTCATGTATAACTTGGGGAAATTAACCGAGTTGCGCACATTGCCGTTTTCGAGGAAATCGCTCACCTGGTCGGCGACCATGATGGCGCAGTTATCCTCGGCTTCTTTAGTCGAAGCACCGAGGTGCGGCAGCGTGATCACCCGCGGATGCTGCTTGAGCAGGTTACTGGGGAAATCACACACGTAAGCGTAGACCTTGCCATCATCCAGCGCCTTGACCACGGCCTCGTCATCGATAATGCCGTTACGCGAGAAATTCAGCAGCACGACATTGTCGCGCATGGTGCGCAGACGTTCTTCATTGATCATGTGGCGTGTCGCATCGACCAGCGGAACGTGGAAGGTGACGAAATCACTGCGCGCAAGCAAGTCATCGACACCCGCGGCCTGCTCGACGTCGGATGACATCTGCCAGGCGCTCTGTACCGTAATATCCGGGTCATAGCCGATGACGTTCATGCCCAGTGCATGCGCGGCGTTGGCCACCTGCACACCGATCGCGCCAAGGCCGACAACGCCCAGTGTTCGACCCGGCAGTTCGAAACCGGCAAAGTTTTTCTTGCCGGATTCAACCTGCTTGCTGATTTCGCCGTCTTCACCTTCAAGACCGCGCGCAAACGACCAGCCCTGGCAGAGATTACGCGCCGCGATCAACATACCGGCGATCACCAGTTCCTTGACCGCATTGGCATTGGCGCCGGGCGCATTGAACACCGGCACCCCACGTTTGCTCATCTCGTCAACCGGGATGTTGTTGACACCGGCGCCGGCACGGCCGATCGCCTTCACCGATTCCGGGATATCCCAGTTATGCATATTGAAGGAGCGCAACAGGACAGCGTCCGGATGCTGTATCTCGGAAGCCACTTCGTAGGTCTCGCGCGGCAGGCGTTCCAGGCCGGCCACGGAGATATTGTTCAGGGTTAGTATTTTATACATAGTCATACTGTTCCAGTT
>CAYYAP010000115.1:4243-5336 GCA_964469575.1 uncultured Thiohalobacter sp.
TGGCGCTTCTCGAACTCGCCCATGAAATCGATCAATGCGGCAACGCCCTCTTCCGGCATGGCATTGTAGATACTGGCGCGCATACCACCAACGGAGCGATGCCCCTTGAGCGACACCAGTCCCGCCTGCTTCGCTTCGTCCAGGAAGGTAGCGTCCAGCGCCGGATCAGCCAGCGTGAACGGCACGTTCATCCAGGAACGGCAATCGGGGTCGACCGGGTTGGCGTAAAAGTCCGACGTGTCGATTGCGTTGTACAGGGCACTGGCCTTGCGATGGTTGATCATCGAAATTGCCTCCAGGCCGCCATTTTCTTTCAGCAACTCGAACACCAGGCCGGCGAAGTACCAGCCGTAGGTCGGTGGCGTGTTGTACATGGAACCATTATTCGCATGGGTGGCGTAATCGAACATCACCGGCTGGCCGTCAACCGGCTGGCCAATCAGGTCGTCACGCACAATCACTACCGTCAGCCCGGCAGGGCCGATGTTTTTCTGTGCACCCGCATAGATAACGCCATATTGACTGACATCAACCGGCCGCGACAGAATGGTTGAAGACATATCCGCCACCAGCGGTACGTTGCCGACATCCGGTATCCAGTGAAACTCGACACCACCGATGGTTTCATTCGGCGTGTAGTGGACGTAGGCCGCCTCGCTGTCCAGCGACCAGCCGGCCGGATCAGGAATGGTCGTGAACTTCTCCGCTTCGGAACTGGCGGCCACATTGACGTCGCAATAGCGTTTGGCCTCGGCGATGGCTTTTTTGCCCCAGGCGCCGGTCCAGACATAGTCGGCTTTGTTCTTTCCGCGCAGTAAATTGACTGGCACCATCGAGAACTGGCTGGAGGCACCGCCCTGCAGGAACAGTACTTTGTAATTGTCCGGGATCTTCATCAACTCGCGCAGGTCGGCCTCGGCCTTCTCCGCAATGGACATGAATTCCTTGCCGCGATGACTCATTTCCATCACCGACATACTGCTGCCGTGCC
The DNA here is from genome assembly GCA_964469575.1 of uncultured Thiohalobacter sp. Classification (GTDB taxonomy): domain Bacteria; phylum Pseudomonadota; class Gammaproteobacteria; order DSM-19610; family DSM-19610; genus Thiogranum. Next base: position 5,235 of record CAYYAP010000115.1, read on the forward strand.
AGTCGATCAGTTCATCACGCGCCCGCTCCAGCACTTCTGCCGGCAGTACGGCGGGGCCGGCGCTGAAGTTATATATCTTGGACATATTTTCTAGACTCCTGG
>CAYYAP010000115.1:5436-7767 GCA_964469575.1 uncultured Thiohalobacter sp.
AGTTTCCCCGGCTTCATCAGCCTCGTCATCCTCGCTACCGACATCGGCAACCGGTTCGATGCCGACCAGCGTTTCGTCATCGTGCAGCTTGATCAGGCGTACGCCCTGGGTGTTGCGGCTCATGACCGAGACTTCGGCGACCCGGGTACGCACCAGTGTTCCGCCGTTGCTGATCAGCATAAATTCATCATCTTCCTGGACCAGCACAGCGCCGATCACCTCGCCGTTGCGCTCGGTACTCTGGATAGAGATCACACCCTGACCCCCACGGCCGTGTACGGGATATTCGGATACCGGCGTGCGCTTGCCATAGCCGTGTTCGGTGGCGGTCAATACGGCGCCGTCACTGACAATAATCAATGCGATAACATGTTGGCCTGCTGCCAAACGGGTGCCACGTACACCACAGGCGGTACGCCCCATCGGGCGCACATCGGATTCATGGAAACGGATGACCTTGCCAACATTGCTGAATAACATCACGTCCCTGGTTCCATCCGTGATCGCCACGTTGATCAGGTAATCATCGGGCCGCAGGTCCACGGCAATAATGCCGTTGCTGCGCTGCCGGGAGAAATCCGACAACGGGGTTTTCTTCACCGTGCCCTGTGCTGTCGCCATGAACACAAACAGGTCATCCGGGAACTCACGCACCGGCAACACGGCGTTGATACGCTCGCCCTCTTCCAGCGGCAGCAGGTTCACAATCGGCTTGCCGCGCGCCATGCGCCCGGCCTGCGGCAACTGGTAAACCTTGAGCCAGTAGGCCTTGCCGCGACTGCTGAAACACAGAATCGTGTCGTGGGTGCTGGCGACGAACAGCTTGTCGATAAAGTCTTCTTCTTTTACTTTAGTCGCCGCCTTGCCGCGGCCGCCACGCCGCTGCGCCCGGTAATCGGACAGGGGCTGTGATTTGGCGTAACCCTGGTGCGACAGCGTCACCACCACGTCTTCCTCGGTGATCAGGTCTTCCATGGTCAGGTCGAGGTGGTCGGTCAATATCTCGGTACGCCGGTCATCGCCGTAGTTTTCCAGCACGTCGGCCAGCTCGTCGTGAATCACCCGCATCAGGCGGTCGGGATTGTTGAGGATATCCAGCAAATCATCAATGCGTTCGATCAGCTCACGGTACTCATCAACAATCTTGTCCTGCTCCAGCCCGGTGATCTGGTGCAGGCGCAAGTCGAGAATGGCCTGCGCCTGGACTTCCGACAGCCGGTACACCTCACCGTGAAGACCAAACCCGGCTTCCAGCCCATCCGGACGCGATGCGGTTGCACCCGAGCGTTGCAACAAATCAGCCACAATACCCGGCGCCCACTCGCGGCGTACCAGTTCAGCCCGCGCTTCGGCGCGGCTGGCAGAGGATTTGATCAGCGCGATGACTTCGTCGATATTGGCCAACGCTACCGCCAGGCCTTCCAACACATGCGCCCGCTCGCGCGCCTTGCGCAACAGGAACACGGTGCGGCGCGTTACGACATCACGGCGATGACGGACAAAGGCTTCGAGGATCTGTTTAAGATTCAGCAGGCGTGGCTGGCCATCGACCAGCGCGACCATATTGATACCGAACACGCTCTGCATCTGGGTCTGCTGGTACAGGTTGTTGAGCACCACCTCGGCCACTTCGTTGCGCTTGAGTTCGATCACCATGCGCATGCCGTCCTTGTCCGACTCGTCGCGCAGGTTGGAGATACCTTCGATCTTCTTGTCCTTGACCAGCTCGGCAATCTTTTCCAGCAATCGCGCCTTGTTGACCTGGTAGGGTAACTCGGTAACCACAATAGACTGCTTTTTACCCTCTTCACCCTCGATATGGCTGCGCGAACGAATGTGCACACGACCACGGCCGGTGTGATAGGCCTCGTAGATACCGCGCACGCCATTGATAATGGCGGCGGTCGGGAAATCCGGCCCGGGAATAATCTCCATCAGTTCCTTAATGGACAACTCCGGGTTATCAATTAGCGCAATGCAGCCCTTGACGATTTCATTGAGGTTGTGCGGCGGGATATTGGTCGCCATACCCACGGCGATACCGGCCGAGCCGTTAATCAGCAGATTAGGAATGCGCGTCGGCATGACCGACGGTTCATATTCCGACTCGTCGTAGTTGGGAACGAAGTCGACCGTCTCTTTATCGAGATCGGCGAGCAGTTCGTGGGCGATCTTCGACATGCGCACTTCGGTGTAACGCATGGCCGCCGGTGAATCGCCATCCACCGAACCGAAGTTGCCCTGCCCATCGACCAGCATGTAACGCAGCGAAAACGGCTGCGCCATACGCACGATGGTGTCGTACACGGCGGTGTCGCCGTGCGGGTGGTA
>CAYYAP010000116.1:0-6077 GCA_964469575.1 uncultured Thiohalobacter sp.
CAGACGGACTGATATGCCATGGCTCGCATTATTGCCATTACCAACCAGAAAGGCGGCGTCGGCAAGACCACCACCTGCGTCAACCTGGCCGCTTCACTGGCGGCCACCCACCGCAAGGTGTTGTTGATCGATTTTGACCCGCAGGGCAACGCCACCATGGGCAGTGGCGTGGACAAGCACGCGCTGGAACGGAGCAGCTACCAGCTGTTACTGGAAGAGATCCCCGTCGAACAGCTGATCGTCGATGCCGAGGCGGCTGGATACCACCTGTTGCCCGGCAACAGCGACCTCACAGCGGCCGAAGTGCAGCTGATGCAGGTCGATTCGCGCGAAATGCGCCTGCGACAGCGCATTGCCGCCGTGCGCGATCGCTACGATTACATTCTGATTGACTGTCCGCCGTCATTGAACATGCTCACCCTGAACGCACTGACGGCGGCCGATGCCGTGTTTATCCCCATCCAGTGCGAGTATTACGCGCTGGAAGGCCTGAGCGCCCTGGTCGAGACCGTCGAACAGATCCGCGAAGCGGTGAACCCGAACCTGGAGATCGAAGGCTTGCTGCGCACCATGTTCGATGCGCGCAACAACCTGGCCAACGAAGTGTCCGACCAGTTGCTTGAGCATTTCGGCGACAAGGTCTACCGCACCATTATCCCGCGCAACGTGCGTCTCGCCGAGGCGCCGAGTTTCGGCGCGCCCATCATTAAGTATGATCGCACCTCACGCGGTGCCATTGCCTACCTGGCGCTGGCCGGGGAATTGCTGCGGCGCGAGCACGAGCAGATGGCGGCAGCCAATGACGCTCAGGCCGGTATGGGTGCGCAAGGCGGTTGATCCGGGGGAACCCGGACTAGTGCCACCGGCACTTTTCCGTTAGTGTTCCACTTTTCCGTAAATACCCCGACGCATCATCATGGCAGCAAAAAAACGAGGACTGGGACGCGGGCTTGACGCCTTGCTGGGATCATCGCGCGGTGCGGCCGCGCCGGCGGCGGTCAGCCCGACACCCGCCACCCGGGCGCAACAGCCCGCCACCGCCACAGGCGATGGGGCGGACGTGCTGCGCACGCTGGGTGTCGAGCAGTTGCAGCGCGGCAAATACCAGCCGCGCGTCGATATGCACAGCGAAAGCCTGGAAGACCTGGCCGATTCCATCCGCCAGCAGGGTGTCGTGCAGCCCATCCTGGTGCGCGTTATCGACAAGGGGGCGTACGAAATCATTGCCGGCGAGCGCCGCTGGCGGGCCGCGCAACTGGCCGGACTGCAGGAAGTCCCGGTGGTGGTGCGGGAGATGGATGACCGCGCGGCCATCGCCGTGTCGCTCATCGAGAATATCCAGCGCGAAAACCTCAACCCACTGGAAGAGGCGCGTGCCCTGCAGCGCCTGATCGACGAATTTGAAATGACCCACCAGCAGGCCGCCGAGGCCGTCGGGCGCTCGCGCACCGCCGTGTCGAACCTGCTGCGCCTGCTGGAACTGGGCGAGGTGGCCACCGCCATGGTCGAGCGCGGCGAGCTGGAAATGGGGCATGCCCGCGCCCTGCTGGCGTTAGCGCCACGCACGCAGGTGGATGCCGCTCACCGGGTGGTTGATGGGGGCCTGTCGGTGCGCGCGACCGAGAAACTGGTCAAAAAGCTGTTGGCCGCCGGCGATAAACCGCCCACCAAACTGCCTGAACGCCGCGACCCCGACCTGGTGCGGCTGGAGCAGGATCTGTCCGACCGGGTCGGCGCCCCGGTGGAAGTGCAGGCCGGCGCGAAAGGCAAGGGCAAGCTGGTCATCAGCTATGGCAGCCTCGATGAACTGGACGGTATACTCGAACATATCCAATAGGGACTAAACGGATATCCACAACGGATATATAAATTGTTGACCCCACCTATCGACGATCCTTATAATCGCGCCCGCCTTACGTCGTCTGAAGCGGCGAGGGTGCGATAGCCCCGTGGAGTCGGGGCGACGTTGAGCCGAGTACCGTTGGAACACGGAATCCGCAGGCTGTTGTTTTACCAGCTGATGCTGGTGTTAGCCACATCGGCCGGATTTTTCGCCATATTTGATCGTTGGTCCGCCTTTTCAGTGCTTTGTGGCGGCGGTATCGCGGCGGGAAATGCACTCCTGGCAGCTCGTTGCGCATACCGCGACGCGCAGGCGCCGGAGCGAACACCGCAACAGAGTCTGGTTGCCTTATATCTATGTGTGGTGCAGCGGTTTGTGATTGTCGCTGCATTGTTCGCCCTGGTAATGGGTGGAATGAAGCTTGATCCACTGGCCGTACTGACAGGATTCATCGTCGGGCTGGTGGTTATGATAATTATCGGAACGCAACAGTTAACGCAGCAGAAATAGACCTATGTCCGCAGCTCCAGAGACTTCAGCAGAATATATCAAGCACCACCTGACCAATCTGACCTATGGCCAGTTTCCGGCCGGCAGCGAGCACGCCGGGCAGTGGGGGTTTGCGCACAGTTTGCAGGAGGCCGCCAGCTTCGGTTTCTGGTCGATTAACGTGGACAGCATGCTGTTCTCCATCGGGCTGGGCGTGCTGTTCCTGTGGGCTTTCCGTGTGGCGGCGAAAACGGCGACTACCGGCGTGCCGGGTGGCTGGCAGAACTTTGTCGAGTGGGTGATTGAGTTTATCGACGAGTCGGTGCGTGGTTCTTTCAGCGGCAAGAACGATCTGATCGCCCCACTGGCGCTGACTATTTTCGTGTGGGTTTTCCTGATGAACTTTATGGACCTGATTGCCGTCGACTGGTTGCCCAGCCTGGCAGGCGCGTTGGGTGTGGGGCACCTCAAGATTGTGCCGTCGACCGACCCGAATATCACCTTTGGCCTGTCATTGTCCGTGTTTGCGCTGGTGCTCTATTACAGTATCAAGATGAAGGGCGTGGGCGGATTTGTCGGTGAACTGACCATGATGCCGTTTCAGGCCGAGAACAAGCTTGTTCAGGCGTTGTTTGTGCCGGTGAATTTCATTCTCGAAGGCATCAACCTGATATCCAAGCCGGTTTCACTGTCACTGCGATTGTTCGGTAACATGTACGCTGGCGAAATGATCTTCATTCTGATCGCGTTGATGTACAGCGGCGGCGTGACGCTGGGCTTCTTTGGTGGCGTCCTTCAGCTCAGCTGGGCTATTTTCCATATTCTGATCATTACCCTTCAGGCGTTTATCTTTATGACCCTGACGATTGTTTACCTGGACATGGCGAGCCAGGAACACCACTGATTCAATTCCTTATTCACTATTAAACATAAACTTTCAGGAGACACACAATGGAAAACGCACTGCTCTACATTGCCGGCGCACTGATGATGGGCCTGGGCGCACTCGGCGCCGCGGTTGGTATCGGTATCCTGGGCGGACGCTTCCTCGAAGGCGCGGCGCGTCAGCCGGAACTGATCCCGATGCTGCGCACCCAGTTCTTCATCGTCATGGGCCTGGTTGACGCCGTGCCGATGATCGCTGTGGGTCTGGCCCTGTACGTCATGTTCGCTGTGGTAGGCGGCTAATACCGCACGGGGTGCAAGCATGAATTTCAACGCGACATTAATCGGGCAAAGCATCACCTTCCTGGTGTTCGTGTGGTTCTGCATGAAGTTTGTGTGGCCACCGATCATGGCGGCGCTGATCGAGCGCAAGGGAAAGATCGCTGAAGGCCTGGCTGCCGCTGATCGTGGCAAGCACGAACAGGAACTGGCGCAAGAGAGAGCCTCCGAGTTGCTGCACGAAGCCAGGCAACAGGCGGCCGAAGTGATCAGCCGTGCCGACAAGCGCGCTGCGGAAATCGTTGAAGAGGCGAAGGCCGATGCCGTCGAAGAAGGCGAACGTCTGAAAGCCGCCGCCCAGGCCGAGATTGACCAGGAAGTGAACCGTGCCCGTGAAGCCCTGCGTGGCAAGGTGGTGGAAATCGCTACCGCCGGCGCCGGTCGTATTCTCAAACGCGAGCTGGACGCCACAGCCAACGATGACCTGATCAAAGATCTGGTCGCCCGGATCTAGGCCAGCAGCATGACAGATTCCACAACAGAAAATGTTGAGACAACCGGCGGTGAAGCTGCGCTGGCCCGCCCGTATGCGAAAGCGGTATTTGAACTGGCCAGCAGCAAGGGTGAACTGACACAGTGGTCGGATCAGCTCGCACTCATGGCAGCAGTAGCCGGTAACGATACCATGCGCAGCCTGCTCGATAACCCGCGACTGACCCGTGGCGATGCGGCAAACCTGATGATCCGCGCCTGTGGCGACGACATCGGCGAGGGCGCTGTCAACTTGCTGAAGATCCTGGCGGAGAATGATCGACTCGACCAGCTGCCCATGATCGATGCGCTGTTCCGGCAGATCCGCGACGAGGCGGAAGGCACGGTACACGCCGAAGTGTTGTCGGCGCAGCCACTCAGCGAAGCACAAAAATCCGCCATCGCCGGCGCGCTGAAACAGCGCCTGGGCCGCGACGTGCAACTGAATTGTTCTGTGAACGAAGACCTGGTGGGTGGTGCAGTGATCCGCGCAGGCGACCTGGTAATCGACGGGTCGGCTGTGGAGCATCTGCGGCAGCTTTCCAACGCTTTGGTTCACTAAGTAGAGGACGTAAGTAATGCAACTGAATCCATCCGAAATTAGTGATCTGATCAAAAAGCGTATCGAGGGTTTTGAAGCCACCTCCGAAGCGCGCAGTGAAGGCACCATCGTCAGTCTGACTGACGGTATCTGCCGTATTCACGGCCTTGCCGATGTCATGCAGGGCGAGATGATCGATTTTGGCAATAACCTGTTCGGCATGGCGCTGAACCTCGAACGCGACTCGGTCGGCGCCGTTATCCTCGGCGACTACAAGTCGGTGTCCGAGGGTGACAAGGTCAAGTGTACCGGGCGTATCCTGGAAGTCCCGGTGGGACCATCGCTGCTGGGACGCGTCGTTGATTCACTGGGTATGGCCATCGACGGCAAGGGGCCGATTGAATCCGATCTCAGTTCGCCGATCGAAAAAATCGCGCCGGGCGTTATCGAACGTAAATCGGTCGATGAACCGGTGCAGACCGGCCTCAAGGCCATCGACGCCATGGTGCCGATCGGACGCGGCCAGCGCGAGCTGATCATCGGTGACCGCCAGACGGGTAAAACCGCTGTCGCCATCGACGCCATCATCAACCAGAAGGGTACCGGCGTTAAGTGTATCTACGTCGCCATCGGCCAGAAGAACTCTTCCGTCGCTTCGGTGGTGCGCAAACTCGAAGAGCACGGCGCCATGGATCACACCATTGTGGTTTCCGCCGGTGCATCGGAATCAGCGGCCATGCAGTACATCGCGCCCTACGCCGGTTGCGCCATGGGCGAGTACTTCCGTGATCGTGGCGAAGATGCACTCATTATCTATGACGATCTGACCAAGCAGGCCTGGGCCTATCGCCAGGTGTCCCTGTTGCTGCGTCGTCCGCCGGGTCGTGAAGCCTACCCGGGTGACGTGTTCTACCTGCACTCCCGTCTGCTGGAACGCGCCGCGCGTGTTAATGCCGACTACGTGGAGAAGAAGACCAACGGTGAAGTGAAGGGCAAGACCGGTTCACTGACCGCACTGCCAATTATCGAAACCCAGGCGGGTGACGTGTCGGCCTTCGTTCCAACCAATGTTATCTCGATCACGGATGGTCAGATCTTCCTCGAGTCCGACCTGTTCAACGCCGGTATCCGGCCTGCCATCAACGCCGGCCTGTCGGTATCGCGTGTGGGTGGTGCAGCGCAGACCAACATCATCAAGAAACTCGGCGGTGGTGTTCGACTGGCGCTGGCGCAGTATCGTGAGCTGGCGGCGTTCGCGCAGTTCGCGTCGGATCTCGACGAGGCGACGCGCAAGCAGCTGGAACGTGGCCAGCGCGTTACAGAATTGATGAAGCAGGCCCAGTACGCGCCCTTGTCGATTGCGGAAATGGCGCTGTCACTGTTCGCCGCCAACGAAGGTTACCTGGACGATGTGAATGTGAAGAAGATTGTGGCCTTCGAAACGGCGTTGCTGGCGCACTTCAAGTCCAGCTTCGGCGCCGACATGGACGCCATCAACGCCAACCCGGA
>CAYYAP010000116.1:6177-7698 GCA_964469575.1 uncultured Thiohalobacter sp.
CGCACTTCAAGTCCAGCTTCGGCGCCGACATGGACGCCATCAACGCCAACCCGGATTACAACGACGATGTGGTGGCCAAACTGCGCAACATCGTCGAAGACTTTGTCGCCAATGGCGCTTACTGAAACAGACAGGACAATTTAAATGGCTGGCGCGAAAGAAATACGCACCCAGATCAAGAGCATCCAGAATACGCAGAAGATCACCAAGGCCATGGAAATGGTCGCGGCGAGCAAGATGCGTAAGGCGCAGGATCGCATGCGCGCCTCCCGCCCTTATGCGGAGAAGATGCGTACCGTGGTCGCCCACCTGGGCCGGGCGCACCCGGAATACCGGCATCCCTTCCTCATCGAACGGGAAGCGAAGCGGGTCGGCCTGATTGTGATTTCCTCCGACCGGGGATTGTGTGGCGGTTTGAATACCAACCTGTTCAAACGGGCCGTGCGTTCCATGACCGAGTGGAGCGATCAGAACCTCGAAATTGAACTGGCGGTGATTGGTGGCAAGGCCATGGGCTTTTTTAAACGGCTTGGCGGCAATGTCGTATCCGAAAATTCACAGCTGGGTGATTCCCCGGGCGTTGACGTACTTATCGGCTCAGTGAAGGTGATGCTGGATGCGTTTAACGAAGGCAAGATCGACCGCCTGTACCTGGCCAACAATGATTTTGTGAATACCATGACCCAGTCGCCCCAGGTCGAGCAGTTACTGCCGGTCGTCCCCGATGACAAGGACGAAACCTTGAAGCGTCACTGGGACTATATCTACGAACCGGATGCGCGCGATGTCATGGACCAGTTACTGATGCGTTACGTGGAGTCGCTGGTGTACCAGGGCGTGGTGGAAAACATCGCCTGTGAAATGGCGGCGCGCATGGTCGCCATGAAGGCCGCTTCCGATAACGCCGGTGAACTGATCGACAGCCTGCAACTGGTCTATAACAAGGCCCGCCAGGCGGCTATTACGCAGGAGCTGTCAGAAATCGTAGCCGGCGCCGCCGCCGTTTAAAAGAATTTAATTTACAGAGGACTTCATCATGAGTTCCGGAAACATTGTTGAAATTATCGGTGCCGTGGTTGACGTGGAATTTCCACGTGACAGCGTGCCCAAAGTCTACGACGCACTCAAGGTCGAATCCGCCGGCCTGACGCTGGAAGTCCAGGGTCAGCTCGGTGACGGCGTAGTGCGTACCATCGCCATGGGCACTACCGACGGCGTCAAACGCGGCATAGAGGTCACCAATACCGGCGCGCCGATTTCCGTACCGGTCGGTCAGGGCACACTGGGGCGCGTCATGGATGTGCTCGGTAACCCGGTCGATGAAGCCGGCCCGGTGAAGGCCGACAAGCTCATGCCGATCCACCGGAATCCGCCCAGCTATGAAGAGCAGGCGGCCAGCATCGACATTCTGGAAACCGGTATCAAGGTGATCGATTTGATCATGCCCATCGCCAAGGGCGGCAAGATCGGCCTGTTCGGCGGCGCCGGCGTGGGCAAGACCGTGACCCTGATGGAGCTGAT
>CAYYAP010000117.1:0-1420 GCA_964469575.1 uncultured Thiohalobacter sp.
CCTGAGTCCGACAGGCTCCTGGACGTTGGCTAAGCCGAAGGAGCAGGGTATAGTGCGCCTTCGATCTCGCGCTGCCGCGGGAGAGAGCCGGCCCAGCCGGCCGCCGAAGGCGCAACCCGCCCGGAATCGCTCAGGCAAACGGACCGTGGCAGCAGGCATTCAGCCGGATTGACTCTGGAGAGCGGCCGCCGTACCCGGGTGGCCCACCGAAGGGGACGGCAGTCAATGACTGCTTACACTCTCAGGTTACCGGACAGAGGGGCGACGGATTTTTCTTGCCGTCGTTCCGGATGTTGCCGGGCGGCATAACAGCCAACGCTTTCAGCATCGCAGAGTCAGTTATGGGAAACAGAACACCCCTGTACGAATCACACAAGGCCATGGGCGCCAAGCTGGTGGATTTTGCCGGCTGGGATATGCCGATCCACTATGGTTCGCAACTCGAAGAGCACCACGCCGTACGTCGCGATGCGGGCATGTTCGACGTGTCGCACATGACCGTCGTCGATCTGCACGGTGAAAAGAGTCGTGATTTTCTGCGCTATCTGCTGGCCAACAACATCGACAAGCTGCAGGATGCCGGCAAGGCCCTGTACAGCTGTCTGCTCAATGAACAGGGCCGTGTGCTGGACGACCTGATTGTTTACTTTCTGACCGAAGACAATTTCCGCCTGGTGGTGAATTCCGCGACGCGTGAAAAGGACCTGGCGTGGATCACGGCGCAGGCGAAAGCTTTCGATGTGCAGGTGATCGAGCAGCCGCAACTGGCCATGATCGCCGTACAGGGGCCGAACGCGCGTGAAAAGACCCTGTCGCTGCTTAACGCCGCTCAGCATGACATTGTTGATGCGCTGGGCCTGTTCTACGGTGCGGAAGTGGATGACTGGTTTGTCGCCCGTACCGGCTACACGGGTGAGGATGGTTTCGAGATCATGCTGCCGGATACCCAGGCCGCCGCGTTCTGGCAGGCGCTGGCAGAAGCCGGCGTACAGCCCTGCGGGCTGGGCAGCCGCGACACCTTGCGGCTGGAAGCCGGGATGAACCTCTACGGAACCGATATGGACGAAACCGTCAGCCCGCTGGTCTCCGGTCTGGGCTGGACCATCGGCTGGCAACCGGAGGCGCGTGACTTCATCGGCCGCAAGGCGCTGGAAGCCGAACGCGATGCCGGTCCCAAACAAAAATTTGTGGGTCTGCTACTGGAAGATCGCGGCGTGCTGCGCGGTCACCAGAAGGTCGTGGTCGGCGATCAGTCGGGGGTAACGACCAGTGGCAGTTTTTCACCGACACTGGGCCGTTCGATTGCGCTGGCGCGTGTGCCGGCGAACATTGGCGAACACTGCCAGGTCGAGATCCGTGGCAAGTTGCTGAATGCCAAAGTGGTCAGGCCGCCGTTTGTCCGTCACGGCAAGGCGCAGAT
>CAYYAP010000117.1:1520-7662 GCA_964469575.1 uncultured Thiohalobacter sp.
TGCTGAATGCCAAAGTGGTCAGGCCGCCGTTTGTCCGTCACGGCAAGGCGCAGATTGAACTGGATTGACAATGACTGCACAAGGGGAACAGACAATGAGCGAAGTGCCGGGTGATCTGAGATACAGCAAGAGTCACGAATGGGTGCGGGTGAATGAGGATGGCACGGTAACCACCGGCATCAGCGATCACGCGCAGGAACAACTGGGTGACCTGGTGTTTGTCGAGTTGCCGGAAATCGATCACGAGGTTGAGGCGGAAGAAGCCTGCGCCGTGGTTGAATCGGTTAAGGCAGCATCGGATGTATACGCGCCGATTGCCGGTACCGTGGTCGAGGTCAACGAGGACCTGGCCGATGCGCCGGAGGCCGTCAACCAGGATCCTTACGGGGCCGGTTGGCTGATGCGCCTGCAACCGTCCAGTGTGGATGATGTGGACCGCCTGATGAGCTCCGACGAGTACCAGGAATTTATCGAGTCAGAGTAGAGCCAGATGCCGTTTGTCCCCCATACCGAAGACGATGTTCGCGACATGCTGAAAACCATCGGCGTGTCCGACATCGAAGACCTGTTCGATGAAATTCCGCAGCAGCTGCGCTGTGGCTCGCTGCAAGGTATTGCGCCGGGCATGAGCGAACAGGAAATCAGCCGGCTGATGCACGAACGCGCCGCGAAGGATGGGTTGCCACTGTGCTTTATCGGCGCCGGCGCCTATGAGCACCACGTCCCGGCAGCGGTGTGGGAACTGGTGTCGCGTGGTGAGTTTTATACCGCCTACACCCCTTACCAGGCCGAGGCCAGCCAGGGCACTTTGCAGGTGGTCTACGAGTTCCAGACCATGATGACGGAACTGATGGCGATGGATGTCTCCAACGCTTCGCTGTACGACGGCGCTTCGGCACTGGCTGAAGCGGTGCTGATGGCGATTCGCGCCAACCGCAAGTCAAAGTCGCGTCGTATCCTGATGCCGACCAGTGTGCACCCGGCCTACCGCGCAACGACGCGCACCCTTGTCACCAACCAGGGTATCGAACTGGTCGAGGTACCTTTTGATAATGAAGGCGGCCACATCACACTGGACAGCCTCGATGCGTATGCCGGTGAGGATATCGCCGCGCTGGTGATTGCGCAGCCGAACTTCTTTGGTGTGCTTGAAGATGTCGATGCGCTGACCGACTGGGCACATGCCAACGGCATGATGGTGATCGCTGTGGCCAACCCCGTTGCTGCAGCATTACTCAAGCCGCCGGGCCAGTGGGGCGAGACCGGCGCGGATATCGCCATTGGTGAAGGTCAGCCGCTGGGTGTGCCGCTATCATCGGGTGGCCCCTATTTCGGTTTCATGTGCGCACGCCAGGCATTTGTGCGGCAAATGCCCGGGCGTATTGTCGGACGTACTGTTGACCGTGACGGGCGTGAAGGTTTCACGCTAACCCTGCAGGCGCGTGAACAGCACATCCGCCGTTCCAAAGCCACGTCCAATATCTGCACCAACCAGGGGCTGCTGGTGACCGCCGCCACCATTCATATGAGTCTGCTGGGTGCGGAAGGTCTGCGCCGTGTGGCGCTGGCCAGCCATGCCAATACCGGCAAGCTGGTGGAAAAACTCACCAATGATTACATCCGGCCACGTTTCAACCGCCCGTACTTTCACGAGGCGGTACTGACTACAGACCTGTCCCTGAAGCGTTTACTGCGGCCCTTGTATGCGCACAACCTGCAACCCGGTTATGTGCTGACCGACGACTACCCCGAGCTGGGTGAGTCGCTGCTGGTGTGCGCCACGGAAACGAAGACCGATGCAGACCTGAGTCGTTTCACCGACCACATGGCCCGCGCGATCGAAAAACAAACCACCACCGGATGCCCGGTACAGCCGAAAATGGCATAAATGACGAGGAGAGGAAACATGGCAACGATCACCCTGAAAGGCAGTGAAATTCATACCAATGGTGAACTCCCGGCGGTTGGCAGTGATGCGCCCGGTTTCCATCTGGTCGATGGTGAGTTGAACGATACCTATTTAACCAATTACGCTGGCAAGAAGATTCTCATGAACATCGTGCCGAGTCTCGATACCCCGGTGTGTGCTACCTCGACAAAAAAATTCAACGAAGCGGCGGCCGGTAAGGACAATGTGGTGATGCTGGTGATCGCCGCCGACCTGCCCTTTGCCATGGGCCGTTTCTGTGGCGCGGAGCATGTCGACAAGGTCATTCCCCTGTCGATGATGCGCTCGCGTAACTTCGCCAAGGACTACGGCGTGCTGATCGAGGATGGCCCGCTGGCGGGTATCACCGCACGCGCCATCGTGGTGGTTGATGAAAACGGCAAGGTGGCCTACACCGAACTGGTTCCGGAAATTGCCCAGGAGCCCGATTACGACAAGGCGCTGGCTGCGCTTTAAGCACCGCTACGCGATAGCCGGTAGGTTGGGCTGACGAAGGAAGCCCAACGGCTCCGAAACGTTGGGCTTCGCTGCGCTCAGCGCCAACCTACGGATCCGGAATGACAGGGGGGTGAGCGGCCTTTCTGTCATGTAAACGAGAGAGATGCGAGTAACCTTATGCTGATTTTCGAACATTCCCGCCCCGGCCGCCGTGCTACCGCGCAGGCGCCCGGTGTTGAAGATGCTACTGACCTGCCCGCCGAACTGTTGCGCAAGGACGCACCGGGTTTGCCGGAAGTTTCGGAGATGCAGGCGGTTCGACATTACACGCAGCTGTCGCAGAAAAACTTTTCCATCGATACACAGTTTTACCCGCTGGGTTCCTGCACCATGAAATACAACCCGCGCGCCTGTAACACGCTGGCGATGTTGCCGGGGATGCTGGCGCGCCATCCACTGGCGCCGGCCAGCGAAGGGCAGGGCGCGCTGGCCTGCCTGTATGAATTGCAGGAAATCCTCAAGGCAGTGACTGGCATGAAAACCGTGTCGTTGACACCGATGGCCGGTGCGCAGGGTGAGTTTACCGGTGTGGCCATGATTCGCGCCTACCATGATTCGCGTAACGATACGGCGCGTAACGAAATCCTGGTGCCGGATGCGGCGCACGGCACCAACCCGGCCACAGCGACCATGTGCGGTTACAAGGTGCACGAGATTCCCACCCTGGATAACGGTGATGTGGATGTCGATGCCTTGCGTGAGGCGGTCGGCGAACAGACCGCCGGGATCATGCTGACCAACCCGTCCACACTGGGTGTATTCGAACGCCGTATCAAGGAAATCGCCGACATCGTGCACCAGGCCGGTGGTTTGCTGTACTACGATGGTGCCAATCTCAACGCTATCCTCGGCAAGGTGCGGCCCGGTGACATGGGTTTTGATGTGATCCACATGAATTTGCACAAGACCTTCTCCACGCCGCACGGGGGTGGTGGCCCGGGTGCCGGGCCGGTGGGTGTCAGTGAACGACTGGAACCCTTCCTGCCGGTGCCCATGGTCGGTTATGACGGCGACGAGTATTCCTGGATCACGGAAAAGGAATTGCCGCAAACCATTGGCCGACTGTCGGCCTTCATGGGCAATGCCGGGGTATTGTTCCGCGCCTACGTCTACGCCCGTATGCTGGGGCGCGAGGGGATGCACCGGGTGGCGGAATACGCCACGCTCAATGCCAATTATTTAATGAAACGACTGGAGGCTGCCGGTTTTGACCTCGCCTTCCCGCAACGCCGCGCCACCCACGAATTTATCGTTACGCTGAAACGGCAGTTAAAGGAACAGCACGCCAGCGCCATGGACTTCGCCAAGCGTCTGCTCGATTACGGCTTTCATGCGCCGACCACCTACTTCCCGATGCTGGTGCCGGAGTGCCTGCTCATCGAGCCGACGGAAACCGAGAGTCGTGAGGAACTGGATCGCTTCGTCGAGGCTATGAGCAAAATTCTGGAAGAGGCCGGTGAAGATCCAGAACTGTTGCACGAAGCACCCCATAGCCAGCCGGTACGCCGCCTCGACGAAGTGCGCGCGGCGCGTGAACTGGACCTGCGCTGGACACCGCCGCACTGAGAGTGGAGTCAGGGTATGATGCCAACCGTCGTTCCGGCGAATGCCGGAATCCAGTATTGAAATCACGCCGGCCTGTGCCGGCACAACCTGATGACACAGATTCGGAGAAGTGATACATGTCGGCACTGATTTGCGGTTCTTTTGCGTTTGACACCATTATGGTGTTCCAGGACAAGTTTAAAAACCACATTCTGCCCGACAAGGTGCATATTCTGAATGTGGCATTTCACGTACCGGAGATGCGCCGTGAGTTCGGTGGGTGTGCAGCGAATATCGCCTTCAACCTGAAGCTGCTGGGTGGTGATCCGTTACCGATGGGGACGGTGGGCAAGGATTTTGCCCCCTATGCGTCGTGGATGGATCAGCACAACATTCCACGCACGCACATAAAAGAAATTGCCGAGGCATATACGGCGCAGGCTTTTATCACCACCGACCAGGACGACAACCAGATTACCGCGTTCCACCCGGGGGCGATGGATTATGCACATGAACTGAACGTGACGGATGCCGACAAGGTAAAGCTCGGTATCGTTTCGCCGGATGGTCGCCAGGGCATGATCGATCACGCGCGCCAGTTTGCCGAGGCGGGTATCCCTTTTATCTTTGATCCCGGCCAGGCCATGCCACTGTTTGACGGGGATGATTTCAGGCAATTTATCGAACAGGCGACCTGGGTGTGCGTGAATGATTATGAATCCCAGGTATTACAGGAGCGTACCGGCTGGTCGCTGCAGGATATCGCTTCACACGTCGAGGCACTGGTGGTCACGCGCGGGGGCGAGGGGTCGCAAATTTACACGGATGGTCAATGTATCGAAGTGCCGACAGCCAAGGTCAATGCCGTGAATGATCCCACGGGCTGTGGTGACGCTTACCGGGGCGGTTTGTTATACGGCCTGATGAACGGGCTGGACTGGGAGGTGACGGGTCGTATTGCTGCGTTGATGGGCGCGATCAAGATCGAACAGCACGGCACCCAGAACCATGCGTTTACGCTGGACGATTTCCGCGCGCGATACCGCGACAGCTTTGGCAGTGATCTGACAGCTTTGTGAGGAAGTGGTTTTGTTTCGTGCGGCAAAGTTTGAGGGTATCGGCTGACCGAACCCGTAGGCGCTGACCGAACCCGTAGGTTGGCGCTGAGCGCAGCGAAGCCCAACGAAGCCCTCCGTTGCGGAGCCGTTGGGCTTCCTTCGTCAGCCCAACCTACCGGCAGTTCTTTTTAATGGACTGTCGCAACGTATTTTTCTGGGCTTCGACTTCCTGGTCTGAATAATACTGTCGGTTCCCCGCTGCATCGAGGTGGTACCAGCTGACACCACCGCGTTCCATGTCGGCCAGGTCATTTTTGAGTTTGTTGCAGCGTTTATTTTTTTCCGCCTTCTGTTTTTTCAGCTCCGCCTTTTTGCGCGCTTTTTCAGCACGTTCCTTTTGCCGGGCATCGGCCCATTTGCGCATATTCTTGACGCGTTGATTCTCCCTGGCAGGCGGCGCGGCGCTATGCCCGCTGCGCCTGAGGGTGATCAGATTGCCTTTGCGTTTAAGCTCAACCTTCGACAGGAACGTCATGCCCAGTAGAACTTCACGCGGATAGCCGCCCTCCAGTACGCTGGCGCGGACATTTTTTATTTCAATGTCACCCACCCTGACCGAGTCGAGTACGATGTTGTGTGCTTGCGCAATCCCGGAGGCTGTTGCCACCCGCGTAGGTGTACCGGTATAGCGGAAATCGATCCCGAGCCTTTCGGCAACGCCCTGGTTCATGGCGACAGTGGTAGCGCCGGTATCAACGAGAAAATGAACCATCTGACCGTTGATACTACCGGGCGTCAGGAAGCTGCCGGATGCATCGGCCCAGATATTGACTTCAGTATGTTCCCTGGCCTTGTAGGTTTTGCCGCCGCTCGGTGTAAAGGAGAGCGTCTGTTTCTTGCCCTGGTATTTGACAATGGCATGATTGGCGTTAACGGATAACAGCGTGACCCCTTCCCGGCTGGTTTCACCGACGTTTATCACGCGTTGATGGCCGTTGATGTGGATGACTGCCTTGTTACCAAACTGGCCAACGAAATAGAGTGTGCTGTCTGCGCGCAGGGTGGCAGAGAAGAGTAGAAATACAAGCGCAAA
>CAYYAP010000118.1:0-4468 GCA_964469575.1 uncultured Thiohalobacter sp.
GGTCAGGAAGGCATAGGGCGGGGCGATGGAAGCAAGCACACTCATCGACTGGATCATTACCGGCGGCTGGATTCTCATCAAGATCCTGATCATTGTCCTTCCACTGATGCTGTGCGTCGCATACCTGACTTACGCCGAGCGCAAGATTATCGGTTACATGCAACTGCGTATCGGCCCGAACCGGGTCGGCCCGCGTGGCTGGTTGCAGCCGATTGCCGATGCGGTAAAACTGATGTTCAAAGAGATCATCATTCCGGCGAAATCCAATACTTACCTGTTTGTGATTGCGCCCATGCTGGTGATTGCGCCGGCGCTGGCTGCCTGGGCGGTTATACCCTTTGGAGAGGAACTGGTGCTGGCCGATGTGGATGCCAGCCTGTTGTATATCCTCGCCCTGACATCGATGGGGGTATACGGTGTACTCATTGCCGGCTGGGCATCGAACTCCAAGTATGCTTTCCTGAGTACCATGCGCAGCGCAGCACAGATTGTGTCGTATGAAATTGCCATGGGCTTTGCGCTGGTCGGCGTATTGCTCGCCGCCGGCAGTATTAACCTCGGCGATATCGTCATGGCGCAGCAGGGCAGTTTGCTGCACTGGTTCTGGTTACCGCTGCTGCCGTTGTTCGTGATCTACTTTATATCCGGTGTGGCCGAGACCAACCGCGCGCCGTTCGACGTGGCGGAAGGTGAGTCGGAAATCGTCGCCGGTTTCCATGTTGAATACTCCGGCATGGCCTTCGCGGTGTTCTTCCTCGCTGAATATGCCAACATGATCCTGGTCGCCACGCTGGCTGCGTTGATGTTCATGGGCGGCTGGTTGTCACCGTTTGAAGGTATCCCGGTGCTGGAGCCGATGTTCCAGTGGGTGCCGGGCCTGATCTGGTTGATTGCCAAGACGGCGTTCTTCCTGTTTTTCTTCCTCTGGTTCCGCGCTACCTTCCCGCGTTACCGCTATGACCAGATCATGCGGCTGGGCTGGAAGGTATTTATCCCGATTACCATTATCTGGCTGGCGATAGAAGGCGCTGCGGTGGTCGCTAACCTCGGCCCCTGGTTCGATTGAGGGCGATGCGATGTTAGCCTTGAGACACTATGTAAAAAGCCTGCTGCTCTGGGAGTTGCTCAAGGGCATGCAGCTGACCGGGAAATACCTGTTCGCGAAAAAGATCACCGTGCAGTACCCGGAGGAAAAGACCCCGCAGTCGCACCGCTTCCGCGGCCTGCACGCGCTGCGCCGTTACCCGAATGGCGAGGAACGCTGCATTGCCTGTAAATTGTGCGAGGCCGTGTGTCCGGCGCTGGCGATCACCATCGAAGCCGGGCCGCGCGATAACGACGGCACACGGCGCACCACGCGTTATGACATTGACCTGTTCAAGTGTATTTTCTGCGGTTTCTGTGAGGAGTCCTGCCCGGTGGATTCGATTGTTGAAACACGGGTGTACGAGTATCACTTCGAAAACCGCGGTGAGAACATCATGACCAAGGAAAAGCTGCTGGCGATGGGTGACAAGTACGAACAGCAGATTGCCGAGGACCGCGCCGCCGACGCGGTATACCGCTAATGGAATTTGAACGCATCGTTTTTTATGTACTCGCCACCATCCTGGTGTTTGCCGCCACACGCGTTATCACCGTGCGTAACCCGGTGCATGCGGCACTGCACCTGGTGCTGGCGTTCTTTACCTGCGCCGGACTGTGGCTGTTGCTGGAAGCCGAGTTCCTCGCCATTACGCTGGTGCTGGTCTATGTGGGCGCGGTGATGGTGTTGTTCCTGTTTGTGGTCATGATGCTGGATATTAATGTTGCCGTGGTGAAGGAAGGTTTTGCCCGTTACCTGCCTGTCGGCCTGAGTGTGGCCGGCCTGATGATTCTGGAAATGTGGCTGGTGATGAAGAGCAGGGCGTTTGATGTCACACAGATGCCGGAGCCGCCCGCGCATGCGGCGGACTACAGCAATACCCGTGAAATCGGCAGCGTGCTCTATACCAACTATGTTTATCCGTTCGAGATTGCTTCGGTCATCCTGGTGGTAGCGATAATCGCGGCTATTGCCCTGACACTACGCAAGCGTAAATCGGCGAAGCGACAGGACCCGTCCGAGCAGGTGAAGGTGCGCAGCCAGGACCGGGTACGTATTATCAAGATGGAGGCAGAGAGCAGGGACTGATTCCTCAGCCCGTTCAAAACACGACTATGGTGCTTTCCGACTTTCTGATTCTGGGTGCGGTGTTGTTCGGTCTGAGTGTGGCCGGTATTTTTATTAACCGTAAAAATGTCATTCTCCTGCTGATGTGCATCGAGCTGATGCTGCTGGCGGTGAATACCAACTTCATTGCTTTCTCACACTTTCTTGGCGACAGCGCCGGGCAGGTGTTTGTGTTCTTTATCCTGACCGTCGCCGCCGCCGAGGCCGCGATTGGCCTGGCGATACTGGTGGTGTTGTTCCGTAACCGGCAGACCATCAATGTCGATGACCTCGACAGCTTGAAAGGGTAGCGCCGTGGAGAATATTTATCTCGCCATTGTTCTCGCACCGCTGATCGGTTCACTGCTGGCCGGCCTGTTTGGCAAGTTTATCGGCCGCAGCGGAGCGCACTGGGCTGCCATTCTGGGCGTTGCGACCTCGTTTGTGTTATCGGTCGTGGTGTTCAAGGACCTGGTTATCGACGGCGGCGAGATATTCAATGGTACGGTCTACACCTGGATGGTGGCCGATGGTCTGCACATGGAGGTCGGTTTCCTGATCGACCGGCTGACGGTGCTGATGATGATGGTGGTGACCTTCGTCTCGTTGATGGTGCACATCTACACTGTCGGCTATATGCACGACGACCCGGGTTACCAGCGCTTCTTCAGCTATATTGCGCTGTTTACCTTCTCCATGTTGATGCTGGTCATGTCCAACAACTTCGTGCAACTGTTCTTCGGCTGGGAAGCGGTGGGCCTGATGTCCTATTTGCTGATCGGTTTCTGGTACAAGCGGCCCACGGCGATTTACGCCAGCCTCAAGGCTTTCCTGGTGAATCGCGTGGGGGACTTTGGTTTCCTGCTGGGTATCGCCGCTATCGCCCTGTACTTTAACTCGCTGGACTATGCCGAGGTATTCGCCGCAGCGCCGGGCATGGCGAACGCGCAGATCGAAATCTTTAACGGCGTGCCCTGGTCGGCCATGACCGTGATCTGCATTTTGTTATTCATCGGCGCCATGGGCAAGTCGGCGCAGGTGCCCCTGCACGTGTGGTTGCCGGATTCCATGGAAGGCCCGACACCGATCTCTGCCTTGATCCACGCCGCGACCATGGTGACAGCCGGTATCTTTATGGTCGCGCGCATGTCGCCGCTGTTCGAGTTATCCGAGACGGCCCTGAGCTTCGTGCTGGTGATCGGTTCGATCACGGCCCTGTTTATGGGTTTCCTGGGCGTCGTTCAGAACGATATCAAACGCGTCATCGCCTATTCGACCCTGTCGCAGCTGGGCTACATGACAGTGGCGCTGGGCGTGTCGGCCTACTCGGCGGGTATCTTCCACCTGATGACCCACGCATTCTTCAAGGCCTTGCTGTTCCTGGCGGCCGGTTCGGTGATTATCGCCATGCACCACGAACAGGACATCCGTAAAATGGGTGGCCTGAAAAAATACATGCCCATCACCTACTGGACCTTCCTGGTAGGCTCACTGGCGCTGATCGGTTTCCCCGGGCTGGCCGGGTTCTTCTCCAAGGATACGATCATCGAGGCCGTGCAGGCTTCACATATCGCCGGTTCAGGCTTTGCCTATGTCTCGGTGCTGCTTGGGGTGTTTGTGACAGCACTGTACAGCTTCCGGCTGTTCTTCCTGGTGTTCCATACCAATGAACGATTTGACCAGCATACCCGCGAACACCTGCGCGAAACGCCGGCCGTGGTGACTGTGCCGCTGATTCTGCTGGCCATTCCATCGATTTTTGCCGGTTACTGGATTGACCCGGTGGTGTTCGGGGACTACTTCGGTAACGCCATCTATGTCAGTCATGCGCACGATGTTATTGGCCACCTGTCGGAAGAATTTCACGGGGTTGGCGGATTTATTCTGCATGGCATAGTGAGTTGGGCGTTCCTGTTGGCGATGGCTGGCCTGTTTACCGCCTGGTATGTCTACACCCGTCAGCCGGATCTGGCCAACCAGGCGCGTATGCGTTTTTCGCTGGTCTACCGCATTCTTGTGAACAAGTACGGCTTTGACCGCTTCAACGAAATTGTCTTTGCTGGTGGCGCGCGTGGAACCGGCTGGACACTGTGGAAGCTTGGCGATGTGCTGCTGATCGACGGCCTGCTGGTCAACGGCAGCGCGAAGGTGGTGGGCTGGATGTCCGGTATTCTGCGCCATGTTCAGTCCGGTTACCTGTACCACTATGCCTTCAGCATGATCATCGGTTTGTTGCTGCTATTGTGGTGGACTATCGGCTTTGTGCCCAATGGTTAG
>CAYYAP010000118.1:4568-7649 GCA_964469575.1 uncultured Thiohalobacter sp.
GTGAAAGGAAAAATGGATGAGTGAGTTACCCCTGCTCAGTATTGTAATCTGGCTGCCGATTCTTGGTGGCCTGGTGGTGCTCGCCGCCAGCGAATGGGAACACCTGAATCCCCGCCCGATTGCACTTGGCTTTGCGATGGTGACTTTCCTGTTGAGCCTGTTGTTGTATACCGGTTTCGACGTGACCACGGCGGCCATGCAGTTCCAGGAACGTATCTCCTGGATCGAGACATTTAATATCTGGTATCACCTTGGCGTGGACGGTATCTCCATGCCGCTGATCATCCTCACCACGTTTACTACCGTACTGGTGGTGCTGTCCGGCTGGGAAGTGATCCGCAAAAAACCGGCCCAGTACTTTGCCTCCTTCCTGATTATGGAAGGTCTGATGAATGGTGTGTTTGCGTCGCTGGACGCCATGCTGTTCTACGTGTTCTGGGAAGGCATGCTGATCCCGATGTTCCTGATTATCGGCGTGTGGGGCGGGCCACGGCGCGTCTATGCGACCATCAAGTTCTTCCTCTACACCTTCCTTGGTTCGGTGTTCATGCTGGTGGCGCTGATCTATATGCATACGCTGTCCGGCAGTTTCTCCATCCTCGATTTCCATGTGTTGAAACTGGGGCTGACCGAGCAGATTCTGATCTTCATTGCCTTCCTGATGGCGTTTGCCGTCAAGGTGCCCATGTGGCCGGTACACACCTGGTTGCCGGATGCGCACGTGGAAGCGCCAACCGGCGGTTCGGTGATCCTGGCGGCCATTATGCTGAAGATCGGCGGTTACGGGTTCCTGCGCTTCAGCCTGCCGATTACGCCGGACGCCAGTAACCAGCTCGACTGGCTGATTATCCTTATGTCGCTGGTGGCGGTGGTATACATAGGCTTTGTTGCGCTGGTGCAGCAGGATATGAAAAAGCTGATCGCCTATTCGTCGATTGCGCATATGGGTTTTGTCACGCTGGGTTTCTTCCTGATATTCACCATCATGGACAACAATGCCGGTAGCAGCCAGGGGTCGGTGCTGGCGATGGAAGGCGGCATGGTGCAAATGGTGTCGCACGGCTTTATTTCGGCAGCCATGTTCCTGTGTGTCGGTGTGTTGTATGACCGCATGCACAGCCGCGAGATCGCCGATTACGGCGGGGTCGCAAACACCATGCCGGTGTTCGCCGCCTTCATGATGTTGTTTGCCATGGCCAACTCCGGCTTGCCGGGCACCTCCGGGTTTGTCGGTGAGTTTATGGTGATCCTGTCCAGTTTCAGGGCGAATTTCTGGATTGCCTTTCTCGCAGGGACCACCCTGATCCTCGGTGCATCCTATACCCTGTGGATGGTAAAACGGGTGATGTTCGGTGAAGTGGCCAACGATAATGTCGCCGCATTACAGGACATCAATGGCCGTGAAGCCGTGATCCTTGGCAGCCTGGCAGTCATGGTGCTGTTCTTCGGTTTGTGGCCCGGGCCATTGGTTGAAGTGATGCAAACGAGTATTCAGAATCTTGTCGCACATATTGCGATATCGAAGCTATAGGAATCGGCATGATCGTACCCGCCAGTGAATTCATGATGATACTGCCCGAGATCTTCGTGCTGTCGATGGCCTGTCTTATTCTGGTGCTCGACCTGTTCCTGAGCGACAGTGAACGGAATATCAGTTACTGGCTGACCCAACTGACACTGGTGTTTGCCGCGGTGATTACCCTGGCGATCAACAAGGGCGAGACACAATTGCTGTTCTTTGGCACTTTTATCTCCGATCCGATGGGCGCCGTGCTCAAGGTATTTATCTACCTGGTGGTCGGACTGGCCTTCCTGTATTCACGCTATTACCTGCGCGCGCGCGATTTGTTCAAGGGCGAGTACTATGTGCTGGGACTGTTCGGCATGCTCGGTATGATGGTGATGGTGTCGGCGCACAGCCTGCTCACGATCTATCTTGGCCTGGAGCTGTTGTCCCTGTCGCTGTACGCCCTGGTGGCGTTCAATCGCGATTCCTACCCCTGTTCCGAAGCGGCGATGAAATACTTTGTGCTGGGCGCGTTGGCCTCAGGCATGCTGCTCTACGGTATGTCTATCCTGTACGGACTGACCGGCACTCTGGACATTGGCCTGATTGCCGACACGCTCGGAAAGCAGGCAAGTAGTAGCGTACCGCTGGTGTTTGCGACAGTGTTTATCGTTGTCGGGCTGGCGTTCAAACTGGGCGCGGTGCCTTTCCATATGTGGATACCGGACGTCTACCAGGGAGCACCCACACCAGTAACACTGTATCTCGGCAGTGCGCCCAAGATCGCCGCCTTTGCCATGATCATGCGCTTGCTCGTCGAGTCAGTCGGTGCATTGCAGGCCGAGTGGCAGGGTATGTTGATCGCACTGGCCGTGTTGTCGCTGGCGATCGGTAATGTGGTTGCCGTCGCCCAGACCAACCTCAAGCGTATGCTGGCCTATTCAACCATTTCCCACGTGGGGTTCCTGTTGCTGGGTATACTCGCGGGTACGCCGCAAGGCTATTCAGCGGCCATGTTCTACATCATCACCTACGCGTTGATGGCTGCCGGGGCCTTCGGCATGATCATCCTGCTCAGTCGCGCCGGTTTCGAGGCCGACGAGATCGACGACTTCAAGGGGTTGAACCAGCGCAACCCCTGGTTCGCCCTGGTGATGCTGATCCTGATGTTCTCCATGGCCGGTGTGCCGCTGACCGTGGGCTTCTTTGCCAAGCTGTCTGTATTACAGGCGGTCATCGACATGGATATGGTCTGGCTGGCGGCTGTCGCGGTATTCTTCTCGGTGATTGGCGCGTTTTACTACATCCGCCTCGTCAAGGTCATGTATTTCGACGATGCCGCAGACACCCAGCCGCTGGCGCCGGACTTCGACCTGCGTTTTGGTTTGAGCGCAAACGGCCTGATCATCCTGCTCCTCGGCCTGTTTCCGGGTAGCCTGATGACACTTTGCAGCCAGGTTATTCCCTGATCACATTAGTGCTTGCAGGGCGACCGGTAAGCCATTAAAATGCGCGCTTGCTGATGCGGGGTGGAGCAGTCTGGTAGCTCGTCGGGCTCATAACCCGAAGGTCGT
>CAYYAP010000119.1:0-7365 GCA_964469575.1 uncultured Thiohalobacter sp.
GGCAGGCACATGCCGGCGGCTTCGTTACCGGGGCCGGTTTCTGCCGCAGCAACCGCCTCGCTATCATACTGCTTAATCCAGTTCAGTATGTTTTTCCACGTATCCGCATCTTTCTGTGCGGCGCTGTCCTTGAGTTCACAGACACCGACGCCCATGCCTGCGGCGCGCACGTAGTTTTGCGTATCGCGGATATGTGCGATGACGGGGATATCCAGGTTTTCAAGAAATCGTTCCAGCAAATCCAGTGAGCGGGTACGCACGCGGGTTCGGTTTGCGATGATGCCAATCGGTTTGTTTCGCGCGCGGGCTTTACCGATCAAAAGCAGATCGCGGATGAAATTCGCCGTGGAGCGTATATCAATCGCCGAGGGCAGTACGGGAACCAGGATAATATCCGACTCGTTAACCCGGTCAACAAGATCAAACCCCGCATGTCCGGCCGGGGTATCCTGGATCACGTAGCGGGTCTGCTCGGGAATGCGTAATTGCCAGGAGCGCGTGGTACCCGACGGCGGCGGTTCATAGACCGCGACGCCGCGTATCGCGGGTAAAGCTGGATCACGCACTTTTAACCACTGGGTACTGGATCCCTGGGCATCGTAGTCAAAAAGATCCGTTGCGTAGCCCTGTGAAATACAGTGGCTGGCAAGGTTGGTGGCCACGGTCGTCTTTCCGCAACCACCCTTGGTGTTCATGACAACAATTCTCAGCACGACGACCTACCGGGAAATCCAGTTAAAAGAAAATACACCTCAACCTGTCCTTGTATCGGCTACGCTGGAAAATATTTAAAAGGAATCAAGGAGTCACGATACACTATAGGAGCCTTACGCCCATTATAACAATCGACAAGGCCGGGTTACCCTGTTCGAGTACGGGAAATATCCGCCTGCGCAGATCAACCACAGGTGATTTGTCCGGCACGCTGGTTCAACAGCCTTGGCAACACTGCCGCTACGTTATACGATATTTCCATGCAAATTCATCTAATTGCCGTCGGCACACGCATGCCGGGCTGGGTCAGTGACGGCTATTCTGAATATGCCCGCCGTCTGCCCCGGGAATGCAGGCTGAACCTCACCGAAATCCCCCTGGCGCAGCGCAGTAAATCACAGCCGGTGTCACGCGCCATCGAGGAGGAGGGCAAGCGCATGCAGGCGGCAATGGGCGACAACCGCCAGGTCATTGCCCTGGACGTGAAAGGACGCGGCTGGTCGACCGAGCAGCTGGCGGAACAATTGAGAGGCTGGATGCAGGACGGCCGCGATGTCAGCCTGCTGGTCGGTGGCCCGGACGGACTGGCCGGAAACTGCCTGCAGGCGGCCGGACAGCGCTGGTCGCTGTCGTCACTGACGTTGCCGCACCCGCTGGTGCGGGTGATTCTTGCCGAACAGCTGTATCGCGCCTGGTCGCTGAATGCCGGCCACCCGTACCACCGGGGCTGACATGGGCAAAATCGTTCTGGCTTCCGCCTCGCCCCGCCGTCAGGAACTTTTACGCCAGATCGGTGTTCAATTTCGCCAACAGGTTGTGGAAATCGATGAAAATCCACTCAAAAATGAGTCCCCGGACGCCTATGTGACCCGCCTGGCGCTGGAAAAAGCCCGTGCGGTTCATGCCCGGCTGGGTAATGATGAAGTCCCGGTGCTGGGGGCCGATACGGCAGTGGTGGTCGATCACGAGATCCTCGGCAAACCCCGCGATGAGGCGCATGCCGCCAGCATGTTGCGGCGGCTCGCAGGGCGCGAGCACCGGGTACTCAGTGCAGTCGCGCTGGTGGGGCGGCGCGAGGCCAGCCGGGTCAGTGAAAGCCGGGTGTGTATCCGCGCACTGACCGACGACGAGATCGCCGCCTACTGGCGTACCGGCGAGCCGCTCGGCAAGGCCGGTGGCTACGCGGTACAGGGCATAGGCGCAATATTTATCGAACAGTTGCACGGCAGTTATTCCGGCGTGATGGGCCTGCCGGTATTTGAAACGGCGCAGCTGTTACAGGAATTTGGAATCAGACTTCCGGGAAATCAGAATGACAATTGAATTGCTGGTGAACGTGACACCGCAGGAAACACGGGTTGCGGTGCTCGAGAATGGCATGTTGCAGGAAGTGTTTATTGAGCGCGCCCGACGTCGCGGGCTGGTCGGTAACATTTACAAGGGCGTGGTCAGTCGCGTGCTGCCGGGCATGCAGGCGGCGTTTGTGGACATCGGCCTGGAGCGGGCGGCATTCCTTCACGCCTCGGATATTGCCACGGAAGATGAAAAGCCCGACAACAACACGGAGGAGAATATTACCCGCCTGTTGCAGGAGGGGCAGGAAATCCTGGTGCAGGTCATCAAGGATCCGCTCGGCACCAAGGGCGCCCGCCTGACCACCCATGTGACGATCCCGTCCCGCTACCTGGTGTTTATGCCGGACGCGGAAAATGTCGGGGTTTCCCAACGCATCGAGGATGAGGAAGAACGCCAGCGGCTTCGCGAGGCTGTTCTGGCGGCCCGCGGTGAGCAGGGCGGAGGGTTTATTCTGCGCACGGCGGCGGAGGGTGCATCTTCCGGGGCCATTGCTTCGGACCTGGAATTTCTCCAACGCCTGTGGACCTCCATCCAGGCGGGTATCGGCAAGGCGGGTCCCGGTGATGTCGTTCACGAAGACCTTCCGCTGGTGCTGCGCGTGTTGCGCGATATTTCCGATGCTGAAGTGGAGAAGCTGCGGATCGACTCGCGTGAAACCTTTCAGCGTGTCGCGGTTTTCGTCGAGCAATTTACCCCGGTGCTGAAAGAAAAGCTGGAATACTACCCGGGCGAACGCCCTATCTTCGACCTGTATGGCGTGGATGATGAAATCCAGAAAGCCCTTGAGCGCAAGGTGCAACTCAAGTCCGGTGGTCACCTGGTGATCGACCAGACCGAGGCGATGACGACCATCGACGTCAATACCGGCGCCTACGTCGGGCATCGCAACCTGGAAGAAACCATCTTCAAGACCAACCTGGAAGCGGCGCAGGCAATTGTGCGTCAGTTACGCTTGCGCAACCTGGGTGGCATCATCATTGTCGATTTTATCGATATGCAAAGCGAGGATCACAAGCGCCAGGTGATTCGCGCGCTGGAGAAGCATATCGAGCGTGATCACGCCAACTGCCACATCAGTGAAATCTCCAGTCTCGGACTGGTGCAGATGACGCGCAAGCGCACCCGTGAAAGTCTCGAACACATCCTGTGTGAAACCTGTCCAACCTGTGGCGGGCGCCGCTCGGTGAAATCCGCCGAAACGGTGTGTTACGAAATCTTCCGTGAAATTTTGCGCGAGGCACGCCAGTTCGATGCAGAGCAACTGCTGGTGCTGGCTTCACAGGAAGTGGTCGATCTGTTGCTGGATGAGGAGTCTACCAGTCTTGCCGAACTGGAAGCTTTCATCGATAAACCCATCAAGTTCCAGGTCGAAGCCCTGTATACGCAGGAGCTCTTCGATGTTGTTCTGCTCTAGGATCGCTTTGCGTTTCCCGGATCACGTTTCAGTCATACCTGACTGGCGGCAGGCCTGCCGCTGATGGTCGCCCGCCGAATGGGACGTATGCTGTGGTGGGTTGTGGCCGCTGTGATCGTCGGGCTTGCACTTGCACTGAGCGCGGCACGTCTGCTGTTACCGGGTATGGGGGAGTACCGTGGACAGGTGGTCAACCTGGTCGAGCGCACCATTCATCGACAGGTTGAAATCGGCACCCTGGATGCGGCCTGGTATCGGCTCTCGCCGGTACTGCGCTTGCAACAGGTAGTTATCCATGACAAGGCTTTTCCCGACGGGCAACTGGATATCGGAGAAATACAGGTCGGGCTGGACATCATCAATTCACTGTGGCAACGCAAGTGGTTGACCTCGGGGATACGCATTATCGGTGTGAAGCTGGCATTACAGACGGACCTTTCCGCTGCCCGCGCTGACGCCATGAAGATGGATGTGTTTTACTGGTTGATGAGTCAGAAGAGTGTGTCGCTGGAGCAGATTGACCTTGACTGGAAAGATCCCGGTCTGCTCGACCAGGCCGCGCAGTTCTCCGCTTTATCCGCACAGCTCAGGAACGATGGCTGGCGACATCAATTACTCGTTCAAACCGATATCAATGCCTATTACGGCAAGCATATCGAAGTCGCTGCCGATCTTTCCGGGCCGCTCAAGTGGCCGAAGGACTGGCGAGGAAAAGTCTATATCAAGACAGACCACTTCCACCTTGCGTCAGTCAACAGGCTGGTGAAACCCCTGGGCTATACGGTCAAAGGTGATGTGGATCTCGAAGCCTGGGCGGGTATTCGCGACAGGCAGTTAAAGTGGACCGCCGGGTCGATACAGATTGCCCGGCCACGGGTGAAACGGCGCGATGTCGCGAATGTCAGTTATGCCGTTGATGCGTTTTCCAGCCATTTCAGCCTGCATGCACTGCATGGTGGCTGGAATATGGAGTTGCAGAATTTCAGCCTGATGCGTCATGCGCAAACCGTGTGGCCGGAAACCCGTCTCCGCGCGACCGTCAACAGCGGCAAAACACTTTCGGTCCATGGCATGGTCAACCATGTTTCGATATCGGAAACGAGTCAATTTCTCCTCCTGCTACCCTGGATTGACGAGGCGATGTGCCAGCGAATCCAGCATATGCAAGCGGATGGCGAACTGACGGATACCACATTTGAATTGCGTCTCTCCGATAAAAAGCCGCCACAGCTTTCCTTACGTTCAGCGTTCAGCCACCTTGGCGTTTCCAGCTACCAGGGCTTGCCTGCCGTAACCGGGCTTTCCGGTAGCCTGGAAGGTAACCTGCAGGCCGGAAATATAACCCTGAATACCCACGCATCGAGCCTGCACCTCCCGAAAGTATTTTCCGAAGTGCTTGAGCTGTCGCGGTTGACTGGCAGGTTGCACTGGCAACGGTTATCAGACCGCTTCCGGGTATCCTCCGGGCAGTTGCTAATGGAGTCTGCTGCCTTTAATGCCCAGACACGTTTGCAGCTGGACTGGTTGCCCGGCCAGACCGCACCCTGGGTAGACGTGCAGCTGCACGCCGATCAAGTGCAGCTGGTCGATGTCAAACACTACCTGCCCGACCGGGTCATGCGGCCGAAAGCCCTGAAGTGGTTGCGCCAGGCATTCCCGAGTGGCACGGCACGAAACATCAATTTCCTCTTGCAGGGCCCGCTGAACCATGTCCCGTTTGACCGGCACGATGGCCGTCTGGAGGCCAGTTTTGATTTTGATGATGTGCAGCTGGATTACCATCCACTGTGGGGGCAGCTCGATGCCTTATCCGGCTCGGCACACTTCGAAGGTCGTTCCATGCGTGCCACCGGGACATCGGCAACCCTTCTGGACGCCAGTGTTGAACGTGTCGTTGCCGTCATCGATGATTTTGCCAATCCGGTGCTGAGTATTGACGGTACGGCAAGCGGTACACTGGAGAGTCTGCTCGCGTATATCAATGACAGTCCGCTACGTAAAAAATTCGGCAAGCTGGTCGACAAGCTGACAACCCGTGGCGATGCAAGCCTTCAGCTGGAACTGCGTATTCCACTGCACCCGAATCTGGGCAAGTTGAAGGTAAACGGAGACATTGATTTCCTGGGCAATGATCTGGTGGTGAATGACAGCAATGTGTCACTGGATGCGGTTCATGGTGTTCTGAACTTTACTGTGCACGGTGTGACCGCACATGACGTCAATGCAAAGTTGTTTGGCCATCCCGTAAAGGTTGCTGTCTACCCGAAGGGTTCGGCCGGTGACCGACGTACTGTTGTCGATATTGAAGGCGACCTGGAACTGGTCCACAAGCTGGAGAAAGAAAACCCGAAAGTGACGCCCTATCTTGAAGGCGCGGCCCACTGGAATGCGCTGTTACAGATACCCGAGGGTAAAAACGCCTCCAGCCGTCACGTGAACATAAAGCTGCTTTCCGACCTGAAGGGTGTGGCAATCAGGCTGCCGGCGCCTTTCAGTAAGGCGAGCGCGGATAGCCGGCCTGTTGTTATCGCGTGGGTGCCGGGCAAATTGTCGAGCAGGCCACTTACCCTGAAGTTGGGAGATGATGTCACGCTTCAGTTGTTGATGCGCGACAAGAATGACGGGCTGCGCAAGGCGGGAATACATTTCGGTGAGGGGGCTGCGAGCCTGCCGCTTTCAGATGTTATACACCTGGACGGCCGGCTGGATACATTGAACCTTGATGCATGGACTGACCTGCTGCGTGGTATTGCCCGCCACAATGCCCTGACTTCGACCTCGGCTCCACCGGTATCGACAGACCTGCACATCCGCCAGGTTTCCTTGCTGGGTTACCTGGCGCAGGACCTGGACGTATCCAGCCAGGTAGATGACCCATGGCGTTTCAGTATCAGCGGACGTGACATGGCCGGCCAGGCAAGCTGGGTGCCGGCGACGGGTGACGCGGCGCCGACACTGGCTGTGCGACTGAAGAAACTGATAGCAGTCAAGGCGAAGGACACCGGGAAGACCGGTCACAAGGTGGTGTTAACACCGGAACGCCTGCCCAACCTGGACCTCGACATCGGTACGGTGCAGCTGGGACCCTATGCCCTGGGCAAGGTGGCCATACGCGGTAAACGGGTGCCGGAAGGGATGGACTTCCCGCATCTCAAGGTCGACTCGAAGGCGATCGCCTTCAACGGCGAGGGCGCCTGGTTGCAGCAGGGCAAGCAGCAGAGTACGCGTTTCCGCGCCGACATTACCGGAGGCGAACTCGGCGAGCTGGTGAAAATGTTTGATGAGCGCGGGGTGATAGAAGATGCCCGGATGAAGGGGCATGCTTCGCTCGACTGGCCCGGAAACCCGGCGAGTTTCAACCTGGCGACGGTGGAAGGCAAAATCAGCCTGGAAACCGGCAAGGGGCGTCTGGTTGAGGTTAAGGAAAGGGCAGGCAAATTACTCAACCTGTTCAGCCTTAATTCACTACAGCGACGCCTTACGCTGGATTTTACCGACCTGACAAAAGAAGGCTTCAGCTTCGATAAAATGGCAGGCTCACTGGTGATCAGCGACGGCAATGCCTACACGGAAGATTTCGTCATAGAAGGAAGCTCGGCCATCATCGAGATTTCCGGGCGTACCGGGCTGACCAAACGGGACTATGACCAGCTGATCAAGGTGACGCCGCAGGTGAGTTCCAGTCTCCCGCTGGCCGGAGCCATAGCAGGTGGTCCGGCCGTCGGTGCAGCGGTGTACCTGGCCGAGCGGTTGGTAGGCAAGCGGTTTAACCGTATGGCGCAGGTACGCTACAAGGTAACCGGTAGCTGGGACAATCCCGTTTACACGCGTTTGAAAAAAGGTGATAAGTCGTCCGTGAAGCTTCCACCGGAGGACGGTCC
>CAYYAP010000120.1:0-7342 GCA_964469575.1 uncultured Thiohalobacter sp.
AATATGCGTGAATTGGCGCGCTGGCTGCCGGTGCCTATAATAGACCGCTATCTTCAAGTCAGCGGGTGAGGTATGTGGGAGCGAATGCGGGAAGACCTGAACTGCGTGTTTGACCGCGATCCGGCTGCGCGTACCCGTTTTGAGGTCATTACGACTTACCCGGGGTTCCACGCCGTGCTGATGCATCGTCTTACTCACGCGCTCTGGAACAACGGTCTGCCCTTGCTGGCGCGGGTGCTGTCGAATGTTGCCCGCTGGTTAACCGGCATCGAAATTCATCCCGGCGCCACCATCGGGCGGCGTTTTTTCATCGATCACGGTATGGGCGTTGTGATTGGTGAAACGGCCGAGATCGGTGACGATTGCACCCTGTACCACGGGGTGACGCTGGGCGGTACAAGCTGGGATAAGGGCAAGCGCCATCCCACGCTGGGCAACGATGTCGTGATTGGCGCGGGCGCCAAGGTACTGGGTCCGATTCATATTGGTAACGATGTGCGTATCGGTTCCAATGCCGTGGTGCTGCGTGATGTTCATGATGGCGCCACCGTGGTTGGTGTACCCGGGCGCGTGGTCGGGGGCAGTGTCTCCGAGCAGCAAAAGCGTCGCGAGGCCATCGCGAAAAAAATGGGTTTCGACGCCTATGGCAGTACCCAGGACATGCCCGATCCGGTCGCCAATGCCATCAACAATATGCTGGATCACATCCACGTGATGGACAAACGCCTGGAGGATATGTGCCGGGGCTTGAAAGGCCTGGGTGCTGAAGTGGCCGACATGCAGATGCCCGATCTTGGCCCCTGTGAGCTGGATAGCCGGGCATCCTGCACAACGCCGCCGATCGAAACCGGTGACGACGAGCCGGAAGCCGCTGGCGACGAGCCACCCGATAGCCCGGATAACAGCAAGTCAGACTGATTTCAGGTGTGGGTGAAGGCCGGACCGCAGGCGGGGTGTTGTGAACGGGCTGGTGGTCAGTTTGTTGCGGTTTAACGCGTATTTCTGCAGATGCCCCTGCCACATCAATACCTTGCCGGCGGTGCCCGGTAACCCCTGTTTCCGGCGGGTTGCTAATTCTTGACTGTTTTACTCAGTTATGGCACTTTAGCAAGGTTTTCCGAGAGTTGAATAAGGCAGGTTGGCATGAAATTGACCAGCAAAGGTCGCTATGCCGTGACGGCAATGTTGGATCTGGCGCTGCATGCGAACCAGGGACCGATCACGCTCGCAGCAATTTCCGAGCGCCAGGGCATTTCACTCTCGTACCTGGAACAGCTGTTTACGCGCTTACGCCGTAATGGACTGGTGTCCAGTACGCGTGGCCCCGGTGGCGGTTACCTGCTGAACGGCGACGCGGCGGATATCGCCATTGCTGACGTCGTGGTGGCGGTCGATGAGACGGTGAATGCGACGCGTTGTGGTGGCGAGGAAAACTGCCAGGATGGACAGCGTTGCCTGACGCACGACTTGTGGACGGAACTGAGTGAACAGATATACACATTCCTGAACGAAATTTCCCTGGCGCAACTGGTTGAGCAGGGCGCCGAGCGGGATGTTGAGGCCGGACAGGATGTGATGGTCGACCTTACGCAGACCGACGAAGCCATCGGTTCGCTCTAGAGGGCCGGCGGGCATGAAGTACTACCTTGATTATAACGCCACGACACCGCTTGCCGCCCCGGTGCGCGATGCCATGATGGCCTGCATGGACGGCATGCCGGGCAACCCGTCCAGTACCCACCAGTTCGGGCGTGCGCGACGGGCACAGATTGATGCGGCGCGCGAGCAGGTGGCACAGCTGGTGGGTGCTCAGCCATCACAGGTCATTTTTACCAGTGGTGGCACCGAGTCGAATAACCTGGCCTTGCATGCGCTGACGGCCGGTTGCACGCCTGCCCGGATCGCGGTCAGTGCGGTGGAGCATCCCTCGGTACTGGAAAAGGCGCAACAACTGGGACAATCAGGCTGGCAGGTCGATTGGCTGGCGGTTGATGACCAGTGCAGGGTCACTGAAGCATCGGTAAAGCAGGGTATTACGACCGATACCCGCCTGGTATCGGTGATGCTGGCGAACAACGAGACAGGTGCGCTCCAGGACATTGCGGGCATTGCCGGTTACGCGCGTTCGCTTGGCGCGGTGATGCATACCGACGCGGTACAGGCGGTGGGCAAGCTGCCGGTGAGTTTTCCTGATAGTGGCGTACAGTTAATGAGCCTGTCGGCACACAAAATTTATGGCCCGCAGGGCGTTGGTGCGCTGGTGTTCGACAAGTCGCTGGAACTGACGCCGTTGCAATACGGCGGCGGCCAGGAACGTGGTTTCCGCGCCGGCACGGAAAACGTGGCCGGTATTGTCGGTTTTGGCGTGGCGGCAGAGCTGGCCTTGCAGCGACTGGATGAAGACAGTAAACGCTTGCGTGCCTTACGTGAGACGCTTGAACATGGCCTGCAACGTTTTCCACAGGTCACAGTGTTTGCGCAGCAGGCACCGCGACTGCCGAACACGGTTCAGGTAGCCGTTGCCGGTATCGATGGCGAGGCCCTGTTGATGCAACTGGATCGCGCCGGTATCGGGGTGTCCAGCGGCTCGGCCTGTTCGAGTGGCAACAATGCGCCCAGTCACGTACTGACGGCAATGGGCATTGACGCGGCAGTTGCGCGCAGCGCGATTCGTCTCAGTATGGGGCGTGATACGACGCAACAGGACATTGATGCAGTGTTGGAGCAGATCGGCCAACAGCTGCAATGGATTGACAAGGCCGGGCAGGTTGCCGGCTGGTGAAGTGATAAATACGACTTATTTTCAGGTGTAAAACTTATGACTGTGAAAACGCCAATCTACCTTGATTACTCTGCGACAACACCGGTTGACCCGCGTGTCGCGGAGAAAATGTGCAGCTACCTGACGCCGGATGGCCGCTTTGGCAACCCGGCTTCGCGTTCGCACAGCTTCGGCTGGGAAGCCGACGAGGCAGTTGAGGAAGCGCGCAGGAACGTGGCGGCGCTGATCAATGCCGATCCAAAGGAAATTGTCTGGACCAGCGGCGCCACCGAGTCGGACAACCTGGCGATCAAGGGTGCGGCGCATTTTTACAGCAAGAAAGGCAAGCACATCGTGACCGTCAAGACCGAGCACAAGGCGGTACTGGACACCTGTCGCCAGCTCGAACGTGAGGGCTTCGAGGTGACCTACCTCGCCCCCGAGAGCAATGGCCTGCTGGATCTCGACAAGCTCACGGCAGCGTTGCGTGAAGACACGACCCTGGTCAGCGTGATGCACGTCAATAATGAAATCGGTGTAATCCAGGATATTGCCGCCATTGGCGAGATCTGCCGCGAACGCAAGATTGTGTTCCATGTGGATGCCGCGCAGAGCGCCGGCAAGGTAGCGATTGATACGCAGGCGATGAAAGTCGACCTGATGTCTTTCTCTGCACACAAGATTTACGGCCCCAAGGGTATCGGCGCCCTGTATGTACGCCGCAAACCCCGTGTGCGACTGGAAGCGCAGATGCACGGTGGCGGTCACGAGCGCGGTATGCGTTCCGGTACCCTGCCGACGCACCAGATTGTCGGTATGGGCGAAGCCTTCCGCATCGCCAAGGAAGAAATGGCAGCCGAAAATATACGCCTTGCCAAGCTGCGCGACCGTTTGTATGACGGTTTCAAGGATATCGAGGAAGTGTATGTGAATGGGGCTCTCGATCAGCGCATTCCGGGTAACCTCAACATCAGTTTCAATTTTGTCGAGGGCGAGAGCCTGATTATGGCACTGAAGGATCTGGCCGTGTCTTCCGGCTCAGCCTGTACCAGCGCCAGCCTGGAACCTTCCTATGTGCTGCGCGCGATTGGTCGCAATGATGAGCTGGCGCACAGTTCCATCCGTTTCACCCTCGGGCGCTTTACCACCGAAGAAGAAATTGATTACACCATCGAACTGGTGCGCAGCAAGATTGGCAAGTTGCGTGACCTTTCCCCGTTGTGGGAAATGTACAAGGATGGGATCGACCTGGAATCCGTCCAGTGGGCCGCGCACTGAGGAGTGATGCAGTATGGCGATTACCCTGACAGAATCCGCAGTGCAACGCGTCAACACCTTCCTTGAACAGCGCGGCAAGGGTGTGGGCCTGCGTCTCGGCGTGCGTACATCCGGTTGTTCCGGTATGGCCTACGTGCTGGAGTTCGTGGATGAAGTCGAGGATAACGACGTCGTGTTCGAGTGCCATGGTGTCAAGGTTATTGTCGATCCCAAGAGCCTGCTGTACCTCGACGGCACTGAACTCGACTTTGGCAAGGAAGGCCTTAACGAAGGTTTCAAATTCAACAACCCCAACGTCAAGGACGAGTGTGGTTGCGGCGAAAGCTTCACCATCTAGTCCAGAACCGGGTCATAGCTATGTCGTCGGTGCTGACGCAAAACTTTTTTGAGTTGTTCTCCCTGCCTGTACAGTATGCCCTTGACCGGGTAGCACTGGGTATGCACTACCGGGATTTGCAGCGCAGCGTACACCCGGACCGCTTCGCCAGTGCGGGCGAACAGGAGCGTCGTGTCGCCATGCAGCATGCGACGCACATCAACGAAGGCTACCAGACGCTGAAAAATCCGCTACGACGCGCACGTTATCTGCTTGAACTGCGCGGGCGTACGATAGACGACCAGCAGACGATGCAGGCCGATCCGGCCTTTCTGATGCAGCAGATGGAGTTGCGTGAGCAGCTGGGCGAGATTCGCGGTCAGCAAGACCCGCTGACGTCACTCGACGGGCTGGCCAGAGAGATCGCGACGTTGTATAACGTGCTGGAAAGCGAGCTGGCGCAGGTACTCGATGCCGATGCCGGCAATGTTGAAGCGGCTGTCGCACTGGTGCAGAAGATGCAGTTTTTCACCCGTTTGCAAAACGAAGTGCAGGAACTGGAAGCCGACCTCGAAGATGAACTTCTCTGACTTATGGCCTTACTGACAATTTCCGAACCCGGTCAGTCGACCGCGCCCCACCAGCATCGCCTGGCGGCGGGTATCGACCTCGGCACCACCAACTCGCTGGTCGCCAGCGTGCGTAACGGTGTGGCCGAAACCTTGCCCGGCCAGGACGGACATCATCGCCTGCCCTCTGTCGTGCATTACCGTGAAGACGGTGTGGCGGAAGTGGGTCTGGCCGCGCGCGAGCAGGCAGCGGACGACCCGCTCAATACCCTCGTATCCGTCAAGCGCTTCATGGGCCGCGGGGTTGACGACGTGAAGCGTCTTGGTACGGAATTGCCGTATCACTTTGTCGCCGCCGAATCGGGGATGCCGCTGATTCATACGGCTGCCGGTGACAAGAGTCCCGTGCAGGTTTCTGCCGATATCCTGGTCGAATTGCGCCAGCGCGCCGAGGTGACGCTGGGTGGTGAGCTGACCGGGGTGGTGGTTACCGTGCCGGCCTATTTTGACGATGCGCAACGGCAGGCGACCCGTGATGCCGGCAAGCTCGCCGGTCTCAATGTGATGCGCCTGCTCAACGAGCCGACCGCGGCAGCCGTGGCCTATGGGCTCGACAAGGATTCCGATGGCGTGATCGTGGTCTATGACCTCGGTGGTGGCACCTTCGACGTTTCCATTCTGCGCCTCAACCAGGGGGTGTTCGAAGTGCTGGCGACAGCGGGCGATACCGCACTGGGTGGTGACGATATGGACCGCCTGATTGCCGAATGGCTGATGCAGCAGGCCGGTGTGGCGGGCAGCCCGGACCATGGCATGCAGCGCCGGCTCCTGCAGCAAGCCTGCCGCACCAAGGAAGCCCTGACCGATGCAGAACAGGTCAGTATCGAGCTGACGCTTGCGGATGGCGGCGACTGGCGCGGCGAGCTGACCCGCGCGCAGCTTGACGACATTATCGAACCCCTGATCAAAAAAACCCTGGCACCGTGTCGCCGTGCGTTACGCGATGCAGGTATCGATCGCGAGGATATTGCCGCGGTAGTCATGGTGGGCGGTTCCACCCGGGTTCTGAAAGTGCGTTCCGAGGTTGGAAGATTCTTTGAACGCGAGCCACTGGTGGATATTGACCCGGACCGGGTTGTGGCCGTGGGCGCGGCTATCCAGGCGGATATCCTCGCCGGTAACCAGCCGGAAGACGACATGCTGCTGCTGGATGTTATTCCGCTGTCGCTGGGTATCGAGACCATGGGCGGGTTGACGGAAAAGATTATCCCGCGTAATACCACCATCCCGGTGACGCGAGGCCAGGAATTTACCACTTTCAAGGACGGACAGACGGCCATGGCGCTGCACGTCGTGCAGGGAGAGCGCGAACTGGTCGAGGATTGTCGTTCGCTGGCGCATTTTGAGTTGCGCGATATTCCGCCGATGGCGGCCGGCGCGGCGCGCATCCTGGTCAGTTTCCAGGTGGATGCCGACGGTCTGGTCAGCGTGACGGCGCGTGAACAAACCTGTGGTGTGCAGGCGCATATCGAGGTCAAGCCCTCATACGGCCTCACTGACTCGGAAGTGGAGAGCATGCTGCGTGATTCCATGGATCACGCCAAAGACGATATGCAAGCGCGCCGGCTGCGTGAGCAGCAGGTCGAGGCAGACCGGGTACTGGAAGCCATCCAGGCCGCACTCAGTCAGGATGGCGACGAGTTTCTGGATACGGATGAGCGCGCCAGTATTGATACGGCGACCGAGGCGCTGCGCGAGGCGCGTAACGGCAGTAACCACCGGGCGATTAAACAGGCCATCGAAAACCTCGAAGCAGCCAGTAGCGCTTATGTGGATCGTCGCATGAACGCCAATATCCGCAAGGCCATGACCGGCCACGCGATCGACGAATTCAAATAGAGCAACGCCTATGCCCAAGATTATTTTCCTGCCCCACGAAGAGATTTGCCCGGAAGGCGCGGTGGTGGAAGCCGAGCCAGGCACCACCATCTGTGACGCCGCGCTGGCCAGTCATATCGAAATCGAGCACGCCTGTGAAAAATCCTGCGCCTGCACCACCTGTCATGTGTATGTGCGTGAGGGGTTCGATTCGCTGGAAGCATCCGATGAAACGGAAGACGACCTGCTCGACAAGGCCTGGGGGCTGGAGCCGGATTCCCGGCTCAGTTGCCAGGCAAAGGTTGCGGATGAGGACCTGGTGGTGGAGATTCCCAAATACACCATCAACATGGTCAGTGAAAGTCATTAGAGGGCAGATAGTATGGCGCTGAAATGGACCGATTCACTCGATGTGGCCATTGAGCTGGATGAAAAATACCCGGATGTGGACCCGACCACGGTGCGTTTTACCGACTTGCGCGAGTGGGTGGTGGGCCTGGAAGATTTCGAGGATGATCCTGAGCACTCCGGTGAAAAGAT
>CAYYAP010000121.1:0-5720 GCA_964469575.1 uncultured Thiohalobacter sp.
TTGCGTTTTCCTTCGGTTCGGGGTTCCCCGGCTACACTGATGTCCATGCGATGCTGGCACACGCGGGTTTTTTTCAGTGCAAAGAAGGTTTCCTTGGGCATACCGGCCGGCAGATCGATGGTTGAATAATCTTCATAGATTTCGATATGACCGATGTATTCACTTTCCAGGTCGGCTTCGTTGGCAATGGCGCCGACAATGTTGCCGGGCTTGATGTCGTGTTGATAACCGACTTCTATTCGGAAGCGCAGCATTTCGACTTCGGGATGACCCTTTAATGGAATCGCCTTGTCCGAGCCAGCTGATTTACTGCGGCGGGGCGGGCGTTTCTCATCGTTGAACGCGCCACGGTTCCCGCGTTCTTCACGCACAGGCTTGTGCGCCTTCTCGGAAAGCAGCAGGGGCTCATCACCCTGGAGTAGCCCGGCAAGTGCGGCCGCAATCTCCAGCGGCTCGGCGCCGTCTTCTTCCTGCACCTCGGTCAGCAACTGGTAGTAAAGCTCGTTCTTTTCATCCGCGAGCTTGTCACGAATACGTTGTTTGAAACGCAATACGCGCTGCTGGTTGATGTCTTTGGCGGTAGGCAACTGCATCGGTTCGATAGGCTGGCGAATGGTCTTCTCGATCGCGCGCAGCAGACGTTTTTCACGCGGCGAGACAAACAGAATGGCGTCACCGGTTTCACCCGCGCGGCCGGTACGGCCAATGCGGTGGATGTAGGCTTCAACATCGGTGGGGATATCGTAATTGACGACGTGACTGATGCGTCTAACGTCCAGTCCACGGGCCGCCACGTCAGTGGCGACAAGAATATCGATCTGACCTTTTTTCAGGCGGTCAACAATTCGCTCGCGCATTTTTTGCTGAATGTCGCCATTGAGTGCCTCGGCGGCATGGCCGCGTGCAGCCAGTTTTTCTGCAAGTTCTACGGTGGCAGTCTTGGTGCGCACGAAGATCAGCATGGCGTTGAAGTCTTCGGCTTCCAGGATGCGTGTCAGTGCATCCAGCTTGTGCAGGCCGCTGACAGGCCAGTAACGCTGCCGGATGGTCTCGGCGGTGGCGGTCTTTTGCGCGACCTTGATGACGACAGGCTTGTTCAGGTGCTGTTCGGCGACCTTACGAATCTCTTTTGGCATTGTCGCCGAGAACAGCGCGACCTGACGCGTATCCGGTGTTTGCTCCAGCACCCATTTCACATCATCGATGAAGCCCATGCGCAGCATTTCATCGGCTTCGTCGAGTACCAGCGCCTTCAGGCTGTTCAGTTTCAGCTTTCCATTGCGCATGTGGTCCATTACGCGGCCCGGGGTACCGACCACAACGTGTACGCCGCGTCTTAGCTGGCGTAGCTGAATCTCATAGGACTGGCCGCCATAGATGGGCAGCACGTGAAAGTTTTTCAGATGACGGGCGTAGGTCTGGAAGGCTTCTGCAACCTGGATCGCCAGTTCGCGTGTCGGCGCCAGCACCAGCAGCTGGGGTTCGCGCAGTTTCAGGTCCAGCCGTGACAGCAGTGGCAGCGCGAAGGCGGCGGTTTTGCCGGTGCCTGTCTGTGCCTGGCCGATCAGATCCTTGCCTTCCAGAAGTATGGGGATACATTCGGCCTGAATGGGAGAGGGTTGCTCGTAGCCGACATCTTCGACAGCTTTTAACAGTGCGGGTGCAAGTTCCAGATCAGAAAAACGGGTGACTTGATTTGAGTCTGACATTGTATCTACCTGTTGCCCGGCCTGCGCCGGGTATAGCGCTCCAGCACACCGGTGGTGTGAGGAATGGAGAGGGGGCAACACTCTGTGTTGTCCCGGGACTCTCCTTGATGCCGCCTGAGGTATATGCCCCGTTGGATCGGGTCGTTAACCTGTTTGGGAATATGGGGAGAGATGTGTTTACTAATGCGACGCCAGGCTCAGGCCAGTTCGTCGGCGGCGATATGGTAGCGAGGGTCTTCCATGACGTTGACCTCCACCAGGTCATCGGCCTTGTGCAGTAACTTGCGACATTCCTGACTCACATGACGCAAGTGCAGGGTTTTACCGGCATTGACGTAGCGTTCAGCCAGCGTGTCGATGGCTTCTATCGCCGAGTGATCCATGACGCGCGAATGCTGAAACTCGATAATAACGTCATCCGGGTCATCCTGACAGTTGAACAGCTCCTGGAAGTTGCGCACCGAGGCAAAAAACAACGGGCCGTGAAGTTCATAGACTTTGGAGCCAGTATCATCGATGAAAGATTCCACGCGCAGATGCTTGGCGTGTTCCCAGGCAAATACCAGTGCCGACACAATGACACCGACCACCACGGCGACCGCCAGGTCAGTGGCTACTGTGACAGCGGATACCAGTATCAGCACAAAGGCATCGCTGAGCGGGATTTTGTGGATAATACGCAGGCTCGACCATTCAAAGGTGCCGATCACGACCATAAACATCACCCCGGTGAGCGCCGCCAGCGGGATCATTTCAATCAGGTCGGAAGCCGCCAGGATGAACAGCAGCAAAAACAGGGCGGCGCTGATGCCGGACAGTCGGCCGCGGCCGCCGGAATTCACGTTGATCATGCTCTGGCCGATCATGGCGCAGCCACCCATGCCGCCGAACAGGCCGGTGACACTGTTGGCCAGGCCCTGTCCGATGCATTCCCGGTTACCCTGGCCGCGCGTTTCAGTGATTTCGTCAATCAGGCTCAGGGTCAGCAGAGACTCGATCAGGCCGACGGCGGCGAGGATAATGGAATAGGGCAGAATAATTTTCAGCGTTTCCAGGTTAAGCGGCACCATAGGCAGGTGGAAGTCCGGCAGACCGCCGGCGATCGAGGCCATATCACCCACAGTGCGGCTTTCCAGGCCGATGAAAATCACCAGCAGCGATACCGCGACAATGGCGGCCAGTGATGCCGGCACGGCTTTGGTCAGTTTCGGCAGGAACTGGATGATTGCCATGGTCAGCGCCACCAGTCCCAGCATGATCAACAGCGACTGGCCCTGCATCCACTGCAGTTTGCCAGCGGTGTCTGCTACCTTGAAGTTATTCAACTGGGCGAGAAAGATGACAATAGCCAGGCCGTTGACAAATCCCAGCATCACCGGGTGGGGCACGATACGGATAAACTTGCCGAGCTTTAGCAGGCCCACGGCCATCTGGATGACGCCCATCAGTACCACCGCAGCAAACAGGTATTCAACACCGTGTTGGGCGACCAGGCTGACCATGACCACCGCCAGTGCGCCGGTGGCGCCCGAGATCATGCCCGGCCGGCCGCCGGCTACCGCGGTAATCAGGCCGACCATGAAGGCAGCATACAGCCCGACCAGTGGCCCGACACCCGCCACAAACGCGAACGCCACCGCCTCGGGCACCAGCGCCAGGGCGACGGTCAGACCGGAGAGAATGTCATTTTTGGGACAGCCCCGTTCGGTGCATTCGAAGTTAAACAGCATGGGTGCCCTCTGAGGCCTGCGGTGTTGCGGGCCGGGAAAACGGACAATATTAGCATATTAATAGTTGCTAAGTCATCTATTCCGCCCCACCAGTTGCCGGGCGGCTTCGACGATATCACTGACCGCGGGGATGCTGGCGGCCTCGAGTTCGGCGT
Organism: uncultured Thiohalobacter sp.; assembly: GCA_964469575.1. GTDB lineage: Bacteria > Pseudomonadota > Gammaproteobacteria > DSM-19610 > DSM-19610 > Thiogranum. The sequence goes on from CAYYAP010000121.1 coordinate 3,595, forward strand.
TGAAGGGTGTCGGCATGTCCAGTCCGGCGACGCGGGCAGGCGCGGCATCAAGATCATAAAAACAACGTTCGTTCAGTGTCGCAATGATCTCGGCACCCGCCCCGGCAAACCGGCAGTCTTCTTCTGCCACCAGCAGGCGGTGGGTTTTGTGCAGGGAGGCGGCGCAGGTGTCCCAGTCAATCGGGCTCAGGCTGCGCAGGTCGATCACCTCCGCTTTGATATTGTCTTTGGCGAGTATGTCCGCCGCCTGCGCTGCCAGGTTCGCCATCCTGGAATAACTCACCAGCGTCAGGTCTGTGCCGGTGCGGCGGATCGCCGCCTGGTGCATGGGTGGTGGTTCGGCCGCAAGATCGACTTCACCCTGTTCGAAATACAACAACTCGTGTTCCAGCAGGATAACCGGTTCGTCGCTGGCGATGGCCTGGCGGAGTTGCCAGTAGGCGTCCCGGGGCGTCGCCGGTACGGCAATCCGCAGCCCGGGGACATTCATCAGGGTATGTTCCAGGCGCTGTGAATGCTGGGCGGCCAGTTGTTTGGCAACACCCCCCGGCATACGAATGACCAGCGGCATGGGGAACTGCCCACCGGACATGAAGGGGATCTTGGCGGCCATATTGATGATGGCGTCCAGCGCCAGCAAGGCAAAGTTGATGGTCATGATCTCGACCACCGGCCGCATGCCGGTCAGTGCGGCGCCAATACCCAGCCCGGTAAAACCACCTTCCGAAATGGGCGTGTCGCGCACCCGCCATTCTCCGTATTTGGCATAGAGGCTTTCGGTCACGCGATAGGTGCCGCCATACAGGCCGACGTCCTCACCCAGCGTAAAGACGGATTCATCACTGGACATTTCAATATCCAGCGCCCGGTTCAGGGCCTGCCAGAATTGCAGGGTTTCCGTCATGTCACGTCCCTCCCGTCAGGGTTTCATGCTGGCGGTTGCAGTGCAGGCTGGACCAGGCGTCATCCATCGTCGGTGGCGGACTGGACAGGGCAAACTGTACGGCGTCGTCAACAATGCGTTTGACATCCTGACGGACAGTTTCAATGTGTTGGTCGTTAAAATGATCCACGGCGCAGCTATGGCAGACCAGTTGCTCAACCAGGTCCGGTCCGGCCGCAGCGATTTCGGCCTGGGTCGGGTAACCGATTTTTGCTTCATGGATGACGGTTTCTACCGGGTCACGCTCTGCCTGGGAATTGACTTCAGAGCGGGGGCGGTAGCGGCCTGCGTCAGCCATCGAGTGACCACGGAAGCGATAGGTTTCAAATTCCAGCAACTGTGGCCCGTTGCCGGCGCGGATCTGCGCCAGTGCGTGCAGGGTGGCCTGGTAGACATTGATCACATCCATGCCGTCGAGCTTTTCCGCCGGGATGTTATAGGCGCAGGCGCGTTTGTGGACATCGACCACGGCCGAATGACGATGGATCTCGGTGCCGATCTGGTAGTGGTTGTTCTCGCAGACAAACAGCACCGGCAGTTTCCACAGGGCCGCCATGTTCAGCGCCTCGTGGAAGGTGCCCTGGTTCACGGCGCCGTCGCCGAAGAAACAGATCACCGCTTCCGGCAGTTGTCGTAACGCAATGCTGTAGGCAATGCCGGTTGCGACCGGGAAGGTTTCGCCGACAATGGCGTAGCCACCCATGAATCGACGCTCGCGATCGAACAGGTGCATGGACCCTCCCATGCCCTTGCAGATACCGTCCCGGCGGCCAAACAGTTCCGCCATCACCTCTCGGGGCGGTATCCCGCGCACCAGCGCATGCACATGTTCGCGGTAGGTCGTAGCAATATAGTCACCGGGCTCCGTGGCATGGATCACGCCGACGGCAACCGCTTCTTCGCCCGGGTACAGGTGCAGAAACCCGGCGATGTTCCCCTCGCTGTATTCCTGTGCGGCGCGTTCCTCGAAGGCACGTGCCAGCAGCATGTCGTGTAAAAAGCGGTGCAGCGTTTCCCGGTCCACGTCAGTTTGCCTCCGGCAGAAATTCGTTAATCGCATCCAGCAGCGGAATCATGTACATGAAGGCGGACCCATTCGTACCCGTCATGATGCTCAGGCAGCCGTTTCCATGTCGGGCCGATACTCGCCCAGCATGGCCAGATGATTCATGCGCGCGCGTTC